>JAJRTN010000134.1 GCA_024278275.1 Candidatus Hydrogenedentota bacterium
CGCATTAAGTATAGCATATGTTATATACGCTATACTTAAAAGTCAAGAAGAAAGCCCGGCAAAGCCGGGCAGATGAAAGGGGTGGCAGTCTCTTGCGGCAGAGGGTTAGCCTAAACTACACTTTGCAAACACCCTCTAAGGTATTTTGGGGCGCCGTCAGAGAACAGCGTGCGCTTGGCTGCGCCGGTTCCCCCCGGAGCGCCTGAGGATGCTGCCCAAGCTTTTCTCGCGCACTATGCGGCCGCCTTCGGGATCTACAGTCCTAAAGTGGCTTTTTCCACCAAACGCATAAAGACCTCCGGGCTGCGGACCTATGTCCACCTCCGCCAGGAATACGCCTCCATTCCCGTGTTCGGCGCGGAAACAATGGTCCAGCTTGACGACCAGAACGGTGTCCAGGCGGTGATTAACGATATTTCCGTGAAAACCGCGCCCTTTGATGCGGGACAAATCCCTTTGAAGCCCACGGTTTACGCTCCCGATGCCGAAGCAAAGGCCCTGGAAAATACTTATCTCCGGATAGCCGAGGAAGCCACAGCAGTGGGGACGGACCTTACGAAGGAGGAACTGTCCTTACTCCAAACCGGCCTCAACGTAGCGTCACCGGGTGAACTCGTCATCTACGACCCGCCCGTCGTGGGGGAAGAAGGGGAACCAGCTTTGGCGTGGATGATGGACATCACCGCTCCCGAACCCTTTCTCTTTGCGGAGAGAATGCTTTTCGATGCTCACACCGGTGACCTGCTGTTCGGCTATTCCCTGATCCATGATGCCAAGTATCGAGACGTGTGTGACTGCGACAACGCCTCGCTTTGCGTGGGTTTTCATCGCGTGGAAGACAGTCCTCCGCTGAACGAGCCGGATCAGGACAATGCCTACGACATCTTGGGCGCGGTGTATGACTTTTACAACGATGCCAATTTCGGCTTTCGAGACAGCTATGACGACAACGGAAGCTATATAATAGCCAAAGCAAGGTACTTCAATATCATCGTTTGTGGAAGCTTGTTCCCTCCCTGCGATAATGCTATGTGGACACTGAATGATCTACTCGTTATAGGTGATGGGCTCGCCGTCGATGACATTTTGGCACATGAGTTTACCCATGGCGTAACGAACTATGAGTCTGGGTTGGTATATGCCAACGAGTCCGGTGCGATCAACGAATCCTTGTCGGACGTTTTTGGCGAAATCTTCGATCTGACCTATGGATCGGATCCCCCCGGTGACCGGTGGTTGATGGGAGAAGATAGCAGATTGGGTGCGTTGCGCGACATGGCGGACCCACCAAGCATGGAAACGGTGTTCGGGCCTTACCCGGATCGCTACGATAGCCCAAACTTCTATACCGGGACGGAAGATAAGGGCGGAGTGCATATCAACAGCAGTGTTAACAACAAGCTTTGTTACTTGCTGGTGGACGGCGATACGTTTCGTGGTCGCACCATCGACGGAATGGGTATTGATCAAGTCGCCGCACTGTACTATGAGTGCCAGGTCAACCTGTTGGGCGAATCCTCCGACTACTATGATCTCCACGCGGCCCTTACACAGGCCGCCATCAACTTGTCGTGGACAACGACGGAAAAGAGCAACCTGGAGACAGCTTGCCGGGCCGTCTAAATCGTTCCTACCCACGCCATGGTCGTTCGGAATGCAAACGGCGAAACCTTGGTCGAGTTTACGGGATTGGGCGACGTGATCATGCACGGCGGGCAAGTATATACGCAACAGAACATTACGCCGAGCACTCAGGTGTCGGAGTTCATCATCGGGAACTCGTCCGAATGCCTCCTGTTGGTCAATTCCCAGACGGGAGACCTCTACATTTCGGGGCGCCTCTACCCTGGCAGGAATACCGGCTCGTTACTTTACCCAGGTACAATGTTCAGGTTCTTGCATTTCGATGGGACAACCGGAGGTTTTCTCAACCCCCAACAGTATGATAATTGGCTTCTGGACTTCTGGAATCCCATACTTGCGGGATCCTTGGTGCTCCACGGCCAAGTTGTCTCTTTACCGTGAACATTCATTGCGTTTGCGACGCTCTGTTTCAGCCAGGGGGAGCAAAACTGGAAGGGTCGACCCAAAAGGATTGAAACCATGAAAAAGCATATTAAAAACCTTTCGCGTGCGCCAGTTGCGGCGCCAAAATCAGCTCAGCAAATTGTTATGCCCGACCCTGTTAAGTGTGACCGATATGAACGGCTCTTGGGTTTTGACTTATGCAATTGGTTTCACGGCAAGATCATTGTTGATTAAACCCCAATGTTGCATAACGTCACGAGTAGCCGTTCCTCCCGCCCCAAACCGTCATCCCCGCGAATGCGGGGCTCCATCACCTATCCACAGATTTCGTTCCATGGTCGTGGATTCCCGCGTTCGCGGGAATGACGGTGGGGGTGCCGGGGGTCTTGCGTTGCCGTTGCGGACCCGTCAAAAGAGAAGCCCCCCGTGAACGGCTGCGATTAAACAAGATGTAACCGTTCACGGCGTCTTTGAGGCGCGTTTCGATGGACCATCTCTTATGTGGCACAGCCGCCCTCGGCTGTGGAACCCGCAAGGGTTCCATCTCTGTTCCTGCGGCTATTGTGCCGTCTCCAAGCAACAAACCTTAAGCTCAGGTAAGTCTTTAGGTCCAAATCGGGGCCTGTCGGCCCCACAGCCCCCGGTTCGGGCCGAGTACGGCCCACGGAGGACGGCTGTACCACATAAGAGCGCATTGGTGTTTTTATGGTAACGACACAACACCCTTGAAATAGGGGCGTTCCTCGTCGTGAACGGTTACGACAAGATATATGTGGACAGCTTCTTTCCTCTCCGCGTTCACCACCAGGGGCGGTGATTTCTCGTTCCCATGCGCCGCGTAGCTTTCCAAACGCCTTCGCGGGAGCCGTGGCGGGATCAGCGGGCGTCATTCCGCCGCGCCGTAAGGAGGAACAGGGGATACTCCTTATCCTTTATCCCGGCGCGGTCGCGCTTGAGGGTGTGGACGGTGCGCGTCCGGCATACGGTGAAGCCCAGACCGGTCAACCCTTTCCCCAGGTCTTGGGGATCGAAGCCGGGATGGACCGGCCCCTGGTCCCCTTCATGAAACGTGCCGTCTTCCAGTTCCAGGTCCGCGATAACCAGCCAACCTCCCGGTGCGCACCACCGGGCAAACTGCTTCAGTTGGGCGTCCACGTCCACCACGTGATGGAGCACCATGCAGGTGAAGATGAGGTCGAATGCCGCCTCCCCAAAGTCGTCCGCGTCGTCGGAAAGGGCCCGGGGTTCGATGTTCCTGATGCCCGCCTCGCGAAGGCGCTCTTCCAGTACCGCCAACATGCCCGGCGACGTATCGGCCGCGGTGATGTGTCCCAGTTCGGGCGCCAGGGGAAGGGACACCAACCCCACGCCGCAGCCGAAATCCAGCGCACCCATCCCGGTGTTCAGGGGCAGATCCTCGGCGATGGCCTCCGCCAGGGTCCGGCCCAGGAGCACCCGCCGGGGCTTGTCGGCCCAAGTCCTTGCCTCCGCGTCGAAATGGGCGGTCGTGGGTTTATTGCTATTGCTCATAACGTCTCACTCCTTCTATTCCAAACCGATGACAGCGTGCCGGTAGCCGTTCACGGGGCCCTCCTAACTCGGCCTGGCCGGAATCGTCTCCACGGAAAACCGCCGTGGTTCCGCAGGAAAGTAGAAGAGGCTTCCAGCCTCTTCAAAAAGCGGCTGGAAGCCGCTTCTACTTTACCGTCATCCCCGCGAAGGCGGGGCTCCATGATCATGTATCCGCAGATTGCGCAGATGAACGCAGATTCTCTCGTTCCCACGCAGGGCGTAGCGGGTAGGGACAAGCTCCCGCTTGTCCGTTGACCGAAGCGGGCTGCGCTTTACCATGGAGCGCCCTGCTGGCGCGGGACACGTGTCGCCAACAGGCATGCGGGAGCATGCCCCTACCGTCCGTCATCCCCCGCGCAAGGGCCTGTCGATTTAGTCGTGAGCGCCTACCCATGGGTAGGAATCTGTTCTTGGTTGTGTTCATTTCAGGTCCACAGGGGTGGGCGGATGTGTCCTGATTCCTCGCGTCAGTAGGGCCAGGTCTTCGCTTTCGGACGCTCCATGGCGATGAGGCGACGCAAGAGCAAGCGGCGCATCTCGGCGAGGTCGTCCTTGTAGGCCGGGTCCTCCGCCACGTTGTGGTATTCCATGGGGTCTTTCTCCAGGTCGAAAAGCATCTCCTTGCCGTCGGCCTCGGAGACGTAGCGGAAGCCGGGGGCACGGAGGGCCTTCCAACCGGTGTATTCGGTCAGGCCCAGCCCGTCGTCTTCGATGGTGTCGTGGGCGAGGCCGGGGGCCAGGCACGTTCCTTGCAGGCTACGCGGCACGGGCAGTCCCGCGCAGGTCAACACGGTGGGCGCCACGTCCACGTCCTCGACGATGCTGGTCACGGTTTGGCCGGGTGCTTCGATGCCCTCGGGATAGCGGATGATGAGGGGCACGCGGCTGATGCAGTCCGGTCCCCAGTGGCCCTTGCCGTAGCGCAGGTGTTCGCCGAGCCATTCGCCGTGGTCCGACGTGAAGACGACGACCGTGTTGCCGGCGATGCCCAGTTCATCGAGCTTGTCCAGGATACGGCCCACATGGTGATCCACCTCGGACACCATGGCGTAGTAGCCATGACAGACCGAGCGCAGTTCGTCGTCGGAAAAGTGGCCTTCCTTGCGCTGTGCGTCCAATTCCGGCGGAAAGGCGGGCAGGGGCATGTCGGCGGGATCGTAGAGGTCGAGACACCACTGCGGCGCAATCCACGGGGAATGGGGCGAGTAAAACCCGGAGAAGAGGAAGAAGGGGTCGTCGCGGTGCGCGTCGAGATAGTCCAGCGTCCGCTCCGCCACGAAAGCCGAATGGGTCACGTCGTCACGGCACGGATACACCTGGGCGCGGTTGGGGTTCCGCTCCTTCGGATGGACGATGGGATCGTCAAATTGCAGGAGCCGCTGCCAATACTCCGTGACCGGCGGCAGGCCCACGCTGATCTTATCCAGTTCTTCCGGGGCTTTGCGCCGCACCCACGCGCGGTAGTCATCCTCGTAGCAGCCCGGCTCATCGGAGATCTCCAGGTGGTCGAAGCCGTAGGCCGGATGCGGGTCGCGGTGATCACGGTTGGCGTGGGGCAGGAAATGGAGCTTGCCGATGCAGCCGGTGGCGTAGCCCTGCCGCTTGAGCAGGTGTTGAAGACACACCGTATCCTCGGGAACCGGGACCGCCATATGCTGCATGCCCAGGGTCGAGCAGTACTGTCCCGTGAGCAGGCTGATGCGGCTGGGCATGCACACCGGGTTCTGGGCGATGCAGCAGTTGAAATTGACGCCCTCCCGCGCCAGGCGATCCAGGTTGGGCGTTTGAATGACCCCGTTCCCGTTCGCGCCCAGCGCGTCCCAGCGTTGCTGATCCGTGTGAATGATGAGAATGTTCGGTTTTTTCACGAGACAACTCCCCGGTCATGATAATTGCCCACGCGCGCTTTTAGTATACGCACGTTTTCACGGCGTCCGCGAAGGCCTGGATGTTTTCGGGATTTCCCTCGAAAAAATGGTCCGACGGGCAGCAGATGAAGCCCGCGTGGTCCCGGGTCGCCTCAAAGAGGTCGAAGACCTGTTTCCGGGCGTTCTCGGGCGTGCCGTGCTCGAAGCCCTGGTTCTGGTCGAAACCGCCGATGAAGAAGAGCTTGTCACCCACGCGGCGGCTCGCTTCCGCCAGGTCGCAGTCGCCGCCCATGGAGGGCGGCGTCATGGTCTCCAGGCCGTCGGCGCCGGTGCGGACCACGAGGTCGAGCATGGGCATGAGTCCGCCGCAGAGGTGGTAAACGATCTTCACGCTGGCGGCGTGGAGGGCCTCGTTCTGGCGCTGGTCGTAGGGCAGACAGAATTCCTCGAAGAGCGCCGGGCTGATGACGGTGGAGGAGCCCGCGCCGCCGCCCACCTCCACCATGTCCGCAGGGATGCCCTTCCACATCTCGGTGACGCGCAAGGTCTTGCGCACCATGCGTTCGAGCATGTGGTGGAGCACGTCGGGCCTGGTCATGGCCAGCATGATGGCCGGCTCCGTATCGCAGAGAACGCACAGGCTCTGCCACGGGCTGCCCTGGCCGAAGCTGTAGGGGTGGGCGCGGATGATACCCTTCTCGCCCAGGCGGTCTTTCACGGCCTGAATGGGCGCGAAGTCCGCCGCAACCGGCAACGGCACGAACTCGTCCCACAGGGCGAAGTCCTCCTCCGTCTTGATGAGCGGCTCCGTTATCCACGGGGTGACGGGATTCTCCGCGCCCGCGGTCCGCAGCGTGCCCTTCGGCGTGGTGATGATTTCTTCCCACAGGTGGTTGCCGTCGCGGTCCGTGCCCAGGTCGCGGCGCTCAATCCGCCACTTCTCCTGGTCCCTGGGATCGTAGGCATAGGCGGGGGACACGTAGATAGCGTAATCCATGCCGAACTTCGCATAGGCCTGCCACCAGTCCATGCCGTCAAGCCAGGTGTCCAGGTAGTATTGCATCCAACCATGGACCTGACACGGAAGGCGGTCGGGCCGTTCGTTGTTCAAGGCGCAAAGCATGCGTTCCCGCGAGGTCATGGTGGCCATGGTCGAATCCTCCTTGTTTTCCGCCTACCAGGAAGCCACGATGGTGTCCGAAACGACCTTGGCCTGACACGCCGGGCGTTCGTCGGATTCCAGAGCATGGCCTGCTCAGCTTCGTTCTTGGGCGCCAGGTTTTCCATGCCCTCTTCCAGGGACAGCACGCTGGCAACAACGCGGCACCGTTGGGAATCTTTTCTCTTTGGAGTGCGGCAGCTTGCTGCCGCTTTCATTATTGGCAGCTTGCTGCCCCATTTCCTGTGGGCCGTCATGCCATCCACATCCCTATGAAACGGCCAAGGGCCGAGTCATGCGTTCCCGCACTTGCCTGGTCCGTGAAATCCTCGCGTTCAGATTCAAGAGGCGGCAAGCCGCCGGTATTGAAAGCGGCAGCAAGCTGCCGCACTCCAAATCACACCCTCCGGTCTACGTTTTAATGGTCAGCACCTTGCCCGGTTTGGGGTGCAGGGTCTTGGGCAGGGTGATGGAACCGAACTGGTCGCCGGGGGCCTTGCCGGTCTTCTTCCCGAAGGAGACCCTGGCCTCGCCCTTGCGGGCGAGTCGGGGCAGGTCGATACGGCTGACGGTCAGCTCGCCCTCCAGCACTTCGAGCCGCGCCGTGCGGCCCTTCTGCGCGTAAGTTCCCCACGCGCCGTCCAGCGCCCAGAAGCATCGGAAGTTGTCCTGCTCCACGCGCGGAGCGAAGCCGATGATGCCCGCGCCCTTATCGTAGCGGAAGCCGGAGAGGCCCAGCAGGAGACCATAGGCCGCCATGGCGCGGGCGTAGTGGTGACCGCACTCGAACTCGTCCCAGGGATTGCGGTTCTCGCCGTTGTGGCGTTCCCGCGCGGCCTGGACGATACGTATGCCCTCTTCGACCAAGCCCTCGGTGATACAGTGGCTCGCCACCTGGTACTCGATGCCGGTCCACACTTCGTCGGAGTAGACGAAGGGGATGGCGGGCCTCTCGCCCCGGGGCCAGGAACACAGGAGCAGCCCGGCTTCGTCGCCGCAGGCATAGACGCGCTGGGCGTTGGCGTGATCGCCCAGGTCGCTCTTCCAGTTGTAGCGGAAGATGGACCGCAGGGTTTTCCGGATGAGCTTGGGGTCCACGAGGTGGCCCAGCCCGGCCACGGCGGCGACCCATTGTCCCAGCACCTGGTCGGAGAGGCAGCCCGAGCCGAACTGGTGGCGCACCACCTTTTCCGGGTCGTATAGCTGGACAAAATACTCGCCGTTGAAAAGGTGCTCTTCCATCCACGCGCGGCCCTTTTCATAGACCGCCCGGTATTCCCCGGCCGCCTCGTCATCGCCCAGGTGGGCCGCCATTTCCGCGCCCGCCGCGAGCCCGCCCAGGTAGAAGAAACCCATGAGCGGGTTGGGGCCGTGGAACTCGATATCGTAGGTGTTGTGCTGGATACCGGTCATGACCCCCTTCTTCTCGGGATCCCAATCCACCCAGGCGTATTCGAGACTACGCTTCACCCTCGGCCAGAGTTGGCGCAGCCAGCCGTCGTCCCCGGAGATTTTCCAGTCCCGGTAGGTCTTGATCACCCCGCCCATCTGCCCGTCGCCACAGGGCAGGAAATCATTCGGGGGCGACCCGATGGGAAGCTGGATACGAAAGGCCATGCTTCCGTTGTCGCGCAGGTTATGGGTGTAATCCGCCGTGCGCATGGACCGTTCCAGCTCGGGAAAGAGGAAGGGCAGGGTCTGCTGGTAGTTCCAGACGTGGGTGCAGGATCCCTCGCAACAGCCCCAGCCCGGCGCGCATCCCTCGAAGGCGTAGAAGGTGCCGTCCGTGAGACGCAGGCAGGTGGCCGTTTTCAGGATGGCCATCTGGCTGGACACGGCGTCCAGCGCGGCGGGGGGCAGGGTGCTGGAAAAGAGGGCCTGGTGGAAGCGGGCCGTGCGGGCGTGGAGCCGCTCTTCTTCGGTATGGAGACATTCCGCCACCTGCACGGCGCTCTCGAACTGGGAGGCGTAGTAATTCTTCCACACCGGCTTGGCGGATGCTTTTTTCTCGCCACAACATCCTTCCGGGCCGCAGGAGCCCTCGTGCCAGTACTTCTCGTAGTTGGGGAAGTACCAGGTGAGATAGAAGGTGACGGTTTTCGACGCGCCGGGTTTCAGCTTGACCTTCACGCCCACGGCGCCCGCCGTGCTTTGCCCTTCGTCGGAAGGCCCGTAGTCCTGGTCCGGCAATTCGCCGGTGGCGGAGAAGGCGTCCCAAAGCCGGTGGAAGGGCGTGAACCACCCTTCGCGGCTCCAATACTTCATGAGGGTCACGTTCTTTTGCGGCGTGGTGAGGGCCACCTGGCCGAAACGGGGGTGATCCCCGGCCCATTTCTCCGAGATGAACTCCAGGCCCCGAAGGTTCCCGGTTTCAATGGGACGGTTCACGTTCCCCCCGAGCCCCTGCTCCACGTCGCCCGCGGACGCACTGTTCTCCGCCGACACCACCGTGCCCACCGGGTTGAACAGGCTCCACGCGAGGGTGGCGTCCACGGGGTTTTTCGTGCGGTTCTTCAGGGTGTACTTCAAAATGGCCGCGGGAAAGCCCGAAGCGTCGGCATCGCCGGGGATGAAGGGATTGTAGGCCTCCAGCGAAAGTTTCACGGGCATCTTCCGCGACTTGAAGTCGATCCAGGCAAAGGGATACTCACCGCGAAAGGTGCAGGAATCCATGTGGGGAAAGCCTTCGCCATTGGAATGGGGGTCGCCCAGGCCGTTGCCCACGAAAGGGGGCAGCGCGGGGCCCTGCGCCACCCGGCACACGGGCTCCTTGCCCTTTTCCCGGGCATAGAGCAGCGGGAAGGTGAAGGGCAGGTTTTCCCCCACGTTGGGCCGGTTGAAGATTTCCCAGTCCTTCAGGCCGCCCAACCCCGAAAGGCCCACGGAACCCGTGCCGATGCCGCCGAGAGGGAAGGAAATCTGGGAGAGTTGTTTCCCGGTGAAGGTCCGCTGTGGGCCAGGTTCAAGGAGGCCGCGCCTGTTTTTTTTGCTCATGGGAGATTTGCCTTCAAGGTTGTGAGTTCCGCCTATGGTAAACCGGCAGGGCGGTGATTTCCAGCAAGCAAGAGGTCGTGGAAGTGGACCGTCCACTGGGTCCACCGCGTCCACTATGTCCACTTAATCCTCCAGGGAGCGCAGCCAGTGCTCCAGCACCAACAGCGCCCAGAGGCGATGGCCGAAATTCTCCTTCCCGGACCGGTGGCGGTGCAGGTATGAGCGCAGCGCATGGGCTTGCAGGCAGGCCGTGCATCGGGCGTCCGGGGCGAGGACGGTTTCCTCGTACATCGCGCCGAGGGATTCGCGGAACCAGCGGTCGATGGGGATGGAAAAGCCCCGTTTGCGCTGGGTCAGCAATGCCGGGGGCAGGGTGTCGCGCATGGCGTGCTTCGCCACGATCTTCGACACGCCTCCGGCATACTTCAGGGCGAAGGGCACCGTGGCGGCGAACTCGACGAGGCGGTGGTCCAGCAGGGGCACCCGCGCTTCGAGACCGTGGGCCATGCTCATGCGATCCACCTTGGCGAGGATGTCGTCGGGCAGGTACATCACCGTGTCGAGGTAGAGCATGCGGTCATCGTCGGAAAGTTCCCGGGCCGCCGCGCAATGCTCCCCGTAACGGTCGCGACCGTCCGCGACCGTGAAGTCCGGCGTGTAAAGGGCACGCCGTTCGGCGGCTGTGAAACAAGTCAGCCGACGGCGGAAACTTTCGTCGGCCGTAAGGAAGGCGTCCGCGCTGAAGCGGCGCAGCTTGCCGGTTCGGGGCGTGGCGGGAAGAAGTCGAAGCCCCGCGTCCAGGGAGCGCCGCAAGAGGCCGGGGACCCGCCGGTATGCCGCCACGCGGTGGTTCATGTGCAGCCAGGTGTAGCCCGCGAACAGCTCGTCGCCGCCGTCGCCGGACAGGGTCACGGTCACCTGGTCGCGGGCGAGGCGCGACACGAGCCACATGGGCAGGGCCGAGGAATCGGCGAAGGGTTCGCCGAAGTGGCGGGCCAATGGGGGGAGCAGGTCCGCCATGTCGGGCGTGAGCACGGCTTCCGTGTGGTCCGTGCCGAGGTGCCGCGCCGCCAGGCGGGCGTAGGCCAGTTCATCCGCTTCGGCGTCGTCGAAACCGATGCTGAAGGTCTTGACGGGGCGGACGGACTGGTCCGCGAGGGCCGCGGTGACGGAGCTGGAGTCGAGGCCGCCGCTGAGGAAGGCGCCCAGGGGCACATCGCTCCGCATCCGGAGCCGCACGGCATCCCAAAGCAGTTCCCGGTATGTATCGGCCGCGGTGTCGAGGGTCCATTCTTCATCCACGGCATATTGCGGACGCCAGTAGGACGCGATTTCGAGACGCCCCCGGTGGAAGCGAAGCTTTTCGCCGGGACCCAGCTTGAACACGTGCCTGAAGATGGTTCGGGGCGCGGGAATATAGAGGTAGGCGAGGTAGTCGTCCAGGGCGTTCGCGTCGATGCCGCCATCGGCGAAACCGCTTTTGCGCAGGGCCGTCAATTCCGAGGCGAAGGCGAAGCAGCCGTCGCGCAGGGTGTGGAAAAACGGCTTGATGCCCAGCCGATCCCGCGCGGCGAAAAGAAGACCCGTCTCCCGGTCGTGGATGGCGAAGGCGAACATGCCGTTCAGCCGCGCCGGCATGTCCTCGCCCCACGCCGCGTAGGCCGCGAGAAGCACCTCCGTATCACATTGGGTGTGGAAGGATAGGCCCCGGCCCTCCAGTTCTTTTCGCAGTTCAAGGAAGTTGTAGACCTCGCCGTTGTAAACAATGACATAGCGTCCATCGGGGCTGATCATGGGCTGGTGGCCGGCGGGGGTGGGGTCGAGCACGCCCAGGCGACGATGGCCGAGGCCGACAGGGCCTTCGTGCCACAGCCCCGCGTCATCCGGCCCGCGGTGGGCCAGGGCGTCGCCCATGGCGGCCAGCCGGGCCGGGTCCACCCAACGGTCCACGTCCGTGTGGATTATCCCGCAGATGCCACACACGGGTTACGGCCCCTGTCCGAGTTTTTTTCGCAGCAATTCGTGGTACAACTGCCGGTGTTCCCGCAACATGCGGTCCATGGTGAGGTGTTGCTCGATCCATGCGCCCGCGGCCTCTCCGAGCCGGGCACGCAGGGGCGCGTCGTCCAGAAGGCGGGTGATGGCGGCGGCGAAATCTCCGGGGTCGCGTGAATCGACGAGCAGCCCTGTTTCTTCATGGCGGATCAGTTCCACCACGCCGCCCACCATGGCCGACACCACGGGGGTGCGGGCGGCCATGGCCTCCATGATGGCGTTTGGGAAGCCTTCCACCTTCGAGGTGAGTACGAACATATCCATCGCCCCGAGCAGATCGGCCACCTCGCCCACCGTGCTCATGCGCGCGAAACGGTCATGCCCGAACCGTCGCCCCATGTGTCGGCGGATGCTTTCGCACAGGGGGCCGGTCCCCACGAGGAGAAAGTATACCTTGGGGTGACGTTTGACGAGGTGCTCCGCCATGTCCAGGAACAGGCGATGGTCCTTCACCGGCGTGAAGTTGGCCACCATGCCCACCACCTGGGTGTCGAGGGGGATCTTGAAGCGCGCGCGCAGGGCCTTTTGATCCAGGGCGCTTCGGTATTGCGCCACGTCGATACCATTGTGAATGACCCGGTACCGGGCGGGATCCATGCCTTCCCGCTGCGCGGCGTATTCGGCCACGGCCCGGCTGTTGGCCACGATAGCGTCCACGAGGCGGTTGGCCCGGCGCTGCATCCAGAGATGGCGCCGCTTCTGCCAGACGGCCAGCTCGCGGCGGCTGGAAATGATTACCGGCACGCCGGCTCGGACGGCCGCCTGGTTGGCGTAGAGATCGAAGCCGGAGAGGAAGGTGTGGAGGATGTCGGGCCTGTGCCGCGACAGTACGCGATAAAGCCGACGCCGCATGCGGAAGTCCCACGCCGTGGTGTAATCCAGCACGCGCACATAGGCCCCCGCCCGCCGCGCGTCACCGATGAGGGCGCCTTCGCTGCGCGTGCAGATTACGGTCAGTTCGAAGTCGTCCGACAACCCGCGCAGGAGATGCAGCAGTTGCCGTTCCGTGCCGCCCACGCGCATGGTGGGCACCACCCAGGCGATTCTGGCCCGCCGCTTCATCGCAGGCCCTCCAGCAGGGACAGGAGCCGGGGCGCGGCTGCCTTGAGCGAATAGTCCCCCTCCACCGTGGCACGGCCCGCTTCGCCCAGGGACCGGCGCAACACGGGGTCGCGCAACCGTTCGAAGGCATCACGCCAGGCCGCCGGCTCGTCGGCGAAAAGGCCGTTTTCGCCATTCCGGATGATGTCGCGCACCGCGCCAAAGGGCGTGGCCACGCAGGGCACGCCACTGGCCATGTACAACAGGGCCTTGAGGGCGCACTTGCCCCGGGTCCAGGTATCTTTTCGCAGGGGCATGATCCCCACCGAAAACCGCCGCACTTCTTCCGCCTCCCTTTCATACGACCACGGCACACAGACTGCCGGGTCCCAGTGTACCTGCCCGGCATCGGCGCCCACCAGCACGGTTTCCGTGCCGGCCAGGCCCGCGAGCACCGGCCCGAGATCCGCCACCGCGGGGGTGGTGCTGGGCGTGCCGATCCAGCCCACGCGCAGGGGATTGACGCCGGCGGAGCAAGGCAAACGGGGAGGTGTGTCCGTATCCCGGGTCTCCCCGGGGGTGAAGCGGTCCGTATCGACCACCGTGGGGAAGAGCACGGCGGGCGCGCCGAGGGCTTTCATCTCGTCCACCAGCCACCGGTTCCCGGCCAACACCAGGTCCGCCCGCGTCGCGACCTTTTTGACCTGTTCCCGGTTTTCCACGATCCGCCCGGGAAGACCCAGCGGGTGGGGCGGCGACAAATGTACCGCGTCGTCCAGGTCGTAGACCAGCGGCGCGTCGATGCGGCGCAGCAGGGCCGTCATGCCCCGCACGTAGGCGCTCATGAGCGCCTTCTGCACAAACACCACGTCGTAGTGGCGCGCGCGAAGCAATTGGGTCACCCGCCCCCACGTCTCGCGAAGGTGGTAGGCCAGGGCCTCGCGGCGGTTGCGCGCGCCGTAAAGCCGCCGCCACGTCGGCGCGGGCATGGGCGGGCACACGTCACAGGTGACCCCGTGGGCGCGGAGATAGGGCAGGAACTGGGCCACCCGGTAGCGCGGGCTGGCCGCTGTGTCGGGGTAGAGCGTGAGAAAAAGCACCCGCATGTCAGCCCGCCTTCCCGAGTTGCGCCCGCGCCGCGTCGAGTACCGCGTCGACCCCGATGGCCTCCAGGCAGACCGCGTGGTCCAGGGGGCATTGGCCGGGTGAGGGCGCTTCCGGGCCGTGATTCCAGCAACCGGCGCAGTCGGCGGGACTACGCAGCGGGTGAAAGAGCGGCTGATTCCGAACGTACCATTCGGGATCGGTGGGACCAAAGAGCGCGACCACGGGCGTACCCGCCGCGAGGGCCAGGTGCATGAGGCCCGAATCGCAGCAGACGAGCAGATCGGCGTGGTGGAGCACGCAGACCGCCTCGCGAATACCGGTGCGACCGGCAAGGTCCACATCGGCCTCCATGGATTCACCTTCCAGGCCCATCGCCACGACGGTGTGCCCGGCCCGGCGAAGCCGCGCCGAGAGGGCGTTCCACCGGTCCAAGGGCCACCGTTTCGTGGGCCACGACGCGCCGCGGGCCAGGGCGATGATGGGCCGCTTCAGCCCCGCCAGTTGGGGCGCGTCCCAGTTCGTGAACCGCAACGCGGGCGGCGCGTCGGGCGTGGGAACCCCCGCCCGCCGGGCGTAGCGCGCCGCGCGATAGACCGTCCTCGGCCCGTCGCGCAGGAAAATATAGCGGTCCACGCGAAGGGGGAGCGTTTTTTCTGCCGCGACGACGGGGTAGCCTTCATACAGTTCCGGAAAGTTCGTTAGCACATGAATGCCCACGCCGGGGTGATCGCGCGCCAAGGCGTCCAGGACCGGCAGCGCCATGATCTCGTCGCCCAGCCGCCACCGCAGTTCGACAAGCACCGTGCGCGGACGACGCAGCATGCCCCGAACGGTCCAGCGCAAGGCCCGTATGACACGCCGGAACACGCGCGCCACGGAGCCGAAGCGATCCTCGTAGCGCGCGTCATCCATGGCCGTTCAACAAGTCCGCGTAGAGCGACGACAGGGCCGCCGCATAGTCTTCCAGGCCGAAACGCTCCAGGGCGCGCGCCCGCCCCAGGCCGGCCAATTCCTCCCGCCGCCCCGGTTGCAGGATCAACGCCCGAAGCGCCTCGAAAAGAGAAACGAAATCGTTGGGCTGACAAAGGACGGCGGCCTCCCCCGCGATCTCGGGGATGGCACCCGAATGGGTCGATACCACGGGCACGCCGCAGGCCATGGCCTCGATGAGGGACATGCCGAATTGCTCCTGCCACTCCGGCGTGGCGATGCTGGGCAACACGAAGGCGTCCGCGCTGCGGAAGACCTCGGGCATGCGGTCGTAGGGAAGGGCACCCGCGAAGCGGCAGGCCGCGCCGATACCCAGCCGCCGGACCAGTTGTTCCACCCGGTCCCGTCCGGGACCGGACCCCACCATGAGGAGGCGTACGCGGTGTTTGCACAACGCCGGATCATGCAGCAATTCCCGCAGGGCCAGCAGGAGAAAATCGATGCCTTTCCGGGGCAGCAGCCACCCCACGAAAAGGATGACGAAGTCCTCCTCTTCCAGCCCGAAGGCGGCGCGGTGGCCGGACCCGGGGGAAAAGCGTTCCGTGTCCACGCCCGGCGCGATCCGGACCACCCGCGCGGAATCCACGCCCTCCAGGTCGAGCATGCGCCGCGACCGTTCGGTATGCACGATGAAACAATCGGCCGCCGTCGCGACCTTTTCCTTCATCGCCCGCCGCCGGGGATTGCGCTCCATGTTGAAGGGAATGTTGTCCCACACCATCACGCTGAGCGGCATGCCGTGCCGGCGCTTCGCTTCCAGCGCCTGGGCCGACCAGTCGGTGAAAAGCTCCCACGTCTGGACCAGGTCAAAGCCCCGCAGGCGGTCATGAAAAGGCAGAATTTTCGGTTCGCGGTGAAAACAGCGCGCGGCCAGCCGGTTCTTCAGACGCGCCGGCCACGGCCCCGCCTGGGTGTCGAAGAAAATCGGCTCCGTGTTGAAGGCCGGCTGCGTGCCTTCCCGTTCCCGGAAATAACGCTGGATCTCCGAGTCCGCCCGGAAGGCCACCACCTCCGTGCCGTCCAGCATCTGGAAAGCCTTCAGGTGCCACGGATTGAAACGATTCCCCTTGAGCAGCGCCAGCTTCACCGTTTTCCCGCTCCATCCTCGCCCCAGAAGTGTGCGACGAGCACCCGCCGTGCCGCCGCCCGGTCCTTCGGGATGTCGATGTGACGGGCCAGGCACTTCCCTTCGTATTCCTCCAGCGTGCAGATGACCCGGGCGGGCACGCCCGCCACCACCGTGTTGGGCGGCACGTCCTTCGTCACCACGCTGCACGCCCCCACGATGCTGTTGGGACCGATGGTGACGTGGGGCAGAATGGTGGCCCCCACGCCGATCTGGCAGTTGTCCCTGATCTCGATGGGACCGAAGGCCGTGAGGGATTCGTACTTGTCCTGGAAAGGCCAGGTGAGATCATGGTTCACGAAGGTCACGTCGTTGGAAATACAGACATGGTCGTCAATGCGGATCAGGTAGGGCTCGCCGCCGAAGCGGGTGGTGTAGACGCGGCATCGTTCGCCAATCCGCACCCCCATGGCCCGCAACGTTCGGATCACGGTTTCCTGCGACCCGTAGCGCAGTTTCAGTTTTTGAATCAGTCTTCGCAAAACCATGGGGGCAGTGTAGCCGGGCGCGGCCGCGGCGGTCCAGTAAAAGAAGGGGATAGGCATGGGACTCCCCTTCGTCCGTGGTGTCCACCAGGTCCACAACGAGGCATTGGCGAAATTACGGAGCAGGTGACGGCCTCGCTGAAAACCGTCTTTTCCCAAACGCCTTATCGAATAATCGGATCGCCCCATAGCGCCCAGTCGCAGGTTTGCGTGCCGTCGGAATCGGTGATGAGGCTGATCACCACGGGTTTTCCCGCGAAACCGGAAAGGGGACAGGTGATTTCCTTCCAGGGCCCGGGGAGCACGGACTCACGGGCCAGTTCGATACCGTTCACCGTTACGATAAAGGTCACCTCCCCCAGGTCGGCGCCGTCGCGAAGACCCACGTAGCCGTGGAAGGTGCTGTCACCGGCGGGCAGCATCGCGGGGAAGTCGGCCCGGGTGCGTCCGAAATTGGGCGGATGGGCAAAAAGCGCCCGCCGTTCGACCCCGTCCACGGCGGCGGTGACCACCCGGATGCCCGCGTAGCGGGGGTTCTCGATGACGCCCCCCCCATCGGAGAGGATCGTCACGATGGGCTTCGCGGCGACCAAATCCCAGGGCAGGCTCACCCTGGCGGGAAGGGTCTTGAGAAAACAGGTTGTGCCGGGGAAGTTCGCCTTCAGCGTGGTTTCGGCCTTTTCTCCGGCCAGGGTTTGCAGCCCACGCGCCCCCAGGGCATAACGCCACGGCCGCAAACCGCCCACCGCCATGGGGCCCGTGGCGTGCGCCGCGCGTTCGACACGGGGCGCGCGCCACCGCGCCCAGTCGAAGCTCGGGCTGCGCTTCGGTCCGGGGTCCACGGTCAGTTCCAGGGCCACCTTTTTCCCGGCGTATTTTTCCAGGTCCAGGCGCAACGGCATGGGTGCCGATCCTGCCTGGTAAACAGACTCGCCATCCTCGTCGCCGTGGGAACGCACGTACACGCCAAAGACAACGCCATCGCTCTTGCCTTCGCCCGTGGCGCGTTCGGCAAGGGCCACGGTGGCCGCGAAATGGGTGACATCCTCGGGCAGGTCCAGGTCAAACCGCGCATACGTAACGCCGGAGCCCCCGGTCCGCCACGGCGGGTGTGCCCGCAGCAGGTCATCCTCCGGCTCGAACTGGGCGCCATCCTCCGAGTCGGAATAGAGCGGTCCCGTCACTTCCTCGCCCCCGCCGTCAAAGCGGCGTGAACCACACGTCGCCCGGTCCATCATGGTGGCAAGGTTCAGGTTCATATTTCGTGCGGGCCGGGTCTGCACGAAAGCCAGTTCGGGGGTCTCGGCCACCGCCCCGACCGTAAAGCCCTCGGGCAGGCTCGCCACATGAAGCACGGAGGAATCCCGCGGTTCGTCGAAATAGGGATACCACCGGGTGGGTTCCAGGCCAATCAGTGCCGTTTCGTTGAAGCCGCGCCACCCCTCTATCGTGCCGGGCAGGGCGACGGAGGATACGCCGAAAAGGGTCCGGCTTACCGTGGTGTCGCCGTACATCAAGCGTCCGTCCCGCATGTCGTAGACGGGTTTTCCCCCGGCGGTGCGGTAGGGGAAGGCCACGCCCGCCGGCCACGGACCATCGAGGGCCGGGTCCACCCGTTCCCGCGTGAAGAACCGGGCTTCTTCGAGAAACTGGCGCGTGAAGCCCCGGGGCGTCTGCAATTCGGCCCGAACCGGTTTCAGGGTGGGGATGATGCCCCAGTTGCGGTAGGCCTCGTCCCAGGCGGAGTACATCTCGGGCGTCGAGGGAGCTGCGCAGCCGAGGTAGCCGTACAGGATGGTGAAGGGCCGCATAAGGTACGACGCGATGGGGTGGGCCATGCGCAAACGGGCCAGGTGATAGGTGCTGTCGTGATGGCTGAGCCCCCAGGCATGGCGCTGGGCGAAAGCCTCGTAGCGCATGGTGATTTCGTTCAGGCCCTCGCCGCTGAGGGCGACTTGGGGCAGGGCCTCACGCAACTCCCGGTGCAGGGCCAACGCGCCCTCCGCCATGGTCATCCCGTCGATGAGTCCATTGTGGTCGTTGTAAATGGCCAGCGTCTGATCCAGATGGAGGGCGTCCACCTGGAGGTCCTCGCACAGCGCCACCATGCGCGCGATGAAAAGATCGCGCCAGGGCTTGTAGGCCGGGTTGATGTAGGCGAACTTGATGACCGGGTCGGCCCGCTCCCACAGCCACCATTCCTTCTTGTGATCGCCAAAGGGATTGCGCACCTGGTAGGGCGCGAATTGCGGGTAGACCGGGTTCAGCGGATCGACGCCGAAATAGTTGACGTGCAGCATAATACGAAAACCCAACTCATGGGCGCGCTCGATGAAAGGCCGTACGTTGGGCGCGTACCGATCGTATTCCGGGTAGTTGCGATCATAGCCCGCCGCCCGCCACGAAGGGATATAGATCAGCGTCTGCGACGGGTCCACCCGCTTCGCCAGGATCTCCAGCGTATCCAAATCCTGGCCCATGATGACGCACACCCGCGTATCTTTCACCCACGCCGGCGTCTGTTTCTCCACGGGAACGGGGCGCATGTGCCTGACCGTCCAATCGCGGTAACGCCGGGCGGGCACACGCCAGTCGCCCGTGTACGTGCCGATGCGCCAAGGCAGGCTGGGCGTGCTGTTCTGCCTGTCGAAGGGCGCCTGGGGCATAACCATGAAGCCCAGCCGCCACCCCGTGTTACTCCGCTCGATGGACACCCGTTTGAAATGGCTTTTCGTGTCTTCCGCCCAAACATAAAACCCGCCTTCGGAGCCTTCGACGATGATCAGCGAGTTGGTCCAGGTGATGGGATAATCGAATTTCCATGCCCGACCCGGGGAATCCTTCGTCAGCTTCATCCCTGACACGGCGGGCACGATGATGTTCATCTCCAGGGGGATTTCGCCGACAAACCACTCCAGTCCCCACACGCCTTTCTTACGGGAAGTCAGTTCATGACGAAGCACCACCTCATGCTCCGACTCCCCGTAGCGCCCCACGACACGGGTTCCCTTTTCGCCCTCCGCCAGCACATAGCGCGCCGACAGGCCTTCGGCGGCCCCGTCGAAACGGGCCTCATGATCCCCGTCCAGCCGGTGCAGCACGAGGCCGGTTTTCACCGCGCCCGGCCGTACGAGTTGGGTGCCTTCCTGGTCCCGAAGGCTGATCAACCCGCCATCGCGGAGGCGGTAGGTCGCACCGCCAGCGGTTTGCGACAGATCGTATTGCGCCGAAGTGGCGGGGACGGCCAACAGGCCCATCAGAATGGCGGCAAACAGGTAACGGTGCATGGGTGTCGCTCCCCCGCGTAATGCGGCGTGGGTGTGTCTTGGAAACCAAGGCCATTGTAGCGGGAAAAGGGCCACGGAGGGAAAAGCAACGCCCCCCGGTCTCGGGGGGCGTTGAAAGCAGCGGACCGTTCTATCGCGTTGATCTAGCTTTGTTTGCGCGCGCGGCGCACGGCAAGCCCCACCATGCCCAGCCCCAGCAGGGTAAGGGTGGCGGGTTCGGGAACGGGGGGCCCTCCGGGCACGGTGGCCAAACCCCGAATGTCGACATAGGGTCCGTCATTGACGAGTGCTAAAACCCCCGTCAGGGGGTTAATCGTGTAGAGGTCGCCGATGGCCGCGCCATACAACGTCCCATCCTCGGCGAAGTTCAGCGCTTGAATGGGCGCTCCACTCGGATCGGAATTCACGGGCGAGGCCGCTCCCGTCAAACGGTCTATCGTCACAAGGCCTTGGCCCACGTCGAAACCCGTGTGGCTTACGTCCCAGCCGTAAAGTGTGTCATCCGGGGCGAATGCCAACCCCTGGATGCCACGAAGTCCTGTCCAGCCAATGGACGTTGCCAAGCCTGTGTTCACATCAATCGTGAAAAGGTAATCATAGCCGATCAAATTCGCCTCGTAGGCGCCCATGTCGATTACGGCATACAGGGTGTCGCTCGCATCGAAGGCCAAGCCGCGCACCCCGTTGAAGGCCCCCCAATTACCCACGGCGAAGGGGTCGCCAGGAGCAGGGGCAATCGCTCCAACAGGCGTGCCGGCCCCGGTGATTGGATCTATGGTCAGCATGGGCGCGGCGGGATCGAACGCGGACCCTCCCGCGCTGTAGACCGTTCCCGCGCTGTCCACAGCCATGGCGTTCTGTGAGCTCCAACCCGATGGACCAATGGAGGTATGCAGCCCAGTCACTTCGTCAATCTGCCAAACCATGCCCGACCAGTCGATACCGATGGTATCGGCTTGGGCGCTGCCCAGAACGAACGACAAGCCCACGAAAACAAGCCCGGCCACGATCAACCTGTGTTTCAGTGTAGTTTTCCCTGTCATGGCTTGCGTCCTCCCTGCGAGGCCCTCGACGGACACACGCATCCTTTCAGGTTTTTTAAAGAATCCACCACCATCGGTTCCCCGGTATGCGCGGCAACACGAATACAGCGCAATCGATGTAAAGTGAGCAAATCTCGTGCCAAATGACTAAGAAATCGACATTATTGTTCATAAGATACTTTGATACAAGGACTTAGAGAAGATCTCGATCTGAGTATCAATACTTGATCCCTTGGAATGATCAAGCTTGATAGCCTTGATCGTCCAATGTTGCTCAATTATGACATATGTTTGACATTACGCCACAGCCCTTTTCAAACCAAAGCGTGAACCGGACACCATGAAACGCACGGGCGTTACGGTCGGGCTGGATGGATGAACGGCCAGGCGCGTGGGGCGGGTTTGGACATATCACCGGACCGTAATCCCCGCCACGTTGCCCACGGTTGTCAGGCGCGGGTCCTTCTCCGTCAATGGGCGGTCGTTGATGATCACGTCCTTGAAGACGATATCCTGGATGCGCCGCTCACCCGACTGGTCCATGATCAGTATCTCCGGGTTTGCCACCCCCGAGGCGCGGATTTTCTCGAAGACCACCCCCTCGATGGCCGAGAAGGGGCGGTCGGGAAAGAAATGAACGCTTTCCTTCGGCTCCTTCACGTTGTACACCACGATCAGCGGACGCATGGAGGCGCAGCGTTCGACCGTGATGTTCTCGAACCGCACGTTTCGGACCGTGCCCCCCATGGCGGGGTGGATGAAGATTGCGCCGCGCGAGGTGATGCCTTCGTAGGGGTTATAACGATAGGTGTAATGGAGCACCGTCATGTCACGCCAGGTGACATCCGTCACGAGACCGTCGATTTCATGGCACACGCCCATGGTGGTGCCCGCGTCGCACCAGACCTGGCTCTTCTCTAAGACAATCCCGCGGCCTTTTGACTTCACTTCGTAACAATCGTCCGCGGTGTGAATGAAACAGTTCGTGACCGTGCAATCCCGGCAGGAGTGCAGGCAGATACCGTCGGAATTGGTGAAGTAGCCCAACACGCGCACCCGTTCCAGGAGGCTGTCGCGGCAGTCGTGCATCAGAAGGGTCCAACCGGTCGCACGGGTGAAGACAACGCCTTGCATCCGCAGGTTCTTCATCCGCGAACCCTGGAACAGGCCAAAACGCCGTCCCGCGGGCAAGCCGCGCTCGCCCGACACGATCCCGCGCCCCCGGATGGTGATGTTATCGCCGGTCGCCTGAATGGCCGTGGTGGCCGCGTAGTACGCCTCACCGGTGTAGTGCCGTTTCTTATGGGGAAGGCGAAGCCGGGCAGGGCAGGGTCGGAGAACCGCGCCGCCGGCGAGGTAGAGGGTCTGCCCCGCCTTCAACTCCAGGGCTTCCACGTCATGCACGCCCGGCCCGAAGTAACGAACTCCGGGATCGTCCTGGCGCGGAATATCGGTTTCGGGCCGGTTGGTGAAGAGGTGCAACACGCACAGGCCCGTGCCGTCCGGGTCCAGGGTCACGTCGCCCGGACGGTCCAGGGTGAACTCGACCGTGTTCCCGGCGATGCGCGGCTTGATGGCCAATGCCAGGGGCCGCACTTTCAGGCCGTCCAGGTTGTCGAGTAACCGTGACTTCAAGGTCGCCCGGACAGTCACCGCGCCCTCGAAGTCAAAGATGGCATAGGCCTGGGGAGATACCTTCATTTTGAAGAGGCCTGGCGGAAAGCCCGTGTTCAGCCGGTAATCCCCGTGGCAAAAGACCTCGCGGCCCTCGACCTCCAGCCGCCAATCCTCCGACGCCGCGATGCCCTCCGGCGCGGGAAAGATCACCGCCCGGCCCTCGCGGCGGCTTGGGGGAGGCAGCGAGACCATGGCCGCCAGGGCCGCGCTTCTCTTGAGCATGTTTCTCCGGTTCATCCGTGGCGTTCCCCATGGCCTTTTCCACTCCGCAAGGATCCCATGTGCGCCGAAATAAACGCAAGTAGCCGGATCGGTTCATGGAACCCGCGGCAGCGCCAGCCAGCCATCCCAGGTGGCCAGCCCGGCACGCGGCGTGGGGCCTTCATCGTAGAGACCGGTATCGCGCCAGATGGCGGCGAGGGGATTGCGGGCCAGCGCTCCGCGCCACAGGTCGTCGAAATCGGCCACGCACCACCAGACAACGAAGGCCGCGTCCAGGGCCTGCGCAGCCTCGTTGAGGCGGGCCACGTACTGGTTCTGCCAGGCGTCGCATCCTTCAATGGACACGCCATAGCGCCAGATACGGAGGTTCTGCGCGAGCCAGGCGGTTTCGGTGATGCAGAGTTGCCTGTCTCCCGCGAGTTCCCGGCCCTGGGACAACCAGTTTTCGGGCAGACCGGCGGGATCGCCGTTCTGTCCATAGAAAATGTAGGGGTAGACGCTGAGGCCGAGAAGATCCGTGTAGGGAAGCAGGGCGGGCAACTCACGGCGGATGATGGCCATTTCCTCCGAGTCCGGGTGCTTGAGGGCAACGGACACAAGTACCGGCAAATCGGGATGTGCCGCCTTAATTGCGCCATAGACAGGCGTGGCGAAGGCCTTGAAGTGCTCAAAGCCCTCGGGATCATTCACCATCAATTCGCTCACCTCGATGGCATAGCAGAACCACATGGGCTGAAAGCGCTCGATGAGATCCAGGGCGAAACGGGTGTAGGCCTCGATTACATTGGGGTCGTCGAAGGTACGCCCGGCCCACGCCTCGGGAAGGGGCTCGTTTTCCGAGTCGCCCCAGTTCCCCGCGAGGCCGTCTCGCTCCGTGTTCAGCGGGTTGAGCGACAGAAAAACAGGGGTGCCTTCCGGCGTGGCATCAAGCCGTCCCTGAATCTCATTCCGCACATGCTCCGGCCACGGCACGCCGGTGAACGCCTCCTCCCAGGGAATCCCGCCGTCGATATGGTGGGAGATCATGTCGCCGTGGGCGGTGATCTTGGCATACACATCGGCCACGGCCGCGACCGAGGCGGCGTAGGGCCATGGCGTGAACCCCATGCGGAAACCGCGTGCCTCGACCGTGGGGGCAATGGGCAGAGCCGGTGGCTCCGGCGGATTCCCGCAAGCCACCAACAACAGCGCCACCAGGAACAACACAACCGTCCCGCGTTTTTTTCTCATCGCTTCATGCACTCCCGTCGCGGTGTGTCGCTTGTCACGGTTTCATATCCATGTGCCTTTCTACCCTTGTGGCGAACACACGTTACACCTCATCGGGAATTCCCCATTTTGAAAATGCTTCATTGGGTCCCGGCCACAATGGACTGGCTCTTGGTGCCGGTGGTACGATGACGCATCAACCTGATTGCAGGGGCTTCATCCCCGCGCCGGGATGGGATTCAAGCAGCGGAAATGGCCGGGCGTGGTCGCCACGGCCCGAAAGTGAGTCCGTTTCGCAGCCGTGTTCAAGATGGCACACAGACGATACGCCGCCCTGCCCCTCTTTTTGACCGGGGTGTGTTTCGTGGTGCTGGCCCCCGTTTTCTGGATGATGACGGAATTGCCGCCGGGGCAGCACATCCCGCGGGCTTCGGAGAACGCGGACCTGTACCAGCAGGTTTATCCCGACTACCATTATGGATTCGGGCGGCTGAGGGCGGGGGCTCTCCCCCTGTGGAATGAAAAGCAGCGCTGTGGAACACCCTTCCTCGCCGATCCCCGGCACGGCTTGTTCCAGCCGTTGAACGCGGTTTTTCTGCTCCTGCCCACGGAACGCGCCATGGCGGTGCATGCTTTCCTGGGCCTGTTCCTCATGGGGGCGTTATACGTGCTTTTCGCGCGCTCCCTGGACGCCCGGTATTCTTCCGCCCTGCTGGGCGGCGTTGTGTTCGCCTTCTCGGGGGCGAGCGCGGGCGCCATGTCCCATCCTTCGTTGGCCGGGACGCTGGCATGGACCCCGCTTCTTTTCTGGGGACTTCGGGAACATGTCCGCGAACGCCGCGCCGGGCCCGCGGTGGTGGCGGGGCTTGCTGCCGGGTTCATGCTTCTCGCGGGGGCTCTCCTCCTGGCGGGGGTGCTGCTGCTGTTGGCCACGGGATATTTCATGCTCTCACTCCTCCGTCCGAGCGAAGCCTGGTCCGGGCTTTGGCGGCGTTTCCGGGGCGCGTTGATCGTCCCGGCGGTGGCGTCGGGGGTGAGTGCCGTACAATGGCTTCCCAGCCTGGCCTGGTGCCCGGCGCTTGATAATCCCTGGAGCGTGTTGACCGGGGTGTCGCCCGTGGCCGTCATGCCCACGCGACTGGCCGACCTGCCCGCCATGCTGGTCGCCCCCCCGGCGATGCCGGTGCCCGCGTTGGCCCATTTCGGGGTGTTGGGGCTGGCATTCGTTCCGGCCGCGTGCCTGGTACGCCGGGGCTGGCTGGATGCAATCTACTTTCTCGTCACCGGCGCCGCCTGCCTCCTGCTCACGGCGGGAAGCGACTTCTGGGCGGGGGCCGCTCCCTTGCGGGCGGCGCTGGCCTACCCGGCGGGCTTTTCGCTGGCCGTTCTGGTAACGCTGGGAAGCGGGCGGGTGCTGGGCGCGGGAAAGGAGGCGGGTGGATTTCGCCACTGGACCGGTGTTCTCCTCTTCCTGCTTACCGCGACGGCTCTTCTCCTTTTCGGCAACAACACGGCGCGGGGCATCATGTTGATCCTCCTTGCCTTCTCCCTTCCCGTGGTCTTGCTCCGGTCACGCTGGTTGAGTTCGCTGATGGCTTTCGCCTTCGCGCTGTTGGCCTTTTTCGAACTCAACAACGCGGCCACGAACCATTATGAACATCCTTTCGAGGACGCGCCCGCCTGCTACACGCGCCATGCCGAAATCCTTGCCGTCGCCGATGAACAGGCCCTGGGCGGACGTGTCGCCATAAGCACCCATCCCCGAAACCCGTCACTCATCGCGCAGGCGGGAATGTTGTAATCCCTGTCCTGTATCGGCGGCTACGGGCCGCCACGCACCTCCGCGGAACGGCGTTGGTGGGACCAACTGTCGGGCAGCGGGCCGCCGGGACAACTGTCGGCGGACGCGGCGCAACCCGGTCTGCTGAACTACATGGCGGCCCGCGTCCTGGTGTGTGCCGATGGCGGGCCTTTAGGACCGGCCGGCTTCACGAAAAAGACCCTGCCTTTAAGGCCGCTGCGCTCGGGTAACGGCATCGCGCTGCTTGCCAACGACCACGCCTTGCCGCGTGCCTACTGGGTGCCGGGGTGGCGGGTTGCCCGGGACATGGAAACCGCTCTTCGCCTGCTGGGGGAGGCCTCTTTCAACGGCGCGCGGGAGTGCGTGGTTTTTCCCGGCGGGGCCTCCTTCGAGCAATTGGCGACCCTGGTGCCCGACGCGGCCACGGCGGCGGGCCGCCCGGTGGACTGGGAATCCGTCGAGTGCGCCATCGAGGAGGACGCGCCGGAGCGGGTGGTGATCCACATGGCCTCGCCCCGCCCCGGCGTGACCGTGTTGTCCGACACCTTCGCCCCCGGATGGCGTGCTTTTCTTGATGGACGGCGCGTACCCATCCTGCGGGTCAACGGACTGTTCCGGGGTATTGCCACGCCCGCCGGGGCACACACGATTGTCTTCACGTACCGGCCCACGGCTTTCCTGGTGGGGTTGAGCCTAAGCCTCTTCACCCTGGCCCTGTTGGCGATTGCCGGCTTCGTTTCCCTGGCCCGGGGATAATCCAACCAAGAATGGTTATCGTTCACGCTTGCGTTGGAAAGGGGTCCACCCCCGGGCACCGCGACGCGGAGCGCAGGCTGGGGACAGCTTCCCTCCCCAACCCGGATCAGCCGGAACCAGGCATCGCTTTCGCAAAAGCATATTATTGCATCGCGCAACGGTTCGTACCTCGCTACGCTCCCCGCAATGAGGAATTAGAAGGGCCGTGAACCGATAGGGCTGAAGGAAAGCCGGGGCGTCAGCACCGGGTGGCGTCATTGCTTTTTTCGTCTTGGGCCATCAATTCCTGCAGGGCGGTGACGAGACCGGCGGATCGGTAGGGTTTCTGAAGGAAACCGGCAAAACCGGAGAGATCCGTCCGGCTGGCCAGGTCGTCGCGTCCGTAGCCGCTGGAAAGAAGCACGGGCAGGCCAGGCATGAGTGCGTCAATCTGCTTGCGGGTTTCGGTGGATTCAAGGCCGGGCATCTGGTGGTCGAGGACCACGCAACCCACGTGATCCAGGCTCTGGGCAAGCACTTGGAGGGCATCGTCGCCGCTGGTGGCGGTGAGTACGGGGATGCCGAGCATTTCCAGGTATTCACTGGCCACTTCCAGCACGGCGGTATCGTCATCGACGAGGAGCACGGCCCGTTCGCCATGCCAGGCGGGGGCGGGGGCTGTCCGGGCGACATCACTCAACAGGGCGGGCAGCAGTATGCGGACGCACGTACCCTTGCCGGGGGTGCTTTCCAGGTCAATGACCCCCTGGTGACTGCGAACGGTTCCCTGGACGGCGGCCAGGCCCAGGCCCCGACCCGTGGAGTGGGTGGAAAAGAAAGGCTCAAAAGCCCTTTCGCGGGTTTCCCCATCCATGCCGATGCCTTCGTCCCGGACCGTTATGGCCACATAGCGGCCGGCGGGCAGGGCGTCCCGCGGGGCATAGACGGCGAGTTCCCGGGCGGTCATGTCCACGGCGGATGTGTGAAGGGTTAACGTATTGCCCTGTTTGCTCATGGCTTCCGCGGCGTTGGTGACCAGGTTCATGATAACCTGTTTGAGTTGTTTCCCGTCACCCTCGACTTTGGGCAGGCCTTCGGCCAGATCCAGGCGAAGGTCGATCCGGTCGCCCGTGGCCGCCTTGATGAGATGTTTCATGCCGCGAATCAGGGCTGACAGGTCGATGGGTTGGACCGCCAGGGGGCCGCGGCCGCTGTAGTCCAACATTTCCCGTGTAAGCCGCGCGGCACGCTGAGCCGTGGCTTCGACCATGGCCAAACGTTCCGCCGCGGGCGAATCGGCCGGAACCTCGAGCATGGCCAGTTCCACGTTGCCCTGAAGACTCATGAAAAGGTTGTTGAATTCGTGGGCGATTCCGCCGGCCAGTACCCCCAGGCTTTCCATTCGCTGGGCCTGTTGGGCACGCTCTTCCAGGGTGCGTCGTTCCTTTTCCTGGCGGCGGTGTTCCGTAATATCCATGCCCGAGACCAGCATTCCCGAGATGGCGCCTTCGTCGTCGAGGAGTACCTGGTTGTGCCACAGGACCAGCCGCTCTTCACCGGACGCCGTGACCAGGGACTGCTCAAAGCGGCCGGTGGGCGCGCGCCCACCGGCAATGACGGCCCGAAAGCGATCCCACACCCTCTCCCGGTCCCGTTCGGGAAGAAGGGTTTCTGTAAATGGCCGTCCCTCCAGGCTCCCCTCGGGATAGCCCAGCAGCGCGTAACCGCTTCTATTGAGCAGCGTGATTTGCCCGTCCAAATCCAGTCGGGCAATGAGTTCACCCGCCACGTCAAGATACTGCTGCGCTTGGTCCCGTTCTTCCCGAACCGCCCGACGCGATTGGGTCAATTCGGCAACAGAATGGCTCAGGGCCCGGGTTTTTTCCGCCAGGTTACGCCGGTAGCGGTCCGCCTGAAACAGACAGAGGTAGAAGGTCAACACCAGGAGTGCCAAACCCATGTGGAGCATAAAGTTCAGGGCCTCGGCACGTAACGCGAAATTGGGATCCAGCAGGGCAAACCTTTGCAACCAGGGCGGCGGATCCAACTGGTAGAGGACGTCAAAAGCCTGTGACAGCACGATAAAGGCCATGGCCGTCGCGGCCGTCAGGCTGATATACCACACGCGGTAAATGGCATGGGCCACGAGAAGCGGGGGAATACCGATGCACAGGGCCGCACCCAACGCCAACGACCCGGTCAGGGCCACATGAGGGCCGCCTTGCGCGTCCAGCCAAAAGTACGCGAGCAGGAACACTATCCCCGCGAGCGTGCTCAATAGGGCTCCCCAGGAAAGCATGGGGTGCGTTCGGCGCATTTCCTCGGTGGCGGACGTCACCGCAGCCTGTCTCCCCGGGCGTGCCGGAACCATAAAACGGGGCCCTATCCCCGTGCCCTTTGGCGTGCCACGCCGGTTATCAACGGTTCGTGCATACATGGAATATCAAGGCCCAAAACCATAGAAAAGCAACCCATTATCACCATTATACATGGCAAACAGCCTATCTGCAAACCATTATTTCTTGTTTTACGGCTTTTTTAGCCCGACAGTTCACCCATTTTGTCGTGAGCATGGGGCGCTTGGGTCGGGTCAAGGGCGTGGAGAGCAGGGGCAAGCGCCCAACCCGGCGCAGCCAAAAAGAGAAATCGCAATAACCGTCCGCGCCACGACCCACCGGCGCCCCCACGCAAGCGGGGATCCATGATCGCCTCCCCCAACCTTTCCCGGGGATGCCCGTCTTCGCGGGAATGGCGGAAGGGGGGGCGCATTGCATTGCCGGCGTGGATCCTGCGGAGAGGAATTCATGGAACATACCCTCGTCCGCTCCCGGAAGTTCTTTCAACCCACGCTTACCGGCTTATTCGCCCCGCCTGTAAGCCCATGCCAACGCAGCAGGGGCGTATGCATTTTCGTTGCACAAAACCAACGTCAACGACATTTAAGTCCGCCCCTGCCGATTGCGTCCGGGCGCGGTGGCTGACTATACTTCGCCAGAGAGGGTACGAGCGGTGCCGGTGGCCATTTTGCTCCCATCGCGCCGGGTCGAGACACATGGATGGAGGAGCACGTATGAAGCGATTGCCCGAGCGGCCAGGCCCGTCGTACATCGCCTATTTTTCGGCCTTTGGCGCGGGGGATGCGTGGGTGGTAAACGAGCTGCGCCGGGTGGAACAGGCGGGGATTCCCTTCACGTTGAATGCGCTACGCCGCCCACATCAGACTTTCTTCCGCTCGGCGTGGATGGAAAAGCTGTCGGCGAACACCCATTACCTGTATCCCGTCCGTGCGTGGGACGTGGCGACGTCGCTGGCGCTGGGTCCGTTTCTTTTCGGCGCGCGCTTCTTCACCGCTTTCCTGAATACCGTCACCGGTCCGCGTGAGCATTTCCGGGCGCGTCTGGCTTCCCTGGCGCATTTCGCGATGGCGTGTACCTGGGCACGGCATGTTCGGCAAAATCCGCCGGCCCACATCCACTCCCAGTGGATTCACGCGAACGGCACGGTGGCTATGTACGGGGCGTGGCTTCTTGATTGTAGTTTCAGCTTCACGGGACATGCGGCGGATCTTTTCCGGGAGCGTTGCGCTTTGTCCGACAAGATAAGGCGCGCGGAGTTCATCGTCTGTATTTCTGAATTCCACCGGCAATTCTACCTGGATGAGGGGGCGGACCCGGCCAATCTTTTCGTTGTGTATTGCGGTATCGATCCCTCGGACTTCTCGCCACGCGCGGCGGATACTGCCGTGGGCGACCCGCCATTGATCGCCTCCTCGGGCCGTTTGGTGGATAAGAAAGGTTTTCATATCCTGATCGATGCCTGCGCGTTGCTTCGTGACCGTGGCGAATCCTTCCGTTGCCGTATCGGCGGCAGCGGCCCCTTGGAGTCGGCGTTGCGCGACCAGGTCGCGGCCCTGGGCCTGGAGGATTTGGTCGAGGTTACGGGGGAGGCCATTTGCCAGGAGGACCTTCCGGCCTTCATGCACCGGGCCGATGTCTACTGTTTGCCCTGTGTCTGGGCGACCGACCGCGATGTGGACGGCCTGCCCCAGATGCTCATGGAAGCCATGGCCTGCGGCGTTCCCGTGGTTTCCACCCGGCTGGTCGGCATTCCGGACCTGATTATCGACGGGGAGACGGGATTGCTGGTCGAATCGGGCGACGCGAGGCAACTTGCGGACGCCTTGGCCCGCCTCTTCCATGACGTGGCGTTGCGGACCGCTTTGTCGCGGGCCGGGCGAACCCATGTGACGGCCAAGTTTGACATCAACACCTGCCTTGCGCCATTGTTTGAACGTTTCCGGGAGAAGATTGGCAAGGCGTGACTGTCCTTCCAGTGATGTGACAGCCGTCATGCGAGGGCGAGCATGGTTATCTCACAGACACCCTACCGGGTCAGCTTCGCGGGCGGAGGCACCGACTTGCCCGCCTTCTTCGAGCAGCAGTTCGGCGCGGTGCTCTCCGTGGCCCTCAACAAGCACATGTACGTCACCATCAGTCCACGCTTCGACCCTTCCACGCGTGTGGCCTATTCGAAGACCGAGGTGGCCGAAGAGGTATCAGACGTGCAGCACACCATCGCCCGGGAAGCGCTCCGAATGCTGGGGTTGGGACCGCACATCGAGATTACCACCATCGGTGACGTGCCCGCGGGTACGGGCTTGGGCTCCAGCAGCACCGTCGCGGTGGGTCTCCTCAATGCGCTTTATGCGTACAAGGGCCAGGTGTGCAGCCGCTCGAAACTGGCCAAGTTGTCCTGCGAGATCGAAGTGGATCGCCTCAGGAAGCCCATCGGCTACCAGGACCAGTACGCCGCCGCTTTCGGGGGCATCAACTACATGCGGTTTAACCCGGATCACTCCGTGGAGGTGGAGCCCGTGCCCTGCCGGCACGAAGTGGCGGAGGAGTTGGAACGCCGAATACTGCTGTTCTATACCGCGCAACAGCGAAGCGCGGATGAAATACTGAAGAAACAGACCGAGGGTACGGCGGATCGCATGGAAGTGCTTTTGGCCATGCGTGATTTGGCCGATTCTATGCGCCACGTATTAAGCGGCGAGGGAGACTTGGACGAGTTTGCCCGTCTGTTGCATCAGGGCTGGGAACTGAAGCGGTCGCTGGGCTTCGGGATTTCGAACCCACTGGTGGACGACTGGTACGGGAAAGCCTTGGCGGCGGGCGCGCAGGGCGGCAAACTGCTTGGCGCCGGCGGGGGCGGCTTCCTGTTGATCATGGCCCCCCCCGAACGCCACGAGGCCATTCGGCACGCGCTGGATCGCCCCCGGGAACTGGAATTCGGCCTGGACCCCCTGGGGAGCCGGATTATCTTTATCAGTGAGCATTAGCCGCATGAGGAACGGTTGGGTTTCCTGCGTCATACCGGTTCATCTTCAATAAAGGGGACTTAAACGGTGAAAGTGCTTGTAACAGGCGGTGCGGGTTTCATCGGTTCCCATACCGTCGACGCCCTGCTGGCCACGGGCCATTCGGTCCGGGTGGTAGACAGCCTGGAAGAGCCCATCCACCCGGGAAACCGGATTCCGGCCTACCTCGACCGCCAAGCCGAATTCATCCGGGGCGACGTCCGAGACGCGGACCTCATGGCCAATGCGTTGAAGGGCTGTGATGCGGTCTATCATCTCGCCGCGTTCCAGGATTACCTTCCCACCTTCAGCCGGTTTTTCGATGTGAACGTGACGAGTACCGCGCTGATCTACGAGATAATTCTCCGGGATAAGCTCCCCGTGCGGAAGGTCATCGTGGCCAGCAGTCAGGCGGCGCTGGGTGAAGGACTCTACCACGATGCGGACGGAAAACCGGTGTTGCCCGACATCCGCGGCGACGAGCAACTGCGGCAAGGGATTTGGGAGTGCCAGCCCCCCGAGGGAACACGCGGTCCGCTCCAATGGCAGCGGACGGATGAAACCGTGGCCAATCCGCAAAACCAGTACGGGATCAGTAAGATCGCGGAAGAATCCATAGCACTTCACCTTGGGAAACGCTATGAAATACCGACGGTGGCCATGCGCTACTCGATTGTTCAAGGCCCCCGCCAGAGCTTCTACAACGCCTACAGTGGGGCGTGCCGAATCTTTTGTCTTTGCTTTCACACCGGCAGCACCCCCGTTATCTACGAAGACGGCCGGCAGATCCGGGACTTCGTGAATATTGCGGACGTGGTGGATGCCAATCTCCTTGTGCTGGAGGACAGCCGGGCGGACTATGAGATGTTCAATGTGGGCGGGGGCGATCCGATCACTGTCGCGCGCTTTTCTTCCGTGGTGGCGGAAATCTTCGGGGTCACGGATTTTGCACCCGTGGCCTCCGGCAAGTACCGTTTTGGTGATACCCGGCACATTTGCTCGGATATTTCAAAGCTTCAGGCCCTGGGGTGGAAACCCCGGCGAGGGGTCCACGAGAGTGTCAATGCCTATCGCGAGTGGCTTGACACCGCCGATTGCGCGGCCGAAATTCTCGAATACAGCAGTCGCCGGATGGCGGCCCTGGGTGTTGTCCGCGAGGTGCGGCCGTGAGTTCGGCGGGGCCTTGCCAGGTAAAAGCCCTGCTGCTGGCCGGAGGCTTGGGTACACGCCTGCGTCCGCTGACGGAGACCACGCCCAAGTGTCTCATCGACATTGGCGGAAAGGCGCTGCTCACCTACTGGATCGAGGCACTCCGGAAAGCGGGGGTCGTCGAGGCGGTCATCAACAACCACCATCTTCCTGATCAGGTACGTACCTATATTGAACAGGTGAACGAAGAAAGCGCGTTGCGGTTACGTGAAAGCTATGAACCCCTATTGCTGGGATCGGCGGGCACCATCCACGCCAACCGGGATCTCGCCGATGGCGCGGACTGCGTACTGGTCATTTATGCAGACAATATCTCTGACATGAACCTTGCTTCACTGGTGACCTACCACCAGTCTCACGGCTTTCCCGTGACCATGGTGCTCTTTCATGCGCCCGACCCACGCCAGGCGGGTATCGCAACCCTTGATGCCAGCGGGACGGTCGTCGAGTTCGTCGAAAAACCGGAGGTGCCCACGAGTGATCTGGCCAACGCCGGGGTCTACGTGCTGAGCGCCGAAGCCTACCGGGAAGTGGCGGACATGGATGCTTTCGATATGGGCTTTGATGTACTTCCCCGTTTCGTGGGCCGCATGAAGGGTTGGCCCTGGGAGGGGTACCACCTTGACATTGGAACGCACGAGGCGTTGAAGAAAGCCCGGGAGGATGTGGGCCGGGTGTTTACCCCGGAGGCCCGCCTTGGCTAAAGCCGTATTCATCGACCGGGACGGCACGCTCATCAAACTTGTGCATCACCTCACCCGTCCGGAGGAAGTGGCCCTCTTGCCCATGGCGGCCGAGGCCTTGAAGTTGCTTCACGGAGCCGGTTACCTTTGCGTGCTCATCACCAACCAGTCCGTCATAGGCCGGGGTAAACTCACCGAGGCGGGGTTGGAGCGGGTTCACGCCGAACTGTACAGGCAATTGACGAATGCCAACGCCACGTTGGACGGGGTATACTACTGCCCGGTCGCGCCCACGGTCCAGGATCCGTCCGTCATTGAACACCCCGACCGGAAGCCGGGCCCGGGAATGCTGCTGCGGGCGGCGGAGGACTTGGGGCTTGATTTGCCCGCATCGTGGATGGTGGGGGACAGTTTGAGCGACCTGTATGCGGGCCGAAACGCGGGCTGCCATGCATCTATCCTGGTCAGGACGGGATATGGTGACCGGGTGGACAAGGAACAGGCGCCCGCCGATTTTATTGTGGATGATATCCTTGCCGCCGCGCGCCTCATCGTTGGCGCGGCCGAGGCACTTTGAACCCACGGGCTATTCAGGAGAAAAGCATCATGAGAGTATTTGTTACCGGCGGCGCGGGCTATGTGGGCAGCGCGTGTCTCAGGCATCTTCTCGCCGAAGGACACGAGGCCATGGCCTACGACAATCTCATCCAGGGCCACGCGGCCGCGATCCCCGGCGACCGGCTCATCCAAGGGGATATCCTCAACCGGGAAGCCTTGGCCGAGGCCATCAACGGTTTTGCACCCGACGCCGTAATGCACTTTGCCGCCGCCACATGTGTAGGCGAGTCCGTGGAAGATCCCGATTTTCACTACCACAACAACATCGAAGGTACGCGCACGCTCCTGAATGCCATGCGCGAGACCGGCGTAAAGCGACTTCTCTTCTCCAGCACCTGCGCGACCTATGGCATGTCCCTCAAGTGCCCCATGAACGAGGATTCCCCCCAGGAACCCTTCAGCCCTTACGCCCGAACCAAGCTCACCGTGGAATGGATGATTCGTGATTTCGCCGAGGCCTACGGACTGGGCTTCACCCTCCTCCGGTACTTCAACGCGGCCGGCGCCTCGCCCGACGGTGCGCACGGGGAAGCCCATGATCCCGAGAGCCATCTCATCCCCATCGTGCTTCAGGTGCCTAACGGACAGCGGGAATCGGTAACGGTTTTCGGGCGGGACTACCCCACCCCCGACGGTACGTGCATCCGCGACTACATCCATGTCGATGATTTGGCATCCGCCCATCTTCTGGCCATCCAGGCGACAACGGCGGACACCAGGGAGGTCTTCAACATCGGCACGGGGACAGGTGCCTCGGTGATGGATGTGATTAGCGCCTGTGAAAAAGCCACGGGCAAGACCATCCCCCAGGTACTCGGCGTGAGACGGCCCGGCGACCCGCCCGCCCTCGTGGCGGATCCCGCCAAACTCAAGGGAGTCTTGGGCTGGGAACCACAGTATCCCACGATTGAATCCGTGGTGGAAACCGCCTGGGAATGGCACCGAAAGCATCCGCGCGGGTATCGGGAATAGCGGATGCACCGCGTCCTGAGAGTACGGACTAATCTTCCTTGTACTCGATGATGAAACTCTTCTTCCCCAGGAGTCGATCCCGGTGAAACTTGCACTGTCCCAACATGTGGGGGAACTTGGCCGTCGTTACAAATAGCGCATAGATCCAGCTGTCTTCCCGGGACCGGTTTTTCTTCCGCATGCCCCGGTATAACCTGAAGGCGAGCAGCGGATAGATCCCGAGGGCGAGAAGGGACAGCCCAAAGGTGAAGGGCGCGGAAACGATGATCAGGGCGGGAAGCACCAGGCCGTAGGCCCAACTGCTTCGCGTCTTCCGGTGTTCGGGGTTGCCTGGATCCCCCCGATGCTTCCAGGCGCATTCGGCGTAGCCGTGTCCGGCGCGGAAGGTGCGGCGCCACCACTGGCCGAAGTGCATCATGGCCGCGTCGTGCGTGGTGATTTGCTCATCTGTTCGGTAGATCTTCCAACCCGCCCGCCGAAGGCGGAAGCAAAACTCCGGGTCTTCCCCGGCCATGAGTTCGGCGTCAAAACCACCCACGTCCCGGACCGCCTTGACGCGCACCAGCATGTCTCCGCCCGTTGCTTCAATCTCTCCGGGCGTAAAGTTGTTCCATTCGATATCCGCCAAACGGTTGTAGATTGAGTTTTCGGGAAATCGCTCCCGGCGGCGGCCACCAATGGCGCCGGTGCCGGGCATTTCTTCCATCAAGCGCAAAGCATGGCCGATCCATCCTTTATGCACCTCGCAATCCCCGTCCAGGAAGAGGACAAAGTCCGTGTCCGGGTGCTCTTCCATCAGGCGTTCGAAGCCTTCATTACGTGCCCGGGAAACACGGAAAGGGGTTGACGGGTCGAGTTCCACCACGGACACGCCAAGCGACCGGGCATATTCCACGCTCCCGTCGCTTGATCCGGAATCCACGTAGACTACCCGGTCCAGGTATTCGGAAAGTGATTGCAGACAGGTCCGGAAGCGTTCGCCTTCGTTCCTGGCCACGGTGACGATGCCCACCCGGGGATCGGGCGTATTCTGAGTGGTATTGCTGCCTGTGTTTGCTGTGTGTGTTTTACACACGGTATGGTGCGCTCCCTGGGTCTGTTATCCAGGCACAACAGGCTTCGTCGTCAACGTGCCAGGGTCGATGAAACACGCCGTTTCTCATCCGATTGCCCGGGTCCCGGAGGCTTGTTTTACAGGGACGGATCTATTCGCCACTGGGGGTTTTCCCGTTCACGCAAAACCGTATCGAAGTTCGCGCACGTGAGTTCGGA
>JAJRTN010000135.1 GCA_024278275.1 Candidatus Hydrogenedentota bacterium
CCAGAAAAACTGTGCCTCGCCAAATCAAATACCGCGAAAAACCAACAAAACCCGCTGCCGGACGAAGGAAGACTAACCGCGAGGCAACCGCGGAAGCAAGGAGACATAGAAATTCACCTTTTTGGGACAGGCTCTATGTATACTTGGCCACCGTCGAGCACCTGGTGGGCGGTCACACGAAAAAAGTGCAGGCCCTGACCTTTTTCGCCGACCTCCTGGATGGTCTGGCGAATTTGGGCCCCATTCACGTTGATGCGGACCGTCCCGTTGTATCCTGGATCGCGGCACGCCAGGAAGACGATGTGGTGATGGCCCTCTCCAATCACGACGCGGAGGAGGTGATGATCCAAGTCACATGCGCGCCGCCGCTTCGAAGGGTTGATCTGGAAGTAGGTGAAACGACGGTACGGCAAGAAACTGACGCGGAGGAAACCAAGGTGAACCTCCGCATACGAGGAAAGGATGTCGCGCTCTTGCGTTTTCGCCAGAATGCCCCCGCATCTGGCGGAACGGATTCCTGAATCGGTGCTTTTTTCGAAAAGGGATTCTCGTGGAGACAGCTACATAACCTTGTGTGTTACAGTTCTCTCAACCTCAACATGCGGGAAACAGGGGCCGAATACGGAGTCCACGGGTGGCGCGTAAGAAAGAGCTTCGGTTTCGCAAGTGCCACAACATGGGAAGCAAAAACATGAAATGGTATGTGCTCGTACTAACAGCATCCGCGATTGTACTCGGGGGTTGCGCCACCTGCGGTTTCCAGAAGAACATTCCCCCAACGGGAGAGGCGAAGGCGGTGGCCCGCACCGTGGCCGATGCCGTGTTGAGAGACCACGTCGCTCCCCTCCCTTTTGGCTGGGGAGAGGGTGTTTTGATGGCGGGCATGATGCGCGCGCACGACATGACAGGCGACGAACGCTATCTGGATTTCGTGTGCCGTTGGGCTGACCACTGGGTGGCGCATGGAATCGATGATCTGCTTGTTGAGAGAGGCTATTGTGGCCACTGGGGACCCGCCTTCGCCCTGCTCTTGCTCTACGAAAAGGTACATGATCCACGGTATCTTGCCTTGGCTCAAACCGTCCTGGACTTCATGGATACCAAGGCGGAACGGACGCACGACGGCGGGCTGAGCCATTTTTTCGGTAAACCTCAGTTGTGGCTGGATACGCTCTACATGGTTTGCCCCGTGTATTCCACGGCATCCCGCGTGGTGGAGCGGCCTATGTATCAGGACGAAGCCTGTCGTCAGCTACTGCTCTTCGCCTATTACCTCGGCAATAGGGACAAACAGCTCTACTACCACATGTATGACGAAGAAACCGCCCAACCCACGACGGAATTCTGGGCGCGGGGCAACGGTTGGCTTGTAATGGCACTGACGGAAACACTCCGCAACGAAACAAAGGGGTCGGAAAACTGGCATCGTCTGGTGGCTGTGCAGGCTCCGCTGCTAGATGCCATCGTCCGATTGCAGGACCCGGACACGGGGCTGTGGCACACGGTTCTGGATGCCCCGGATCTGTACGTGGAAACGAGCGCATCGGCCATGTTCCTGTTCGGGCTTCTCCAGGCACGTGAAATGGGGGTACCCATATCGGTCAGTGACGATGTGATCGAGCGTGCGTGGAATGGTTTGGTCAACCACGTCGATGACCGTGGGCATGTAACCGGCGTATCGAGCGGAACGGGGCCGTCTTCCGAATACGCCCGCGTTCCCACTGGAACGAAGCCATGGGGCACGGGGGCTTTTCTGATGGCTGCGTGGGCATTGGATCGAAGCACAACTGGCTGGCGACAAGGGCAGGCACCGTCCACTGGCCGCCCCGAGAAGAACGCCGAGAAAAAAGCGCTGAAACAGTTGCGTAGAGACCTTGATCTTGCTCGACCAGGGCTGGAGACTGTCCAGCGGTCCTTCGCTTCCGGCAACCAACTAGAAACCGGTCTCGCCCTGCTTGATTACTTCCGTACACGCCCTCGCGCCGGTTTCTACTTTCAGCCTGACGAGGTGCCCAGAATCGCGGATGCCATTACTTTGGACATGCCGGAGGCCGCGAAACAAATCATCACAGACGCAAACAAAATCCTGGTGAAACGTTTTCCAAGCACCTGCGCCCCTACATTTCCGAATTGGGTCGAGCTCCCCGAAGACTTTTCGTGGACATTCGCCCCGGACGGCGATGTTGATGTGACTTACGTGCTCCAGCGACAGGCCTTTTGGGAACTCCTGGGGCAGGCCTATGCATTTACCGGCGATGAAAAGTACGCCCATTGCTTTTCAGAACAGGCAGGATCGTGGATGGCGAATGTTCCGCTCCCGGCCACGGATCCCGCGAATCGCGCGACCATTTGGTGGAACACGCTCAATGCGGGATTGAGATGTCAATCCTGGGTTTGGGCCTACCATTTCATGTTGAACAGCGAGGCAATGACACCGACGCTCCATTTTCGGCTCTTGGCAATGCTGGCCGAACACGCACGGTTGCTCTACGCCAATCACGCGCCCTTGAACATGAACTGGTCGACGGTGGAGATGCAGGGGCTGTTGACGATAGCGCTGGCGTTTCCCGAATTCGTCGAAGCGACCGAATGGCGCGATTATGCGCTGGACAACTTGGCCCGCTGTCTGGACATGCAGGTGCGTCCTGATGGTGTGCAACTCGAACAAAGCCCCAGTTATCACGTGTTGTGCCAAGGCGTTTTTGCCGAGACACAGCGTCTGGCGGCAATCAACGACCATCAGCTATATGCCGACCGGTCTAACCTGCTTGAGAAAATGGCCGACTTCACCCGGTGGGCGCAGGACCCATCGGGGCGCCTCGTGGCCGTCAGCGACACCGACCGGGATTCGTCGGGGCAGGTGGCACTCATGTCCGCAGCCTTGCAACATGACCCCGACAATGGGGCTGCTTATGGGCATGTTATTCCCCGCCACTACTGGCTCTTCGGCCCGGACCGCGTACGATCAGCAAGAAAATCGCCCGCAATGAACCCCGCTGAAACCCTGCGTGTTTTCCCGGATGGCGGCTATGTCTTTGCCCGATCCGACTGGTCGACCGATGCGCGGTATTTCGTGCTTGACTGTGGCCCGCACGGCGGGGCGCATGGTCATTGGGATTTGCTCTCCGTCGAGCTTCATGGTTACGGAACGCCCTTGGTGGTGGACCCCGGGCGCTATGGTTATTTCAACCAGGCTGGTGGCCGATGCGAAGTACAGCCATCGGTTCACAACACCATCACCCTGGACGGACTCGCGTACCAGGCTTTTGAAAACCCTGATCGGGGCGGAATCCGCCTCTTGGCGGCGGAAAAGCGCGATGGCTGGATCTACATCCACGCGCAACATCGTGCTTATGTGAACCTGTCTGGTCCGCCGTTGCTGGACCGCCGTGTTTGGTTCAACGGTGACGACTTGTGGGTCGTATCGGATACGGTGTCCGCGCCCCGTGCACACGATGTTCGTGTAAATTGGCAATTCCCCGGAACGGGAGCCAGCCGGTTGCCCGACGGGAGTGTCGTGAGCGCCCCTCGCGGCCAAGCCCGAATCCACCTGACAGTCGGAGGGATCCCTCGCCCCGCGATCTCCCTGGAAGAACGTAGAGTACACCCCGCCTACCGGTTCAGCAATCCGGCCGACCGGGCCGTGCTTCACAGCACGGGATTGAATACATGCACCATCAGCATACTCAAGGCACTGCGACCAGACGAAACCACAGCCGAAACGACGGTAACCGTCACACAAGAAACAGGCCTTCGACCCGGCATGGCCCGCGTTACACGACAAGGAGAAAGTTATCTTTTTGATCTTACCGAAGACGGATGACCGGAGCGTCGGCTCCGCCGATACCTGAAAAGCGCTGGACACAAAAGGGGGCGAGGAAATTGTGTTCCGACATGCTGTCAGGAAATGGGTTTGGCGCTATCTTGGGTGCGCCTTCCGCCCCCCCAAGACCGTAATCTCCGCGCAGGCGTGGAGCCACCTCCCATCCGCACAGCTTTCGTCTCATGGTCGCGGATTACCACCTTCGCGGGGATAACGGAGTGTGGCGTAGATGGCACCCAATCAGTTTCCATCGAGGTCAGGAAGCCTGATGTTGCAGTTCTCCAAGCGCAACATACCAGATGGCACGAAAAAAGATCCTCAATTGCGTAAATGTCTCCGGGGGTGTCTCCGTTGTTTACGTGGAGCCACACTCACCCATTACCGGCCCTGGTGGATGCCCTTATCTGGGTGCGATAGCTGCCCGGCGATTGCCCACATGAATGGCGAAATGCCTTGTAAAACTGGCTTGCGGACCCGAAGCCGGATTCGTAGACGATGTCGGTCACATTCTCATTCGTGGTCGCAAGAAGCAACTGGGCATGAGATACGCGCAGTTGTGTCACATATTCCATGATGGTCACCCCGCCGTGTTGCTTGAAAACGGTTGACGCGTAGTTGGGGTTTACATGAACCGCTGCCGCGACATCCTTAACGAGAATAGGTTCAAGATAGTTCTCTGCAATGTATCGAACCATCTGAACAACCTTGTTATTGGCAGGGAGCGCGGAATCATGTGCCGAAATCGCATGGTTCTCTTTTGCCAGGTCCCTACAGCTTACCCTCAGCGAAAAACGATAGAGCCAGGCCTGTGTCTCAGCCTTCACAACTTCAAGAAGCGGAGGCGACCCAAGCAAAAGATCCTTGTCCCAGCGCAGGAACAAAGCCTTTTCCAATGGCAACGATCCGGATAAATCGGCACGCAGGATTTTCCCTTCGAGAACGTCCGCCCTGAAACAGGATGGAACAGCCCATTCGAGAAACCAGCACAGTGGAATATGGAGATAGAAAAACCACGTCTCGGGGGCCACTTCGATGATTTGGTGGGGCCTTGCGGCCCAGAATGCCACCCCCTCGCCTTCGGACAGCGTGACCAGTGAACCACCATGCAGCAGGGTAAAGCTCCCGCTTTCCACGAAATTGATTTCGAGTTCGTAGTGCTGGTCGAAGCCCTCCCACACCTGTGGCGTGTCCCGTTTGCACTGGAAACGCAGGTCGGACACCTTATAGGGCTCTTGCTGAACCATGGCCTGAGAATACAACACAAGGGTATGTGAGTCAAGGAAGCCAAGGCCGGGATTCTGTGATAATTTGGAAAATGGTGATTATGGCCGGGTGTGGAAGTCCCTGTGGCTGGGCTTTCACAAACAGGCGTGTTGTCGGTGCCAACCAGGCAGACAAGGCGCATGGTAAGCCATGGCCAAAGCTGAACTCAAGGAGATATACAATATGAGGCGTCAAAACGGTTTCACCCTGATCGAACTCTTGGTCGTTATTGCCATTATTGGCATTTTGGCGGCTATCTTGTTGCCCGCGCTGGCGCGGGCAAGAGAGGCCGCGCGGCGCGCCTCGTGCGCTAACAACCTTAAGCAATGGGGCCTGATTTTCAAAATGTACTCAAACGAGGCAAAAGGAGGAAGATACCCCGGAGGTAACGAATTCCTGTACGAATATCCCGCATGGGGAGACTATAACTGGGCCGCCATGGGGGTCAACGGTCCGGCGTTGTATCCAGAGTATTGGACCGATGTCAATATCGCGGTTTGCCCTTCGGACGGTCGTTCGGATGAAGCGGGACAGTCCCTGAATCTCGACGACGACTTCGCGGCGCAAGTTGCCCGTGCATCGACGGCTTCAAGCAGGGCTGCCGGCTCTGATACCCAACTTGGCAGCGAGAAGTTTTTCGCCACCTATTGCCTGAACGCGCTCCTTTCCCTCCCCATCTCTTACGTCTACGTCCCCTTCGCCACCTCTACCGCCTGCCAGTTGGGCGCCGTTGTGCAGATGACCTGGGACGACATGGCCAACCATGCGGATCAATGGGGCTGGAGCGGCGGATGGGCGTACCCGAGCGCACTGGACGTCTCCTCCGACCAGCTAAACCCCTATGGCTGCGACTTCAACGCGCGTTATGTCGGCGGACGGTTCCAGACGGATCTTCCGGCCTCCGATGGCGTACCCTACCCCGCCCGCGGGACTTACGTAATCTGGAGCAACGACGAACTCTTCGACGATGATGGATCGCCTATGCCCTCGCAGTACCCCCATTTACGCGATGGCATCGAACGTTTCTTCATCACCGACATCAACAATCCGGCTGCCGGGGCCAAGGCCCAGAGCGAAATCTTTATCATGTTCGACGCTTGGGGCGTCTCCAACACGAACGTGAATTTGAGCGCGATTGGTGCCTTCAATCATGTCCCCGGCGGTTCCAATGTCCTCTACATGGACGGTCACGTGGAGTTCCTCAAGTACGACCAGGGACCGCCTGTGGCCGACCGCCCCAAGGGTGGCGTGCGCCCCGGTTCATTTGGCGCTTTCCTCAGTTGGTACATTGGATTGGCCGGCGGAACAGGTTGAGTTCGCGAAACGCACCCATGGGAGAGTCGCAGTGAGCAAGCAATCAACGATAATTCTGCTGCTTTTGGCGGCCGTTGCCATCGCCCTGTCCGTTTGGCTCATGGCGGGCAACCGGGAGGTCCGAATAGAAAGCAAGCCTCCCGCCCACATGCAACAGATGCTTCAGCCCGGTACTCAACAGGGCGGCACACCCGGTTGAGCGCCGCTGAGCGCCGCAGGAGTACAGGCGAAAAAGGACACGAAAGGCCGTAAAGGCTTTTCGTGTCCTTCTCTCTTTTTCATACCTGGTGCCGCCATGGCTCCCACGTGCTTGCGCCAAGAAAAAAGGGGGGAACCGATGCCATGACGCCCGTGACACCAAAGGAGCAAACCGTCCATCCCTTTTCATGAAATCGATCACGGCCCTGGTGCGACACGGAGGCGTGGGGTTATGGGGTGGCGGCGGGCAAACTCAGCTCGAGGTGTACATCCCTGCCTTCCTCAACCGTAACCTCCATCCGTATTTGCGGGGTTCGGTCCATTTCGACCATGGCCTGTATATCCCCCGGATTGATGGTGAAGGAAAAAACCTCCAGGATGTAGTCGCCCGGTTCAATGCCTTCCATGGTGAACACGCCCTGGGCGTCGGCCATGGCCGTACCCGCCTGGTAGGCGGCGGCGGACATCTGGGCCTGCATGTCCAGCGGGTCCAGTTCCTCGGGCGCGGGACCGCCCGGACGCCGCAGGCTGACTTGGGTGATCGTTCCCAACTCACCGCCGATTATCCCGGATACGGTGGCGGTATTCTCCGGCGGTGCGAAATCAACCGTGGTGGTTTGCCCGTCCAGTATTTCGATGGAGACCTGCTTGAACTGCATGTTACCGAGGTCGCCGCTCATGACGCTGCCGGCATCCACGGCCTGGACGATATACGTGCCCTCGGGAATGCCGCAGAGCTCGAACTTGCCTTCGTCGTCGCTCGATGTCATGAACATGCCGCCGTCGCCCATGACCTGTATCATGATGTTGCTGCGCACCTCCCCTTTAAGCACGGTCACCCCTTCGATGCAGCCGCCCACGTTGAGCACGAGGTCAAAACCGCGCACGTCGTGCCCTGCTTCCACCAGGACATCCTTGAGATTGGTGGGCGCGAAATCGGCGTGGGTGGCATTCACCGTATACGTGCCCGGCGGCACGCGGAGTATTTCGTAGACGCCGTCCGCGCCGGATTGGGCCGTGCCGGCCTGTTGGCGCATGGTGGCGGGCAAAAACTGGTTCATGGCGGCGGCCATGCGCCCGGCCGTGGGCTGGAGGGTCACAGTGGCGTTTTCAATGGGCCGGCCCGCGCCGTCCAGCACGCGCCCACCAAAGGCGACGCCCGGCGTCAGGACAATATCCAGGTTGAGCAGGTCTTTTCCCGCCACCACGGTGAAGGGTTGGGTCACGCCCGTGCCCGAGGTACGGCTCTTGGCTTCAAGGGTATACTCACCGGGCACGGCATTGGCAAACTCGAAGAAACCGAACTCGTCGGTTTCACTTGAATCGGCTCTCACGCCCATTCCCATAAGCGCCATGATGTTGAAGCCTTCCTCGGACGTGGATTTGAGGCTAACGTTGCAGTTCGCCACGGGCTCGTGGGAAACATCGAAAACCTGCCCGCGAAGCCGCGTCGGGGGATTAAGCCGGAGGGTCACCGTGCTGCCCACGGACACGCCCGCCTCCTCGGTATTCCCCAAATCACTTTTAACGCGCAGGTCATAGCGTTCCTTGTCGAGGGAATCGAGTTTGAACGCGCCCTGCTCATCGGTGCGGGCACTGGCGGGCTCGGCCATCATCGACGTGGGATCGAATTCCGCGGCCACGCCCTTGGCGGTAACGGTTATGTTCGCCGCGGGCGTGCCGTCCGGCGCGATAACCTTGCCCTCGATAATGCCGCCTTCCGCTTGGGCACCGTCCGGTCCCCCCGTGGAACGTTGCAAAACAAGTTTAACGCCCCTCGTGTCCTTGACCCCGTCCACCTCGACCGTAACGCGGTTCCCGCTTCCGCTATAAACCATTGGGAATCCATCCTCGTCGCCCGGTTCGGGCATGAGGGTGTACTTGCCCGCGGGAACGGCCTCGAAAGAGAACAGGCCCTTGTCGTCCGTCTGTTGCTTGAAGTCACTCCCGGCGTGCGCAAAGCTCCCGCTCATGATATCGCCAAGATCGGGGAAGAGCATGAGCTTGCGTTGTGCCACCGGCGTACCGTCTTCATACACCGCCTTGCCGGATACCGTGCTTCCCCGTTGCAGGGTAAGGTCAATCACCGCTTCGGGTTTCCCGGCGGTCACCTTGAACGAGGCGCTCACCGCACCCGCGAAGCCCTTGGCACGGGCGCTTACACGATATTCTCTGTCATGGGACAGGCCCTTGGCCAGGTACGCGCCGTTTTCTTCCACGTTGGCTTCCAGCGGTCGAAAACGCATCATGGAGCCGGCCCCCCCGCTGAACATGTCGGAAGTCAAATCGGAAAAGCCCCTCGAAGGCATGACCAGCACCTGCAATGCCTCCGGTGCTGTTCCGTCCGGTGTGGTGACGGCACCCCGCACCGTACCGCCCAAGGTGAGTTGGAAATCCGCGACAATCTCGGCTTTGTCCTCCGGGAAGGAGATGCTTTTCGTGGCCGAGGCATCGACAACGTACCCGGCCTCGGACCCGTCGGCCAAGAGCAAATAGGCCGCCGGCTCAAGCCCCTCGATGGTGTACCGCCCCGTTTCATCGGTAGACGCCCTCGCTGCATCACCTTTCATGGACATCATGCGTTCCATGAAGCTTCCGCCCCCGACCGTGGCGGTCACGCGAATGCCTTCAACAGGCACGCCCGTTCTGGCGTCGGTGACCCGTCCCGTGATCACCGCCCCCGTCTTCAGGTAAAAGTCCATGCGCAATTCGGCCGGTGCGTCGTTTTCGGTGGTTTCCACGGGCGCGTTGATCGTCTTGTTCGTTCGCCGGTACCCCGTGGCCATGCAGGTCACCGCGGACCCGGCCGCCCGGACCGGAAGGTTCACCTCCAGGGAGTATCCGCCGTCGACATCCGTCTCCACCGCCTCCAGACCGGCAACCGGTGGCGCAATCGTAAGCGCCGCCCCCACGACCGGGGCGTCCGTTGCCGCGTCGAGGACCACGCCATAGATGCGGAGGTTTCGCGGTGGTGGCACCGTTTCCTCCGCCACCACCGGGATATCGGCGGAGGGCGCTTCCACCGTTACCGGGTCGGCCCATTCTTCCCGTCCCCCGGATACCGCCGTCCCGCCGGCATCTGGCGTCGCCGGGTGAACCGCTTCCCCGGGTTCCGGCGTTTCACCGGTCTGCTGAAAATACAGGCCCACGCCGATGAGGGCGGCGGCGGCGACGACAATGGCGATAATCAAACGGGCTCGATACATGGTCTTCTCCCTCCGGTCTCCTCGGGCCGGTCCACGATTGGCGTTCGTACCAACAACATAGATACAACCCCCGCGCGCCTATATTCGACCTTTGGATAACGGCGACCATGAGCGCCGGACACCATGGACCCGGCGGACCCGGCCGCCGGACACATGTTTAGTCCTCTTCGTCCACCGAGTCCACTTTGTCCACAGGGACTGTGCCACCTCTTCGCCTGTCAGTCGATCTCCAGATCGTAGGTATAGACGTGTTCACCCAGAAGCGGGACCTGCACAAGCCACTCCCCCTTTGGCGAAACCACACCCGAAGGCGCGTTGATGGCTTCCTTGGGATGGGCGGCGTTGGCGGTGACGATATAGACCTGGCTCTCCAGCGCGCGCAGGCGCAGGTTGGACTCATGGTAGGCAAGGTGAATGTCCGAGGTGCCCGAATTGATGCTATGGAAAATAATCTGCGCCCCCTTCTGGCCCAACTGGTAGGACAGGCGCGGATCGGGATAAGGACCGCAGCCCGGCGTAACCCACAGGTCGTTGCAGATAAGACAGCCGAAATGAACCTCCTTGTAGCTGAACACGTTCAGTTCCGCCCCGGGCCGGCACCATTCACGGTCCGCACTCGTGGGAACGATTTTCTCGTGCGTACCGATGAGTTCACCATCCCCGCCGAAAACCCGGGACTGAATGTGCGTGTGGCCTTCGTGCCGACAGCCCGTGCCGACAATGGCCGTCACATAAGAATTGCGGCAGGCCGTGGCAATCTGCGCCCAGGCCTCCGCCGTGCGGGCATCGCTGAAGCCATTGTTATAGCCCGTCAATGCCATCTCCGGAAACACCAGGAAGTCGCAATCGCTCTTGTTGATGTAGTCGAGAATCCTCGGCAGGTTTTCCTTCTTACTCTTACCGACCACCATCTGAACGCCACTTACCCGGATTGTCGCCATGGAACCTTCTCCTTTGGGTTAAACAACTCTTGATTATGCTAACACAACTACGACGGCGGGTCACTCCCCGGAGAAGGCTATAGGCGAAACACCCACGGGCTTGCACGCCAAGTTGAAATCCACTCACCTGAGATGTGTATGCACCGACGCATGTAAAGCTCTTTTCGGCAACGACTTACGACCAATCCTGCGATTTGACTGCCCTTTTTCGCTTGGGGCAGTCCCAGGCCTGAATGGAACCGAACCAAGGTGTTTTTGATGTGGTTTGCCCATCAAGCACGTGTGGCGGATGATGGCGATGGGCGCAGTTCTGCACAAAAACGGATCTCGACCCACAGCCCCGCCACCGCGAGCGGCGCCATGAAAGCGGCGAAATCGACGTGAACGTCCTCACGCTGGACATGACGCCGGGGCCACGGGTTTCGTGGTGCTGTCGGGGGGCCTGTATCCGGTGGACAAGTGCGTCTACCGGCGCGTGGCGGAGAGGGGCGACTCCGTTTTCTTCTCGTCGTTGCCCGCCGGGGCGGTCCGTTCCTCGCTGGAAGCGTTGTCCACCAGGGCAAAGGCGCGCAAAACACTGCGCCGGCAGCTTTGCACGGTTTGCCGCTGCCTGGCGTTGAGTTCGCCCAGTTCCTCGCTCAACAGAAGATCCGTAAAGCCCAGGATGGCGGTCAAGGGCGACCGCAGTCGTTGTGACACGGTGCTGAAAAAGGCCGCCCGCAGTTCGTTTACCCGCTGCAACTCCAGGTTGATTTCCGCCAGTTTCAGCGCACTGAAGCGGGCCGCCTCCTGAACATCTTTCTGCTCTGTAATGTCGTGGAGGATGACGGCATTGAAGCGACGGTCGTCTCGAATGAAGGAGCGGATGCGCAGGTCCACGTTTCGTTCGACACCATCGTCGGTGACCAGCAGTTCCTCGCCCCGGTACAGCCCGCGCGACCGAAGGTTGGCCAGCTTTTGCGCCAGGGTTCCGTCGTCGAAAAGCAGGCCGCGAAAACGGCGACCCACCAGCTTTTCCCGGGGTACTCCGAAGAATTCACAGGCACCGTCGTTGGCCTCCGTGATGAACTCATCCTCGTCATAAACCAGGATCGGCCCCGGTGTGCTGTCCAGGATGGTGCGCAGGGTAGCCTCCGAGGAAGCCAGCGCCCGGGCGCGTGAATTGGCCTCCGCCTCCGCATCGGCCAGGCGGCGGCCCAAGGTGTCCATGAGGAGGCCGCAGACCAGCATGTACCCCAGATTGAGCAGGATGGACTCGGCCTTCGGCGCGGAGCCGGTGGCGATGGCGTGGACGGCAAAACTTGCCGTGAAGGTCCCCGCACACAGCAGGGCTACCGGGTAGGTTCCCCGGAAATCCCGGGAATAGATGCAATAGGCGATGATCATGACCGGATAGAGGGTGGCGAAAACACTTTCCTCCGCACCCGTGAAAAGCACGGTGAGCGTGATGGCCGCGAAATGCAGGGCGAAGCCCAGGGGTGAGAAGAAGAGCGCGTGGCGTTTCGTGTGCAGGACATAATGAACAAAGACCGCTTGCACCACGACAACCGTCGTCAGCAGCGGCCACGCCAGGGGACTCAGCGTTACGTTGCCCTGCCAGGCCCCGATGAACGCCCCGGCCAGGGCCAGGTACCGCAAGACGAGGAGGCATTTTTCGATGCGCAGCACTGCCGCGAGACGGGCGTCGCCAATGGCCAAACCGAAGTGACGGGTGCCGCGGTTGGCGTCCTCCTCGCGTACTCCGAGGCGCTCGTTGGGTCTAAGTGATCGCACGGCCCGCGGTGTCCTCCCGTTCGGCGTGCCGCCCGGGCCACGGCTTCATGGCGGCGTGGCGGCCCCCCAAAAAGCTATATCGGCCACTCTAACAGGTCCACGCGCTGAAACACCAGCCATCAAGCAGCAGGGCCGGGAGGCGGCAAAAGCTGTCCGGATCGGCCTGGTGTTTCCCGGGGAGGGGGAAGCAGGTCTGGCGGGCAGCGACGCGCCGTGACAGCGGCACTCAAGCAATTCCGGGAAACCCCGCTTTCCAACAAGGAAGCGGACCCGCTTCTCCATTGCTGCGCGCCGGTCACCTTCGACGGACGCTTTTGGGGTGGCCATGGCATCGGTTTACGTACCGACCCTTTTCGAAGGCATTTTCGGGCGGGAAGATCTCCTTGCGCATCAAGGCAATGAGAAGCAGTGACCGACCGCGGGAAAAACGAAAAACCGTAGCCTGTCCCATGTTCAACAGGAAACGGGCTTACTTGAATACCGCGCGGAAATAGTCCGCATTGTCCAGCAATTTCAGATCCACATTGCGGAAGGAGTCCACCTCTTCCTTGGTGATGGGAACACGGGGAGCCTCGCTTAAGGGCGCAATGCGGGCGGCATCCGAAGCCGCCAACTCCTGTTCGATGTCCTCAAAAAGGAATTCGTCCAAACCGGCCGGGTCCTCATCGGCCTTGTTGTCCGGCCTGTCCGCGAACAAACGTTCCACGCGCCCCTTGAGAAACGTACCCAACACGTCCAAGAGGTGGGCGCGACGTTCGCTTTGGGTGCCCGACACCATGATTTCCCGGTCCAAAGGAAGCGCGCGGCCACAATAAATGGCCACCATGTCGCCGCACTCGGGACACGGCCCCACGATGATTGCGCCCAGCGGCGGCAGCAGGATTTGGCCCTGAACCCCGCAATGGGGGCATGTAATCTCGATAAGTGAGAGCATGTGTACTCCTCTCGGCAGGCCCTATCGCGAAAGGGTGGCTTTCAGAAGGAACCGTCACAAGATTTTGTCGATGTTGCCTCAAAACAACAAACCGCTTGGTACGGAATGAAAGTCTCGGTCTCGCAACGACCTCCGGTTGGCATCCTCACTGGAATTGTATCACCGGAAGTGAGAAAATGCAATCTGAACCGGTAATTATTGATTTTATGGAATAATAAGCTTGGTTTACGAATGCCATACCGCATTATTCATAGGCAATAACGGGGGATGGGGGCTGCAAGGCCCCATGGAACCCGCTTGTTTTCTAGGGGTTACGCCCCCGTCCAGGGAAGCCCTGGGAGAAAGCGGGAGCTTATCGAGGGCGTACTGTCAAGAGATTACCCCTTAAGGGCGCCGAATTTCGTAGTTTAATAAGGCCAAAAAGGTGTGGCTCATGGAACTGGAGGGAGAGAGCGGCGTTACCCGGCGATTTTCGCGGTGACGCCGGCAATGATCGCCTCCGCGACGCCCGCGTCCCTGGCCTTTCGGTCATGCCAGCCCGGGTAGGTGAGGGTGGTCACGCCATAAACCTGGCTCAAGGTTTCGATACGGATGGCTGTTTCGCCGTCGGATACAGGGTCAAGAGCGATGGTGTATTTGTCCCGTTTGGGTTGCAGGTAGCGGCGTTTCATGGGGGTGTAGGCCACGAAAACCCCCCGCTTGTCGCGGGTATAAATCTCCAGGTTCTGCTCCCGCAGAACGCTTTTGACCGCCAGCCAGGTGTCCTCGAAGGATGCGTTAATGGTGGCCGAGTTCTGGAGTGCAAAACCGGTGGTATCCCGCGCGGCCCGCGCACACCCGCCAATGGTGGTGGCCACGAGGACCAAAAAGCCGAGCGCCAAGAGGTTACGATAAGTCATGGGGGTGTCCTTCCGGTCATGGCCGCATTCTAGCACGGGTGCTGCCCGGGTTCAACAGGCCGGGAAAAAGCCTTAGCGATCCCCGGTTTACAGAAGTTAAGACACCTTAACAGATTACAGGCAATTAACCATCGACATCTTCGTATTTCAGATCAAAAATGGGCTGAGCACAACCCAATGCGTCAACAACCCCCACAGGAGGTCGTAGCGATGCCCAGCCCAGCCTGTTTTGACATGGCTGGAGATGAATGTAAAGGGTACGCGTCGCTCTCGAACGAAGACGCTGTCCGAAAGCGGGAATGACGGCGCTTCGGGGCAAACACGTTCTTGCGGCAATTGGTACAGAACTTTACGGGTAAGGAAGGGGGTAACCGTTCACGCCCTTCCCTTTACGGGTACCCCTGGCAGCCCAACAGGCCATGAACGCTTACCCCTTCCATCCCCCCATTGACATCCGTGCCTTCGGCGTCACACAATCCGCACCATACTCAGGGAGATGGCGTATCATGCTTTTTCAGGATCCTCACGAACGCTTCATGCGGATGGCCATGCGGGAAGGCGAGCGTGCCCGTGAACAGGGTGAAGTGCCCGTGGGCTGCGTCATCGTCTATGAGGGGCGGGTGATTGGCAAGGGATTCAACCAACGGGAGACCCTCCAGGATCCCACGGCGCACGCGGAGATTATCGCCATCACCGCGGCGGCGGCACGCCTCGGGAGCTGGCGGCTGGAGGAAACCCGGCTTTACGTCACCCTGGAGCCCTGTCCCATGTGCGCCGGCGCCATCATTCTGGCGCGGATTCCCGAAGTTTATTTTGGCGCGTCCGATCCCAAGGCCGGGGTGTGCGGCTCCCTCATGAATCTCCTCGAAGATCAACGATTCAACCACCAGCCCACCGTGGTGTCCGGCCTGCTTGGGGAGGAGTGCGGGGACATGTTGACCGGCTTTTTCCGCGAAATCCGCCGTGGCGACCGCCCTCGATGGTCCGGGAGCAACTGAAGGTGTGCCCTTTGTCACCCGATCACGCATGGATATCGTTTTGATGTACACTAACCTTTTCCGTAACCGTTCAGGCCTCATGGTACGTGTTTCGTCGTCGGCAGCGCAAATCGGTTACCACAACATAATGTACTTGCATTCAATAGCGCCACAATATATAGTGTGTGTGCCGGTTGATGGATGTATGGAAACTGAGTAGG
>JAJRTN010000136.1 GCA_024278275.1 Candidatus Hydrogenedentota bacterium
CGGCAGATACCGAAGGCTCTCAAAGGACTATGAGCAATTGACCGAGAACAGCGAAGCCATGGTGCTCATCGCCATGATAAACCTCATGAGCAAAAGGTTACCCCTCCCCAAGGCATAGGGCCTTTGCAAACACCCTCTTAGGGGGATGTCCCCACAGGCTACAAGGAAGTGAAAACCGTTCACGCCCACTTAGACCGTCATTGCAGGGAGGAACGACGAAGCAATCTGGTGTAATCGTGACACCCTTCCATGAGCCAGATTGCCACGGTGGCCGAGGCGTCTTCGCAATGACGGCCTTTGGGTTCCGGCCCGGCCAAGTCAGCGAATCGGGAGCGTGCCGGTCTTACTTCTTCGACATCTCTTTCCGTAACGTGGCCAGGGCGTGCAGCGGGCGTGCCTGCATCTTGATCTTGCCCGGTATCGCCTCCCAGCGATAAACGGTCGGGGCGGTAACGCCCAGCTTTTCGGCAAACTGTGGCACGGTGAGTCCCAGGCTTTTGCGAAACCGGGCCACGGATTTTCCGGAGGGACGGGTCCGGGGTTTCCCGAGGGTCGCCACGGTCCGGGTTTTCTTTTTCGGCGCGTCTTTTGCCTTCACTTTCGCTTTTGATCTTGTTTTTGTTTTCTTGCTTGCGCTCGCGGGGACCTTCTTCTTTCGCTCGCGCGACCGTGTCGCTTTGCTCCTTTTCTCCGGTTCCTCGTCCGCCTCGATATCAATGCCGAAGATATCACCCAGTTGATCGGGGGCGATGGCGTCGTCGGAAGCGGCCGCGCCGGGCAGGGCGATCTCGGCGGCAATCAGGTCCTGGGCCTCCACGCCGCGCAGTAGAAAAAGCAAATCGGGCCGTTCATCAAGCCGGCTGCCCACGCCATAGAGCACGGAGGCCACGTGCTTGCACATGATGGCCCAATCGGGACAACTGCACTTGAGGTCAATCTCGCCCGGCTGGGGAAAAAGCCCGTTTTCCCGGTCGGTCACGATGCCCATCACCTGGCTGGACAACTTGCCCTGCAAGAGTTCGAGCATGGACCCGATTTGGCCGGAACATTTCTTTTTGATGGCCTTCCACACGTTCGGTTTGAGTGTTTTTATGTCGATGGACACGGTGTAGAGGGACGACCCGCTGACCAGGGCTTCGATATGGCCGGGCTGGATTTCCAGGTGACACACGGAACCGTTACGGACGTAAGTCCGCCCGCGCGGCAGGCGGTTTTCGTAGTCGGAGAACGATTCGAGGTGCTTGCACCAGGCCTTGCCCCAGAAGCTCCGTGCGATGGTCCGCCCTTCGATCTCAATGGGCTGGATGTCCTTGCCCTGCTTACGGAGTTTCTCCACCTTCCGCGCCGCCTTGGCGCGCCGTTCCGCCACCGGCACATACCGACCCCAGCCATACATGTATATTCTCCTTGAAAGCGTTCTTATATCAGCCCATTCGCGGGATCGCGCTCGGTTCCGTTGTTTTGTGTGGGGCGGTCCCGCTGCCCATCAACTTTTCGCAAATGACACTTAAAGCGTGGCGCGGGTTACGTCGAGACGGACCAGGCGCAACAACTCGTCGTCGGGTAGCTCGGTCAGATTGACTTCGCCTTCACCGGACAGTATGTCGTCGGCCAATTGTTGCTTTTCCGCAATCATCGCGTCAATGCGTTCCTCCACGGTACCCTGGGTGACGAACTTGTGTACCAGCACGTTACGCCGCTGCCCAATGCGGAACGCGCGGTCGGTGGCCTGGTTTTCCACTGCCGGATTCCACCACCGGTCGAAATGAATGACGTGCGAGGCGGCGGTGAGATTCAGGCCCGTGCCACCGGCCTTGAGGGAAAGCACGAAGAATGGCGGCCCGTCGTCGCGTTGAAACCGGCGGACGATTTCCTTTCGCTTTTTCACGGTCGTTCCCCCGTGAAGCACGAGGCCGGCGCGCCCGAAGATCGCGGCAAGATGCTCCGCCAGGGGGTCGATGATTTCGCGGAATTGGGTGAAGACAAGTACCTTCTCCTGACGTTCCGCAAGCTCTTCGCAGATTTCGGCCACGCGGGAAAACTTGCCGCTGTCCGTGGCGCGGTACTCGCTGTCGCCGGTGAGTTGGCTGGGATGATTGCAAACCTGCTTCAGGCGCATCAGCGTTTGCAGCACCAGCCCGCGCCGCGCCATGTTGTCCACCGACTCCAGCATCTGCTCGAAGCCATGCACCGTTTTCTGGTAGAGCTTCACCTGCGCACGGGTCAGGCTGCAATAACGGTGTGTCTCCGTCTTGTCCGGCAGATCGGAAATAATGGACCGGTCGGTCTTCAGCCGTCGAAGGATGTAGGGGCCCACCAGTTGCCGCAACGGGGCAAACTGGTTGCTTTCACGGCCCTGCAACTTCTTGATGAACTCCTTGAATACCGTCGCGGACCCCAGCAGCCCGGGATTAAGAAAGTCGAAGAGGGACCACAGGTCGCCAAGGCGGTTCTCCACGGGCGTTCCGGTCATGGCGATGCGGGCGTGGGCGGTGATCTTTCTTGCCGCCCTGCTCTGGCGCGTGCCGGGATTCTTGATCGCCTGCGCTTCGTCCAGTATGGCCAGCCACCACTCCATCTCGGAGAGCCACGTTTGCCGGGTCAGCATGGCATAGGTGGTGATCACCAGATCAGCCCGGGCCAATTCCTCTTTCGGCGCTTCGGCAATCTTCGCCAGTTTCTTACGATCACATTCCGAGGGATGGAGAAAAACACACTTCAAGGATGGCGCGAACCGGGACGCCTCTTCGCGCCAATTACCCAGCAGGGACGCGGGAACCACCAGCAGCGACGGTGGGCGTTTCCCCGCCCCTTCCCGGTGTCCCAGCAGCAGCAATGCCAGCACCTGGATCGTCTTGCCCAACCCCATGTCGTCGGCGAGACAGGCCCCCAGGCCCAGTTCGGTCAGCAGATGCAGCCACGCCAGACCCTCCCGCTGATAGGGCCGCAACGTACCCTTCAACGCCTTGCCCGTATCCACCGCGTCCAACAGTCCCGGCGCGCGCAGGCCCGCCAGTAATTCGCTCATGGCCTCCCCCGCGGCGACGTGAACCCAAGCCCGTTCCTCCTCGGAATCCTCTTCATGCTTGAGGTCGTTGGAAGCGCCCGCCAGCAACCGCATGCCCTCGACAAAAGAAACCTGGCCGTTTTCCGCGTTGGCCTGTAGCGTTTTCCAATGCGCAATGGCCTCGCTCAGTTTTTCGCGGTCCACCTCGACCCACTGCCCCTTGAGCAACACCAACCCGTCGCTACCGGCCAGCAGTGCGTTCAGGTCAGCCTGGGACAGCCTGTTTTCACCCAACGCCAGATGTACGTCGAAATCGAGCATGGCCGCGGCGCCCAGTACGGATTGCTTCTGCTCACCGATGGTCACGGATACCCGCGGGCGCGGGCGCTTTCGCCACCAGTTGGGCAGCCGGACCGACAGACCACTCTCTTCGAGCGCCGGGGCGTCGAGCAGGAACTGGTAGGCCCGCTCGGCGGTCCACGCCATGGGCTGGTAGATTTCGGACGTGTCCACCAGTGCTTTCACCCATGGACATCGTTCGGCGGCCTGGTGGATAGGCGAGAGCAGCTTGATCAGGGCCGCGCGGTTTTTCGCGCCCGCATATTGTTCAAGCGCTTTGCGCAACGGCAGATGTTTCAGTTTGCCCCCGGCGCCGAAACGCTCGGCGTAGGTGGCCATGAAAGCGAAAGGCCGTGATTCATCGGCCTTGTTCTCGGCGAGGTGAAAACAGACCCGTCCCACCTGGTGCCATTTCGGGGCGCGCGCCGCCAGGAATGCCTCCAGCCCGCCCGTCGAAACAACCTTCTCCCGAACCCAACCATCCAGTGCGGCCCACATGCTCCCCAGCACCTCGGCAGAGAGATACTCGGCCCCCGGCATGGGCGGGGCCATGAGAATCAGGCTGGCACAATCGCCGGGAGCAAGACCCTCAACCTGGAAATCCTTCGTGGCATCGGCGACGTGACACAGTTGTGTCAGGTACCGTGCCGCAAAGTCCTGCCAGTAGCGAAGTGTCGGCCAGGCGGCGAGGTCCGTTTTTTCCGCCGCCAGCGTGAACAGTCCATCCCGCCAATCCTTCTGAAACGTACGGCGCAGCGCGGATTCCGCGGCCGATTCTTCCCTATCACCGGCAGATTGCCAGAGAAGACGCCCTGCCGGTGTCAAACACAATTCCATCTACAAAACTCCATTCACGTGGGAAGACAAAGGAGCCGCTCTTGAGGCGCATGTTTGCGGCACGACACCATCCTAACCCGGCTCAGCCGGAACCGAGAATCGTCTCCACGGAGAACCGTGGGTCCGAAGAAAAGTAGAAGAGACTTCCAGCCTCTTCAAAGCGGCTGGAAGCCGCTTCTACGTTATCGTCATCCCCGCGAAAGCAGAGATTTTTTGGAGGGGTTTAATTTTGTTTCATTTTAGCAAGGGTGGCAATCCCAAGGGCACCCAAGAGGGATTAGTATACTTAATTATGGCGGTATTTTATTCGAGTAATAATGATGACGAGAAGCTGGTGCTGATA
>JAJRTN010000137.1 GCA_024278275.1 Candidatus Hydrogenedentota bacterium
CGCGTCCAGACCAACAAATATGATATTCTCCTTCATGGACATGACCGGTTCCTTTCGTATGTAGCGCTGGGCTACGGTGGACCTTAAGTATAGCTTAACCTACGAATAGGCGATCCGAGCCGGTCGGTCCATTATGTCTACCACGGGGTAAGTGCTCGCGATTAAATCGACAGACCCCTTCGCGGGAATGACGGAAGAAAGGGGCAAGAAACATTGTTGTGGTTCACCATTGGTGAGTTTCGGTGGTTTGCGGTCTGTACCGTCGGCCTCACCGCCGGGGGCGGCTGTGCCACGTGAGAAAACCGGCCCTCCATTTTTTCCATCCCCAGCTTTCGTCTGCCCGGTTACCGGAGCAAGTAAGCGCTCTTGTGACACCGTCAGAAATGGGCGTGGCCGGAAACGGTTTATTCAGACTTCGAACACGTCGCCGTCGTGGGCGATGGCAACGGGGTAGGGCAACACGGACATGGCTTTGGCCAACGCGGCCTCCGCCTCCTCGCCGTGGTGTGCGTCAGCCACGTGGTTGAGCACGAGGCGGCGCAGAGACATTTCCGCCAGTACGGGCAAGCAGGCACGTACGGGGAAATGGGTGATTTCACAGACACAAAGATCCACCGGCTGGTTGAACAGGGCCACGGGAAAGTCGGAGAAATCGGCCGACAGGTCGCCCGTGAACACCACGCGCTTCCCCTCGGCTTCCAGCAGGAAGGCGTGGGAGCAAGGTTTCCCTTTGTGCTTGAGATGACGGGTGGCGACGGCGGTCACGCGAAGCCCACCGTCGTCGAATATCATGCCGGGCGCGTAAACTTCCAACGTGGCCTTCGGTGAGGGCCACTTCGCCCGGAGGAGGCGGAGCCATTTTCCCAGTCGTTTAACGGCGCGCCGTTCCGGCACCAGGATCCGCACGGGCCGATGGCTTTCGGCCAGCTTGACCAACCGTGAAATGAGACCAGGGAGGCCGGTTACGTGGTCGCCGTGCATGTGGGTGATGAACACGGCCCGCAGGTCATGAAGGCCGCCGCGCGCGGCCATTATGGAAGCCGTCACGGTTTCGCCGGCATCCACCAGGTAATCCCGCTTCCCGGTCTCCACCAGGCTGGCGCTCTGGTGACGGCAGTAGGTGATATCGCCGTGGCTCGTGCCCGAGGTAATGATACGCATGCGCTGTTCTCCCTTTCGGGGCAGAATACCATGGGGCGGGCCATGGCGCACATCATGTATAGTGGTGTATTCATGGCCGAACGACGGGGCTCGCAGGACAAAGGTGCGTTGGGAAGCATCCTGTGATTTTGCTGATGCCGGTTTCAGGAGGAGTCTGTTCCATGTGGAGTGATCTTGGCGTCCTGCTGGGGTTGGCGCTCATCATCACGCTGGCCCTGCGGGGCGTCAACATGCTGGTGGCATCTCTCCTGGCCGCGGCCGTGGTGGCCGTGACCAATGGGCAGTCGCTCTTCCAGGCGCTCTATGAAGATTACGCCACGGGCATGATGGACATCGCCGGGAAGTACCTGCTGCTTTTTCTGGCGGGGGCCGTCTTCGGGCGCGTTATCGAGGAGGGGCACGCGGCCACGAAGATCGCCCTGGTGTTGACGCAATGGCTGGGTAAGCAACGCGTGCTCTGGGTCACCATGCTGGCCTCGTCCCTCCTGACCTACGGCGGGGTCAGCGTCTTTGTCATCGTTTTCACCATGTATCCCCTCTGCCTGGGCATGATGCGCCGGGCCAACCTGCCCAAACGGCTTTTTCTCTGGGCGCTTCTTCTGGGACCCGGTACCTTCGTCACCACCGCCTTGCCGGGTTCCCCGTCGGTACACAACAACCTTTCCGCCACGGCCCTGGGCACCAGCCTCACCGCAGGCTGGGGGCTGGGCCTTTTGGCGTCGGCTGTCATGGCGGTCCTCGGCATGGCTTACCTTGAATGGGGACGGAGGCGTGCTGTCGCCAGGGGAGAGGTTTTCGTGCCGGCGCCCGCCGAGCCGCGCGAGGAAGCATCCGTCAAGCCCGAAGACCTTCCCTCAGCGCCACGGGCCTTTGCGCCGCCCTTGGTGGTGATGCTGGTTATTCTGGCACCGCAGGTCGCCGAACGCGCCCTGAACGGTCTTTCAGTGGATTCCCTGGCGGGCCGATGGCTGCGCTTCGCCGTGGATCAGCCGTTGGCCTGGACCTGCGTCGCCATGTTCACGGGGACCCTCGCGGGGCTGCTGCTCTACCGCAAGCTGCTGTCCTCTCCCCTGGCCACCCTGAGCCGGGGCGCGGAACGGTGTCCCATGCCCCTGTTTAATTGGGCGGCCGTGATAGGTTTCGGCGCGGTGGTCAAATCCACCCATGTATTCCAGCAGTTTTCGGAAGCGCTCATCAACGCCCATATCAACCCACTGGTCTCCATGGTATGCGCCACCAATGTTTTTGCCGGCGTGGTCGGCTCGGCCTCGGGCGGCCTGGCGCTCTTTTACGAAACCCTCTGGCCCCTCTACGGCGAAACGGGCATTCCCCATGCCGTGATCCACCGCCTGGTCACCATCGCCAGCGGCGGGCTGGATTCCCTGCCCCATTCGGGCGCGCTCATCACCATCATGACCGTTATGCACATCACGCACCGGCAGGGCTACGGCACCGCCTTCGTCATCACCGTGGTGGTGCCCCTCGTCGCCCTCGCCGCCGTCACTGCGACGGCGCTCCTCCTCTACTGATCCTGACCCGGCGCGCCGGAACCAAGCATCGTTACAGCCGTCCATGCCACGACCCACCGTCATCTCCGCGAAAGCGGGGAGCCATGACATGGGGCAACACCTTGCCCTTTCCCGTGCATTCCCGCCTTCGCGGGCATGACGAAAGGGAGGGGCAAAGACCCATTTTCGTGACCATTGGTATGGAACTTTACGGGTAAGGGACCAGGGAAAAACCAGCGGGGTAGGGAGCCCCTCCATGAGCCGTGTTCAGAAAGCGTAACCCTTTCGTCACGGGCATGAGGCAGGGTGCCTGTTCGGCGGCGGGAAGGCCGGTGAACAGAATATGGCATACTGTTCCCCGGGTGCGCCGGCACGGGTAAGGAGCGAAGATGAGCAAACACCTATTGGCGACACGGGTTCGGCCCTGGCGGTTGGCGCGGCTTTACCGGTTGGCGGGAATGGGGATTTACGACGATGAGCTACTGTTGGAGGTGGGGTGGGGATTCTACGCACGCTGCCTGGAGGTGGTGCTCGTGGCGCGGGCCGTGCGGGGGAAGGTGCCCTGCCCGGCGTGTGGGGAACCCGTTGAACGTGGGACCAGGCGCATCCGCCCGAAGACAGGCCGCGGTGGTGGTGTGAGGTGTCCGGAATGCGGCGGCGAATGGACCTGGTGGGACGTGAAAGAATCGCTGCGGGACCGGCCCAAATGTTTTCACTGCTTCGCACGGCTGCGGATGGACTATGCCCGTAACGTGGTGGTCTGTTCCCATTGCGCGCGCACGTGGGAATGGAAACGGTACCGCGCCTCCGTGAGCACGCGCCTGCTGCTTCCATGCCCAAAATGCGAGGCCCGTCTGCGGCGACCGCCCGTTAATCATGAACGCTGCGGAAAGGTTCCCCTGGCGGAAATCGACTGTCCCAGGTGCGGGAAAAGGGCCGAGCATTGGCCCGGGCGACTGCGTTGCACCGTATGCGGCCACGAGGAACCCTGGCATACTTATCGAAAACGGGAAAAGCGCCGGGATGAGCGGCTTAGCTGCAAGGCGTGCGGGTATGTTTTCGGCTGGCGCGCATGGCGCAAACGATACCGGGGCCGGAATCTGCTCACCGGAAAACCGCGGCCCGCCGAAGCCTACCTGGAGGGGTGGAGAAGCGCTCACGGCCCGGTGGAGCAGCTTCATGCCATTGATACCCTCGTGAACGCCATCCATGGCCGGGGCGCCATGGGCCCCCTGTTTATCGAGGGGAGCACCTCCTCCGTGATGGCGTTACTGAATCGCCTGGCGGACTCTTGGGCGATGTAGCCCGCCAGGCATTGGGGGAAGGGAGTATTGGGTTTATCGGGGTAGCACGGTAAACGCCGGTTTTTGCCGGTCCGGCACCGGGGAGATGCCCGCCGCAGCCCGGGCTTTCGCCTGTCCATGTGCCCGGCCGAGGGCTTCAAGCAAGGTCCCGTAAGACCAATCATGCGTGGCGCCACGCCGGGGCAGTTCACGGATGGACAGTTCAGGGAGAGGGGCCGCGACAGGACTCTCGGACTCCAAAACGTTGGCTGGGGTTCCCATGGTGGTTTCATGCTCCGATTGGTAAAGCCGATGCACCATCAACTCTACAGCAACACCCATGCCATCTTTTGCGTGTCACCCCAAACCCTTATCAGCACGGGTTTTAGAAGATAACACGCAGGTGACGCCGCCGTTCGGTTATGTACGAATCCAGACGTATGGCCTTTTTCCGGGCATTTCCGTACGATGGGGCGTCTGCTTTTGGGGGGCCGTGGCTCAAGAGGGCGTGTGCCCTGCAAAGACCACGAGCGCGACCGGCGGGACCGGCCATGAGGGTAAGCGTGGTGTTTGACGACTGCCGAAGTCAACAATGGATAACACGGCACCATCACACCTTGCTTTAATTCTACCATACAATGGCAAGTTTTTGGGGGCTGATTCAGCTTTTTTTAGCGACAATTTCAAAAAAAACGTCAACGCAATGACTGGAATCGATTACAGTTCATAATACCCGGTTCATCCCGCCCAGGCCTGCGCCGCTGTGGCCGGAAGCGAAAGGCTGTTCCTGCGAGGCACCCTGTAGCCGTGGTAGGTGAGCGCAGCTCCGGAGTGTGGGCCTCGGCCCACTTATGACCCGTTATCCCCGCGCATGCAGAGATTTTTTGGAGGGGTTTAATTTTGTTTCATTTTAGCAAGGGTGGCAATCCCAAGGGCACCCAAGAGGGATTAGTATACTTAATTATGGCGGTATTTTATTCGAGTAATAATGATGACGAGAAGCTGGTGCTGATA
>JAJRTN010000138.1 GCA_024278275.1 Candidatus Hydrogenedentota bacterium
GTTGTGCTTCCAATTGTTGGAGCCGGGTCATACTCAATCCTCCTGTGGTTGTAATCAACGACCATGTAGTATATATACTACATGCTACTGCCCAAAAACAAAAGAAAAATCGAAAAACTCACTTTGGTGACGCAGGCCCGACGCCCGAGAATGAATTGAATCACCGGCGGTTCATGTGATACGCTACGTGACCGGCTCGGGTGGGATCCGCCTGAACGTGGGCCGTGTGATCCCCGTTTTTTTGTGCGGGGCAATCCCTGTGTTCGGCCCCTGCCCCCGTGGCCGAACATATCTTGGCCAACGAGAACGACGCACATCATGTTCGAGAGTCTCTCCAAAAAACTGGACGCCGCCTTCAAGAGTATTCGAGGCCAGGGCCGCCTGACCGAGAAGAACATGGAGGAAGGGCTTCAACAGATCCGCCTGGCCCTGCTCGAAGCGGATGTGAACTTCCGTGTGGTAAAGAAGTTCATCGCGGAGGTGAGGGAGAAAGCGGTCGGCGAGCGGGTGATCGAGAGCATCAACCCCGGCCAGTTGATCGTCAAGATCGTTCATGACGAGCTTATCGCCATCATGGGCGAGAATAACGTTCCCCTGGTCAAAGCGCCTTCCCCCCCGACCATCATCATGATGGTGGGGCTGCAGGGCCAGGGCAAGACGACCACGGCGGGTAAGCTGGCGCTCATGCTGCGGAAGAAGGGGCAGAAGCCCCTCCTTGTCGGCGCCGATGTATACCGTCCCGCGGCCATCCAGCAGTTGGAGATCGTGGCAAAGCAGGCCGAGGTCGAATGTTTCAGCCTTGGCGTGAACGCCAACCCCGTGGACATCTGCCTGATGGCGGCGGGCGAGGCCTCCATGCGCGGGTGTGACACCATCATCCTGGATACGGCGGGCCGCCTGCACGTGGACGAACAGATGATGGGCGAGGTTCGCCAGATTGCGAACCAGGCCAAGCCCCATGAGATTCTCTTCGTGGCCAACGCCATGACGGGTCAGGATGCGGTCAATTCCGCCAAACAGTTCCATGAAGCCCTGCCGCTCACCGGTGTTGTCCTCACGCAGATGGATGGTGACGCCCGGGGCGGTGCGGCCATCAGCCTCATTGATGTTACCGGTTGCCCCATCAAGTACGTGGGCACGGGCGAGGGGCTGGATGCGCTTGAAGCGTTCCACCCGGCCCGCCTGGCCGACCAGATCCTGGGCATGGGCGACGTGGTCTCCCTGGTGGAAAAGGCCCAGGAGGTGGTGGACCGGGAGCAGGCGGTCAAGTTTCAGAAGAAGGCCCGTAAGGGGGACTGGAACCTGGAGGATTTCCTGGCGCAGATGCAGCAGGTCAAGAAGATGGGGAGTATGGGCGACCTGCTCAAAAAGATACCCGGCATGAGCAAGATGATGCCCCAAGGCATGGAGGGGGCCGACGATGAGCTGAAGTACACCGAGGCCATCATCTACTCCATGACCCCGAAAGAGCGCCGCATGCCGCAGTTGATCAACGGCAGCCGCCGCAGGCGCATTGCCGATGGCAGTGGCACGACGGTGCAGGATGTGAACGGGCTGCTCAAAGATTTCAAGAAGATGAAGAAAATGATGAAGATGATGATGAAAGGCGGCGGCAAGGGCCGCGGCATGCGGGGAAAGGGTTCCATGCCCCCCGGTCTGCCCGGTTTCTAGCGGAATCCCGCCGCCTTTGTCACGAATCGCGTTGAAGGAAAGAGGAAAACAATGGCAACAGCAATCCGAATGAGCCGTGGCGGCCGTACCCACAAACCCTATTATCGCATCGTGGTGACGGATTCGCGTACACGGGACCGCGGCCCCGAGATCGATTTTCTCGGTGTCTACCACCCCTGTGCCCGGCCCGAGCCGGTCTCCCAGGTGGACACGCACAAGGCCCTCGAATGGCTCCGCAAGGGCGCCCGGCCTTCCGCCACGGCCCGAACGGTGCTCAGCAAGCTGGGCGTTATGAAGCACTTCCACGACGGCACCACGCCGGAAGAGAACGTGGCCGAGGCGCTGGAGGGCGCCGTGGAGGACAAAGGCTTCAACGAAGCCCCCGAACCCCAGGAAGCGCCCGCGGTCGAGGAGAGCGCGGAAGCCCCCACGGAAGAGACGGCCGAAGCCTCCGGCGAGACCGAAGAGAAAGCTGAGTAGCATCCGTGAAAGACCTTATCGAGCTCATCGCGAAAAAACTGGTGACGCACCCCGAGGATGTCGAGGTTCGGTGCATCGAAACGGAAGACGGCCAGAATTATGAATTGCGCGTGAACCAGGAGGACATGGGCCGTGTCATCGGCAAGAGCGGCCGCACGGCAAAGGCCATGCGGACCCTGGTCAGTTCGGCGGCGGTGAAGTCGGACACCCATGCGACCCTGGAGATCGTGGAGTAGGCGCCTGGAGCGCGCCGGGAGGCCCCGTGATGACATCGTGGGTCAGGATCGGAACGGTCCGGTCGGTTAATCCCCGGCGCCGGGAGGCGCGGATTGCCGTGGTTCCCGGGCATGCCCACGAATTTGCGCATGCGGCCTGGCTGCGCCTTCTCACGAAGCAGGGCAAAGCGTTGCGCTGTCGTTTGGCCGGCTTGCGGGATGGTTGTGGCGGCATGTTGATTGCCGAGTTTGCCGCAGGCGTCCCCAGGGACAGCGTGGGTGCCATGCGCGGCGCCCCGGTGGTGCTTGCCCCCGGCGAAACCACGCGCCCGCCCCGTGATGACCTTCGGGCGGAGCATCTGTCCGGGCTGACGGTGCGTGATGAGAACGGCGCGGAGCTTGGCCGGGTGGTTGACGCCTATGCCTCTCCGGCGCATGCGGTGGTGTGCGTGGAGCGTCCCCAGGGCGGGCGTTTCCTGTTGCCGGTAATAGACGAGATTGTGGTTGCGGTGGATTTTGACACCGCCGTTTTGGACGTAAAAGACATTGGCCCCCATCGGGTCGAAGCGCCGGATTGAGCCATGCGGCGGGAAGGGCGGGTCCATGCGGATCGACATATTGACGCTCTTCCCGGAACTCGTGGAAGGCGCGCTGACGGCCGGTCTCCTGGGCAAGGCCATAGAAAAGGGCATACTGGACGTGGGCGTCACGAATATCCGTGACTTCGCCCACGACCGCCACCGGACGGTGGATGACGAGCCCTATGGCGGCGGCGCGGGCATGGTGATGCAGTGCGCGCCCATCTACGAGGCCGTGGAGAGCTTGCGCGGGCGGAACTCGCTGGAGCGGGTCATCCTGCTTTCGCCACGGGGCCGGCGGCTGGACCAGCCGATGGTGCGGGCCTTGGCCGGCCGGCCCGACATGGTGTTGTTGTGCGCCCGTTACGAAGGCGTCGATGAGCGGGTCTCGTCGGACCTGGTGACGGACGAGATTTCCATAGGCGATTACGTGTTAAGTGGCGGCGAACTGCCCGCCCTGGTGGTGGTGGAGGCCGTGAGCCGCATGTTGCCCGGTGTTATTGGCGACTGGGAATCGGTGGAGACCGACTCCTTTTTCAGCGGGATGCTGGGGCCGCCGCAGTATACGCGGCCGCCGGTGTTCCGCGGCATGGAAGTACCGGCGGTGCTCCGTGAGGGAAACCACGCGGCCATCGCCCGTTGGCGCAGAAAAGAAGCATTGCGGGTTACGCGGGCACGCCGCCCCGACCTGCTGGTGAATATGACCGAGGAAGACAAGAAACTGCTCGCCGAACTCGCGCTTGAAGCGCGGACCCCGGAGAGGGAGAACGAACCGTGAACATGGTCCAGGAACTCAGCAACGCACAGAAGAAGGATGCCGCCCGCATTCCCAAGTTCAATATCGGCGACACGGTTCGTGTCCATTTCCGCATCGTGGAAGGTGAGAAAGAGCGCGTGCAGATCTACGAAGGCGTCGTGATTGGCCGCAAGGGCGGAGAATCCCCCAACGGCACCTTCACCGTGCGCCGCGTCGCCTTCAACGAAGGCGTGGAACGTGTTTTCCCCCTCCATTCACCCCGCGTCGAGAAGGTCGAGGTGACCCGCGAGGGCCAGGTCCGCCGTGCCAAGCTCTACTACCTTCGCGAGCGATCCGGCAAGGCCGCCCGCGTCAAGGCCAAACAGCGCAGCGTCAAGGCCTGAACCTTTCTCCGCCCCATACCCCGGACACCGATCCATTTATTCGAAGGGGCCGCACCCTCGCCGACGGGTGAGCCTGTTCGACCGTTGCACCCCTGGACGACCCTCCAGCCTGGAAAGGGTCCTGGAGGAACAGGGTGGCATTGTGCGGTGCCGACGACGGCGATTCTGCGTTTCGGCCGGCCGGGTTGGAAGACAAATAACCGGACCAGGATGGTACGCCGGAAGCCCCTTTGTTTTACAGGGGCACCAAGAAGCGGGTTTGACGCCTCTTGGGGACAACTGCTAGGATGAGGGCGGTCGGGGATGGGCGACGGGCGCCGGTTGCGCCCGTCAGATGGTGGCGGCAGGGGGGGGACAACGTTCGGGAAACGGAAAGCCCACGGTTGGGTTCTTTCACGCCCGGCAAGGTTCGGACAGCAGTTGCAGGATCGTTCCAAAGAGTTCGAGGACCTGGTTCTGGAGCATCTGGACATGCTCTACGCCGTGGCACTGCGTCTTACGCACAACACGGCGGACGCGGAAGACCTCACCCAGAACACCTTGGTGAAAGCCCTGCGTTTCCACGACAAGTTCAAACAGGGCACCTACATCAAGGCATGGCTGCTCACCATTCTGCGCAACACCTTTATCAACGAATACCGCCGCAAGGCCCGTCGCCCTTCGCTGGTCGAGTTGTCCGGCTCGGAACCGGCCGCGGACAAGGCCCCCGACCCCAAGGTCTCCTTCGAACCAAGGGAGGGAAACTCGGACGATCTCCTGGAGTTGCTGGACGACCAGGTGCGGCACGCCATCGAGTCCCTGCCGGATGACTTCCGAACGGCGGTGATCATGGCGGACCTGCAGGACAAATCCTACAAGGAAATCGCGGACGCCATGGGCTGCCCCCTGGGTACCGTCATGTCCCGTCTCTTTCGCGGCCGCAAACTGCTGCGCGACCAACTGCACGACTACGCCAAGGCCCATCGGCTCGTGAGCAGCACGGAATAGCGCTTTTACTCCGCCTGGCGTGTTCCGTCCCTCCCGGGCATCCATGAAATGGGGGATCTCGTTACGTGTCTTCCGCGGCCCGCCTTCGGCCCCGGTATTCCGCACGGGGCGGTCCCGCCGAAATCACTTCTTGGCCGTAAAGGCCCTCCCCTGTTTCGCGCCCTGTTTCGCGGGCTTGCATTTCCTTTCGGCAAAGGATACACTATTGTTAGACTGTTTACATTATGAACCCTGCGTCAACGCGCCGCGCTTGGCTCGTCCCGTTTCCCCTGCAGTAATGGACGGCGCGGCACAACCCATGGGACTTCGCGCCATGACCACCTTCCAGGCCGCAACGCCTCATTCTTTCCACATACCCGTTATGGGTACGGGCTTCACCATCGATACGCCGCTGCGGGTTGCCCGCTACGGCATCTCTTCCGTTATCTCGCTCGTGGACGACATCCTCATCGAGAAAATGCGCCGGTTCCATTGTGAGAAGGCGGGGGAACCTTTCGAGCCTATCTCTGAAAAGGCGGAGAACCACCGGGCAATGCTAATTCGGGCCTACCTGAATCTGGTGGATCGCCTGGTGGCGAAGCAGGTTGCCGCGTTGCAGGCGGCGCCTTTTGAGCCGGGCAGCGAGATCACCCGCTATTTCGACCTGCTGCCCGACGGTCCCCTTCGGGTAGAGTATGAATCCATGTTGGCTTGTACCGATATGGCGGAACGTCGCGCGCGTCAGGAGGCGTTACGCGCCAAGGCCACGCCCGGAAGCATCGACGTCAATATCATGTCCAAGGCGGACGCGGACGTGTGGCTTCGGGGCAAGCAGCTTCCGCCCGAGTTCAGCCACGCCTCGACCGCCCTTCGAGGCTTCGCCACGAGCACTCTCCGCTCGACCATCGTGTTCTCGGCCGGCATGAACCCCAGGCTTTACGGCTATCTCAAGAATTATGAAGACTTTTTCCCGGATGCCCAAGGTGATCTCCGGAAGAAAGTTTGCCTGAAGGTCAGCGATTTTCGTTCCGCCCTTATCCAAGGCAAGTACCTCGCCAAGCGGGGAATCTGGATCTCCGAATTCCGCGTTGAATCGGGCCTCAACTGTGGCGGCCATGCCTTCGGGAGCGGCGGCCACCTCATGGGCCCCATCCTGGAAGAGTTTCGCGAACAGCGCGCCACCCTGTACGAGCAGATGAGCGCGCTATGGGTCAAGGCCCTGGACAAGGCCGGCCGCGAGGTACCCGGCCAGCTTCCGCCCACGCGCATTACCGCGCAGGGCGGCATCGGCACTGCCGCCGAGGACGAGATGTTGCTCCGTTACTATGCGCTGGATGGCACGGGCTGGGCCACGCCTTTCATGCTGGTACCCGAGGTGGCCAACGTGGACGACGACCACCTCCGGATGCTTTCCGAGGCGGGAGACAAGGATGTTTTCATGAGCGACAGCTCCCCCCTGGGACTGCCCTTCTGGTCGCTTCGGCGTTCCGCCAGCGAAGAGGCGAAGCGGGCCCGCATCGCGGCGGGCAAACCCGGTTCGCTTTGCCCCCAGGGCTTTGTCCGGCTTGACAACCAGCTTGGCAAGGTGCCCCTCTGCCGTGCGTCACGGGCCTTCCAAAAACGCATGCTCAAGAAAATCGACGCGGAGGATCTGCCCCCCGAGGTGCGGGAAGAGCGCCGGACCGCCTGCATGGCGAAGGCCTGTATCTGCAAGGATCTGGCCGGCGGCGCCACCCTGAAAAACCACATCGACCCCGAAGCCACCGCCGCCGTTTGCTGTGGCCCCAACATCGTCAATTTCTCGAAGATTGCCACCCTTGAAGAAATGGTCGGGCACATCTACGGCAGGCTGAACCTGCTCACCAATTCCGACCGGCCGCACCTGTTCATCAAGGAGCTTTCCCTTTACGTGGACTACTTCGCCGAGGAACTGCGCAAGGTCAAACACAACCTTGGGCAGCAATCACCCAAATACTTCACCGAGTTCAAGGAAAGCCTGCTCAGGGGCGTCGCCTACTACCGCGACCGCGCCAAGGATCTCGCCGCGGGGCAACACGAACGTTTCCAGCGCGACCTTAAAGCCTTGGCCGAGTTGGTGGAGAATCTTCCCCAACTCGTCGAGGAACATGCGGGCGCCATAGGCTGACCGCGGCCGTTTACGGGGTGAGGTGCTCATAGAGTGGGGAGGAGCCCGCTCCGTGTGCGGCCTTCCCGGACGCGGACGCCCGTTCCCGGCCGGATATGCGGTCACGGAACGAAAGTATCCTGGATAGGACATGGTGCCCCGCCTTCGCGGGGATGACGGTAACGTAGAAGCGGCTTCCAGCCGTTTTTACTTTCCCGCGGAACCACGGCGGTTCTCCGTGGAGACGTTTCCGGCTGGGCCGGGTCAGACCAAAAGCCCCGTTCCACTCCGTGAGTGGAACGGGGCTTTCCTGCTTCGCTGGTGCAATGTCCGTCTGTTGGTTATTTTTTCGTCGGGTTGGGGTGGGCAATCTTCTTCTTTGCCTGTTCAAAATCAAAACCAACCTTGGTTCCGTCTTTAAGGGTGTAACGGTCCGCTTTCCAAGTGGGGCTGCTGTCATTGTGGCAGGTCTTGCAAACGGCCTCACTCGGGATATGGTGATTCTTGGTAAGGTCGATGCTCTTGTCTTTCATGGCCTTCTTGGCATCCGCCAAATGCAGCGAACTCGCGCCGTGGCAGGACTCGCATCCAACACCGTCCGAGGGGACAATCTTCGCGGGAGCTTTCTTGGCTTTCACGTCGTAGGCCGTAACATGACACTTCAGACATTCGGGCGACTCAGACGGGGGCTTTTCAAGTCCCAATTCCTTACCCAGGGCCACGGATTCCTCACTCTTGAGCACTTCCAGGGCCTTCTTATGGCCCGACTTGCTCCACACGGTCCACTGCGCGCCCGTGGTCTTCTTGTTGTGACACATGCGGCAATTCTTGGTGCCGATATATTCGGCCTCCTGCGCTTGTGCCCAAGGCGCGACCAGCAAGGCCAAAGCCACCGTTACAACGAATCCGATACCGATTTTCCTTGTTCTCTGCATGGGACACTCCCTTTCCGTTGGCTGATGCGGTACACCTCCACAACGGCGTTCCCGCTACGTTCATGGACTACTTATGACAGACGACACACCGTACACTGTTATTCAAAGGATGGGGAGCCCGTTGGGGCAGGCCTCCCGGATGGCAACGGCCACAATCCGCCGGAAAAACCCCACGGGCGTGAGGGGAAGAGCGGGCCTGCCGATGATCAATGCTCTCATGGCATTCGGTGCAATTGTTGTCCTGTTGCGGGAAATGGCACTGGACACAATGGCTGTTTACCGGGCTCCCAAAGCCGCTGCGATGGGAAGAAGGTTCATTGTTCCCATGGCAACGGGCACAACTGTCTTCCTCGTGGCACACGGCGCACTTCCGGCGGTCCCACTCGGCCTGCAAGCCATGGGTCCGGCGACGCCATGTTACCGTGTGGCTTGTTGGGGGGGTGCGGCGATGGCATTCGGCACAGTCCGTCTCTCCTTCATGGCAAATGGCGCAATAGGCCTCGTCAACGCGGGCTTCGCGGCCGTGAACCAACTCCCACACCTCGGGCGCGTCATGGGCAATACGCATGCCCCGACGAAACTGGGGCGCCGTCTCCCTGGAAAGCCGGGTGTGACATACGGAACACGCGTTCATCTCGGGATCGGTCTTTTCATGGCAATCCATGCAGAAGGCCATGAGGTCCCCCTTCGGAAGGGCACGGTTCGCTTCGTCATGGCAAACGGTACAGGCGACCTCCGCGTCCAGGTGGGGAACATGTGAAAACTTCCGTTCCCTGGAAAGGCGCGGGGCGCGCGGACTCACGGAATAATCGGGCCGTTCGTGACACATGGCGCAGGCTTCGCGATCCGCTTCCTCCTCGGGTGCCTCGGTACCGGGGATATCATGACACATGCCGCACACATCGTGGTTGGGCGACACGGGATTCTCGACACCCAAGTCATGACAATCCGTGCAATCCATGCCTTGATCAACATGCAGGGCATGATCGAAAGTCAACCCGCGATCCATGGCGTCCGGCGCTTGGTTGCGCAACATCACGCACGCCACCAAAAAGCCACCCAAAAGCAGCGTGGCGACGATCTTTGTGCGCCTGGGGAATTGACGCATGCCGAGGGGTCTCCCGATGGTTTGCCTTAGAATCGCAATGAATAGACGGCACGCAAACGCCAGTAAGGCGAATCGGGGCCGTCGTCTTCTTCCAGGCTCAGCTTCGCCCAGATGTCCGAGCGTTCATTGAGGGCGTAGTCCAACCGCGCATAGGCGGAATACACATTCTCGTGGGTTTCCCGTACCGCCAGATCCACGGCCGGAATAAAGGGGCGGTAGCCCGGGAAAAGCCCCGGAACCAGGAGAATCGCGATCCGTTCCGCATTGGCCAGGCCGCTTCGGTAGTAACGAACCCGGTCCTTGAAGCGTTCATAGTCCACACCCACGCGCAGACGAAGTTTCTCCCATTCCTTGGCAACTTCACCGGTTACCGCAAAACTGCCCGCACCCTGGTCAACGTTCCAGTACTCCAGGGCAACGCTTGCATCGAGCCCGGGCTTGAGGTCCTCCGCGTTTAGAATCGCGGCGAGACGCTGAAAATCCCGGTTTCCCGTCTGTTCGTCGTCATTGCTGGAGAGGTGTAATTGCCCTTCCAGTGAAAGCGTATACCGCTGGTTGAGCGGGACATGCAGCGTGCCCTGGACATCATCGTACTCATTGTAGCCACCCAGTATCCGGTAGAAGCCCGTCACATCGTTTGCCCGGTCCTCCAGGACCTCCAACCGACGGCGATAAGTCACATTGTATACCACGTCGCGGGCGGAAAACACACCGGTGGCGGAGAGTTGTAACTCGTCACTGTCGCCGTCGTGGAAGGTGTAGCGGCCATAGAGGGTGTGTTCGGGCGTAAGCTGGTGGGAGACGGTGAATGCCACCAGCGTCGAAGTGACTTCGTTGTCGAGCTTCCGCGGATAGCTTCGCCCGAGGAGAATGCTTGCCAGGTCCCGGCGGGGGACACTGTCGTAGCGGTCTTTCCCATAGTAAAGATCGAGAGAGAGGCGCGTTCTGGCCGTGGCCCGCATGGAAACACCGCCGCCAAAGGCCCGGTCGTCATGGGCATCTTCATACAGGGACGCGCGCGCGCCACCGAAAACATACCAGTCCCAGCGCTGAAGCCGTTTCTTAAAATAAAGACCGTCCAGCCGGTTATAAGCGGGACTCTCAAGGATGCGCTGGCGGCCCACGCGGAGGGTTGAATCACCCCCAAACGCCTTGGACTCAAGGTAGAGGTAAAGCAGACGCGCCCGAACCGAGGAATCGTAAGAATCATCAATCCCGCGCAGGGCACTGTCTTTATCTTCATCGCCATCGAGGTCTTCCGTCATCCAGAGTGACCCGCGAAGTTTAAGCTTTTCCTGCCCCGGCTTGGCCGCTTCGATGCGGAGGATCTGATCGAGGTGAATGTCGGCGTCCTCGGACGAGCGTTCGTAATCCACGCCCGTCTCGAACGTTCCCCCCACCCACTTGGCCGGTGCCGTCTCCCCGGCCCGAGGTGATTCGGGTTCCTCCGCGGCCCATGCCTGCGGCGTGAACCCGAGGGCGCACAACATGACCGTCAGCAGTATCGCCACACCTCGACTTGCCTTCCGTTCCAGCACCTCATTATCCCCGTGTTTTCGTCCCATTACCCAATCCACCAGGCTATGACCGATCACCTACCAGTTCGTAAATGCCCTGCAGGGTTTCGTTCAATTGCGTGTCGTACGGATCCCTCGGCAACCCCGAACCGGGCACGTTGGAATCGTGACAACCCAAAATGCCCGAACAGGAATTGGGCGGAACGACCGTTTCTCCCGCGGCAATGGCATCATTCGTCACCCGCGGGGGGACTGGATCCATGGTATGCCTCAACGGCACATCCGGCTGGCCTTCAACCCGCACCGGCACCAAATGGCAAGCCGCGCAACGGCCCGCGCCACTGCCCGCCGGATCGACCGGGTGGAACGCTCCCACATGAGTCTTCACGTCGTCGTCCGTCTCGAAGCCCAAAAGAGCATGGCAATTGAGACAGAGGGAGTTATCCTTGACACGATCCTCGAAATCGGCGGTTGCATGTGGATCGTGACAGGTAAGGCAGTCAAAACCGATGGCACCGTGCCGGCTGATCGCCACGTCGGCAACCTCGCCTTCATGGCATCGGCCGCAAATGGCCGCCAATTCCGGCGTGCCCACATCAGAGGGATCGGCCACGTCCACCGACCGCATGCCCCCCCGGCTGTGGACATCGTGACAATCAACGCAGGAAGCGCCCTCACCCGTAAAATGGGCCGTGGCGCTGAATTCCTCAACCAGGCCCGCGTGACACGCCGCGCATACATCATCCCGAACGGCAAACTCGGCATCACCCGGGTTGTCGATAAGCAGCCCCAGGCGACCGCCGTTACGCACGTGATAGTAGCCCGGACCGTGGCAGTTCTCGCACCTTATCCAGCCATGAGCGCCTTCGAGAAAACCACGCTGATCCGTCGCGCCGCGACCGTCGTGACATGCCAGGCACGTGGTATTGGCAATCTCATACTCGACCGGGCAACCCGGCAGCACCATGCCGGCCGCGAAAAGAAAAAGCCATGCGCCCACCGTGAGGACATACCCCATTCGGGCCGATGCCGTCGCGTGGCGAGGTACACTCGTTCTGCTCATGGGTCTCCCAGTACTCGTTCAAAGGGGCAAATAAGCAACACCCCACCCCCCGTGAATTCCTATGCGTGCCTTTTAAATACCATGCCGGAACGCAGAAGTCAACTAAAAACGTGAATGTCCTGTAAGTTTCGTGGGGTTATCGGATGTTAAGCAGTTCCAACCCGGACTTTCCTGCCTGACGGACGATGTGTCATTTACGGTAACCGCTCACGAAGAATACGTCCCCCCTTCCCGTTGGCGCGGGGCATGCCCCGCCCACGGTCATGCAGGAGCATGACCCTGCGTGCCGTCATTCCCGCAGGGCGTGGCGTGAATGGTAGGGGTAAGCGGCCACTGGTCCCTGCCCGATTCACTTGGAGCCAGTGGCGCCGACAGGGCCGTGCTTTCCGTGCACGGTTCCGATCCTCCATTTCGGAAGTGCCTCGCGATTCGCCAAACGGGATCCTCCATTCGATATAATGCCCCGGGAAGGAGATTTCCACCATGCAACTCATTGATGCCCATTGTCATCTTGAGTCTCCTGACTTCGCGGCGTGCTTGCCGGAGGTGATCGCGGAGGCCGAGGCCGTGGGGGTGAGGCGCATGGTGACGGCGGCCTGTAATCCGGACCAGTGGTCCCGGTCACGGGCGATTGCAGGAGCCCATCCCCAGGTTTCCTTCGCTTTGGGCGTACACCCCTGGTTTGCCCACCGGGCGTACCTCCCAAAACTGTTCGACCTGGATACGACGGGGGCGGTGGCCATTGGTGAAATCGGCCTGGATGCCACCGTCGAATCACCCACGATGGCCGTGCAAATGGAGATATTCGAGGCCCAGTTGTGCCTGGCGCGGTCATGCGACCTGCCCGTAATCGTTCATTGCCGCCGGGCCTTCGACGAATTACTCCAAGTGATGAAAGGGGTGGGGCCCCTGCCGCGCGGCGGGGTCATGCACGCTTTCTCCGGGAGTGTTGAGCTGGCCCTGGACCTCACGCGCCGTGGCTTCCTTATTTCCATGGGCCGATCCCTGACCTACCGCCCGAGCAGGAAGCGGCGGGTCTTGCTGGAGAAAATCTTTCCCGACTACCTGCTGTTGGAAACGGACAGCCCCGACATGCCGCCCGCGGGCCTGGAGAAGCCCAACGTGCCCGCTAATCTGCGTCATGTACTGCGTGGCGCCGCCGCGTTGCTCGGAGAGTCGGAGGAGCGTGTCGCCCAGGTGACCCGTTTCAACACGGAAGAAGTTTTCAGGTTGGCCCCATGATGGAAGACCGCTTTTCCAGGACCCGCCTGCTGGTGGGCGAGGCCGGGCTGGCGCGTTTGGCCGGGGCCGTGGTGGCGGTCGTGGGGCTGGGCGGTGTCGGCGGTTACGCCGTCGAGGCCATCGCCCGCGCCGGCGTGGGCAGGCTCGTGCTGGTGGATTTTGACCACGTGGTTCCGAGCAATCTCAACCGCCAGATCCTGGCGACGGAATCGACGCTGGGTAAAGGCAAAACAGAGGTTGCCGCGGAACGGGTGGCCGGCCTCCATCCGGGCTGCGAAACGCTCGTTCGGCCCATGCGTCTCACGCCGGAAAACGTGAGCACCGTCTTGACCGAAGAAGTGACCCACGTCATCGACGCCATCGACGATGTGCCCGCCAAGGTCGCCCTGCTGACCGCCCTCCATGCCCGCGGGGTGCCCCACGTGGCCTGCATGGGCGCGGGCGGACTCACCGATCCCACCGGCATCGAAGTGGCCGATATCGGCCGTACGCGCGGCTGTCCGCTGGCCCGCGCGGTACGCCTTCGCCTTCGCAAAGCAGGCATTGCCAGGGGGGTGCGTTGTGTCTATACCCCACGGCCCCGCCTCCCGGTTTCGCGGCCCGCCGGTGCCGCGCGCACGCCCCAGGGCACGCTGTCGTTCATGCCGGGCCTCATTGGGCTGACCGCGGCCGGGGTGATCATTAACGATATCGTGGCTTGCGCGGACCATGGGCGGCTGCTAGAGTGAGCGCCATGACCGAGCAGCCCCCCGAACCTTTTGCCTGGCGCTTCTGCCCCATCTGCGGAAAGGCCCTGGCCCACGACCACGATGGCCAGTCGGCCCAACCCCATTGCGCGTCGTGCCGCCGGTTCTACTATCTAAATCCCGTGCCCGCGACCTGCTGCTTCGTGGCCCGTTCGGACGGGGCGCTGTTGTTTGCCCGACGGGCCGTGGCTCCCTGCAAAGGCCGGTGGTGCCTTCCCGGCGGTTACCTGGAATTGGGAGAGACCGCGGAGGAAGGGGCCTTGCGTGAACTCCGGGAGGAAACCAACCTGCGGGCAAGCCGCGTGCGGTTGCTGGGTGTCAGCACCCACCCAAGCCCCGTTTCGGGGGCGGTGATGGTGTTGGGCTATGTCGTTGAGGACTGGACGGGCCTGGGCGGCATGCGTCCCGACACCGACGCCAGCGAACTCCGTTTTTTTCGCCTGGAGGAGCGCCCCGCGCTCCCCTTCGCCGTGCATCGGGATTTGTTGGCGCTGTATGACCGGGAAAACCGGGGCCGGGGATAGGACCGTTCAGTCCACGGGCAACTTGGCCTCCAGCGCTTTCCGGGTCTGGGTCGCGCGATAGGTTTCGAGCGCCGTCTTCAGCGGCGGGTACTTGTTCGCCAGGATGGAGACAGCAAGAAGCGCGGCATTCTTGGCGCCGGCTTTTCCGATGGCCAGGGTTCCCACCGGGATGCCGGGCGGCATTTGGACGATGGCATGGAGGGCGTCTTGTCCGCCCATGGCGCCACTCTCGACGGGAACGCCAAGAACGGGCACGCTGGTGTGGGCCGCCACCACGCCGGGCAGGGCCGCCGCCATGCCGGCACCGGCGATGAAAACCTCGATCCCCCGTTTCTCGGCGGATTTCACGTATTCGACCAAGGCTTCGGGTGCCCGGTGGGCACTGATAACGTTGCATTCATGGGCAACGTCGAACTCGTCCAGCGTTTTGTGAGCGGCCGCCATAGTGTCCCAGTCGGAGGCACTCCCCATGAGGATGCCGACCAGCGGCTTGTCAACGTGGTTCATGTGATTTAAGTCCTTTTCCATTGGTTCATGGCGCTAAAAATGACGTTTGACGTAGGCGATGGCGGCATCAAGATCGGGCAGTATCTTGGTGCAGAACTTGACCATCCAGGGCGACATGTCCTGGTAGGTAAAGGGGCTGAACGCGATAACAAACTTCCCGAGGTCGTGGGCGGCGTAGAAGACCTCCATGGAGGTCCCGATGGAGGGTTTGCCATAGTTCACGAGGATGATGTCGGCGTCGCGCACATCCTGCAGATCGAACTCCACAATTTCGTTGGCACTATCTATCTCGCGATCACGAAAATCGCGCCGCATGGGATCGATCAGCACGAACCGTCCGGACAAACCATCCTTGGCGCGTTGTCGCCACGTGGCGCTTTCATCACCGGAACAGTCCATGATAGGACCGCTGAGGTAGATTTTTTTTGCTGCTTCACCCATGAGCGACCCCTCCCGCGTCCGCGTTCCGGCCGAATTGTAGCCCATCCTTTCCCGCCGATGCGAGAGAAAGGCGCGGGAAGGCATTCTGGTGGAATCGAGGTTTTTCTTGGCTGCCATTCGTCGGACCGCGACTTCGGTTCCCCTGTTTTGCATGTTGCGGTTCGGAAGACAGGTACAGCAGTATCAGGCTTCCTTAACTTCCCGGGAAACCGGCTTGCCACCATCCGCCCCGTACCCTCATTCCCCAAACAGGATCCCCGTGTTCGCGGGGGGGGCACGGTAAGAGGGTGCGACAGGTGGACCCGGGTTTGCTATACTTGGCCAAGCTGGAATGCGGACACGTAGACCGCACCCCGTTGTCCCCATTGGCGAGTACCCCGAGAGTCGGGACGGTGGAGTTATTTTGCCGGCACCACGGAAGAGTGACATGGCGGAATCAACGGATCAGATAATCCTGGTAGTGGACGATGTGGCGTTCATGCGGCGTCTCCTCGTGGGAATCCTCACCAAACTCGGTTACGCAACCATCGAGGCGAGCAGCGGCGAGGAAGCCGTCAGGGCGATTAAGAAGCAAGCGCCCACACTCATCTTCATGGACATCGTTATGCCCGAGGTTGATGGTATTGCCTTGTGCAAATGGGTCCGACAAAACGAAGCCACCCGGGACACCCCAGTAATCATGTGTACCGCGCACCAGGACCGAAAAAGCATCGAGGCCGCCATCCGGGCCGGCGCCACCGACCTCATATTGAAACCCGTGGACGGCCAGAAAGTCCGCAAGCGGCTTGACAAACACCTGGGGACACCCAAAACCGCGCCGTAATCCCCTGACGGGGTGGCACGGGGGCCTGCGTCAATTTTGGGGGTTTTCATGCGGCGCGCTGCTCCCAGTATTCCTCGAACCGTCCTGATTGAATGACGCAACGCAGTGCGGTGATTGCGTTTGCACCGCGTACGGTCCACTCCATGCCGGATTGTTTGA
>JAJRTN010000139.1 GCA_024278275.1 Candidatus Hydrogenedentota bacterium
CTGAGCAAAGTCGAGACGCTACTTGGCCGACGTGTCCGTGCCTTACCCAAAGGCCGCCCAAAGGGGAGCAAAGACAAGATCAAGAGAAGACTTCGGACAAACAAGACACCTCATGCCCAAGAGGGTCACTAAAATAGGTTACTGTCCCCTATTATTCCAGTCCCCTATTATTCCCAAAAGCTATGAAGAAGGTGTGTGGCTCCGACCCGTATTGTCTGCGATGGCTGGAGCAGGCGTACAAAGATGCTACATTAGCATGCACTATGCTTTCATAGCTGGGTTAGGGATAAGTGCTGACCATCAGTGGTTATACCTCGCGACAACTTTTCAGGAGGTTCAAGTCTAATGTGTCTTGTTACATTATTTGCAGTACTACTCTCAACGGGTCTTGCGTCTGGCACACCACTTCCCTCAGGCATGCTGATACTCGTCGAACGGGAGTCCCGAATGGAGGTAGGGCAGGTTGAGTTCAGATTAGAGACAACAGCAGCGTGTGAAACTTTCGATACACCTTGGCCGGAAATGCGGAAAGAGGTCGGGGATTGTGGCAGGCTGAGGTATAGTTGGAATGCTAAAGGGGCTTGGCGAATTGATTTGCTCCCGTGCAAATCAAAGGCGAATACGTCGTCTACCGAAGCCCTGCGAACACTCGTTTGTGACGGGAAACGTGTCTGTAGCTTACCAGGCGGCGACCTTATAACCATGGAAGCCCTGGGACAGCGCCTGGGGGATTTATCGCCTCGAGAAGAGGTCATACTGTGGCCTTACACAGTGTGCGTCAAATCTCACGTTCTTCCGCTCACAAGAGGCAGAAGGATCATGCTTAAGGGCTTGCAGAAAGACTTTATCATCGAGAAGAAAGTGCAGGAGGGTTGTACTGTTTCGGTCACATATGCCAATAAAGCCTACATGGATTGGCTCGATGCCCAATCACGTCCCTTTCCTTTGGCCAAAGCGAAGCAATACCGCATTGGATACACAGTCTCCACCCAAGGTTCGGAAAAGTATTCTGTCAGACTTACATTTTTCAACGCTGCGTTCCTACGCGATCTGCATATAAGCTATGACGTAGAAGAGGACCTGTTCGCTGAGATGATTCCTGTCTCGTGCTATCTTATAGAGCAGAACTATCAGGACGATAGTTTCGCTCTGATTTGGAAAAGCTATCTCGACGGCAGCGCCTCTCAGATTGGAGACAATATCAAGCTTGAGGACGCGATATTCGTCGTTCCAGATGTTGATTCTGATAATCATGAGGACACAACGGAGTAAATAAAGGGGATAAATGGTGACAGTTAAAAGTATTCTGGGGACACCATACTAAATTATGACAACGGGACATTATGAGACCACGCGGGGCATGATGTTCGAGGTGGCGGCGAACGCGAAGTATCGGATTGATGACGTGTACCAGGTGAAGGCGGACACGACGGCGGATTCCTTCTCGAGACACCTCAGGGACAGACTACCCGTTTACATGGCTTTCTTGTGGGATCTATCGCCTCGTGAAGCATGACCGCGAGCAGGTCTGAGATATGAAGCAAGAACTCCTACATTTTACTTTCCGGCAGGGCGTGAAAAAACCCGCCAAGAAGGTTCGAATTCCGCTACATCCTTTCGGACCGATATGCGTGTCAATTACCGGACTCGTATATGCCGCAGGATATCTGTATTTGTTGGTTCGCCTGTGGCCTCTTCCAACTTTAAGCCACCTGGATACTCGCTTCCCTATCGTTCCTCTGGAATCCATATATGGTTCGACAGCAATAGGAGTATTGTTGGGATTGAGCATAGTGCTAGTAGAGGGCTTGTTTATACAAGAACTCCTGCGCGACCATGGCCTGCTAACTGGTTTTCTCCGCACGAAAATCCTGACGGTGGGAATCCCTGATCAATTGGCATCAAGACGTGAATCGTTCAATTACCGAAAACTATATGTCTGGGAATATTTGCTTGTCATTCTCGCCGTAGGATTCTGCTTTCTGATGGATGGCTCCATACTCATCTGCCTTGTAGCTGCGATGCTTCCGTCGGTACTGGGTTACGGTAAACGCAAGGCTCTGTGGGTCATGCTATTCAGAGTGCTTTCAGAATCAAGCGATGCGCAATATCAATCTATAGTGTATGAGTACAAGAAAACGAACAGGATATCATTGACGATCTTTGGGGGAATTGCACTGTTTCTGGTTTGCATTTTGCTGTTTTCGTTGTGGAGTAAGTAATGGACGGCATAAATAGGGAAGCATCAGGGACGGAAGCATCAGGGACAGACTACGGATTTCTCTCGCTTTCTTCTGCACACGATGGGTTCGCAAAGAAAGGGACAGACCCGTCTCCGCTTTCGCAAGAGAGTACTCTCGCTATCGCGCAACGGCCCGTTCCTCGCTTCGCTTGGGTCAGTCCCTTTTTTTGCTCAGCCCACCCTACTGTTATGTCTCGTTCCCATGGTCCCCCATGGGAATGCAATCCCCCGCCGTCCCCGGCGGAACCTTCAGGTAGAATGGCCTGCGTGTCGGGAGTGCGTCGGAAAACAGGGGACAGTAACCATTTATTGTGTTGTGCGGGGTGATGTGATAGGCTGGAACCACGGTTGAGCAGACTACCCGTTTACATGGCTTTCTTGTGGGATCTATCGCCTCGTGAAGCATGACCGCGAGCAGGTCTCGCTGTCGCCGTTTGCCTCTGCGGTGGCTGGCGAGGCCTGGCGGATTCCCCCCTAGTGTTTATCGCTAGTAATAGTAGCCTCTGCGAGGTATGAAGTAAAAACTTGGATTGCCAAATGAAACCAAGAGATCCATTGGTCGGCCGGTCCTCAGTGCGAGATAGCTGTCTGAAGGTGTTTCGATGGACACTTGTTCTACACCTTTTCATTGCTCTCATGGGTGGGTTGTATGGGTGTGTGACGGTCATCGTTTATATGAAGGGTCCGATACTATCTTCATTTGGCCTTGGATACACGCTTTGGTGGGGCGGATGGATGGCGCTTGTCGGCGTTTTCTTGGGGCTGGCTTTCTGGCCAATAGCGCTTGTATTCTGCCTTGCCATACTTGTTTTTCCCGAGAAATAAGCGAGGTCGAAAAACGGTAATCGTGGCTGAATTCTTGCTTGACCTTACCACCCGCACCATCGACACGTGGTACCGGTGGGACACGGGCTGGAACGTCATCGGCGAATACGCCGACGATTCCGGCAGCTTTTGGGACGTGGGCGGTCTCGAAAAGACCTTCGTCATGCGCGGCATGATCCCTTTGGCCGACATTGCGGGATCCAATCCCAGCACCGGCGCGTACCGCTACTACGCCCACGACCACCTCGGCAGCACGCGAAGCCTCTTCGACGCCTCGAAGGATCTCGTGAGCACCGTCGGCTACACCCCCTACGGCACCCAGACCCTCACCGGCGAGGCAGTCCCCTTCACCTTCACCAGCAAGCCCTACGAAGCCGAGACGGGCCAATACTACTTCCCCTATCGATACTACGCGCCGGGCCTCGCGCGGTGGACTAGTCGGGATCCACTGGGGATGGCGGACGGGCCGAATGTGTACGGGTATGTAGGCGGAGATCCCGTGAACTCTCTAGACCCTTCGGGGCTGGCGCAGGTCTGCGTTGGGAATATGGGTCCCAAATATGGCTACCTGTTCTACCATTGCGCGATAAAGATCGACGGGAAGATCTACGAGTACGGGCACACTGCAGGCTATCCTGATGGGCATCGAGTTACCGACGACGATGGCACTCGTAATCTGCACTGTACTGAGGCCAAAGGTTCCTCAGATGACTGCTGCGATGAAGGAAGACTCAAGCGTGCTCTCGAGGCACTGAATGGGTCACACTTCGGATCGCGGGGTGCCTACGACCCGGTCACCCACAACTGCTGTCACTACATCAATCTGGCGCTCAAGGCGGCCGGCTGCAAGGGTGTTACGTCCTATGACTACATCGATTGGTATCCTGAAGCTTGGTACCTGCCGCTTGCCAGGTAGTCCTCATGCTACCTCATCAAAGACGCAACACGGTTTTGATGCGGCACATAGCAACATAGCATTGATGTGTGTGCTACTGGTATCGGCAGGTTGTGTATGCCCCATTGCTGAGCAGCCTCCACCATGTAGCAATGAACGGCTCTACGAGGTTCGTGTCGACCGCCAATGGGGCTACGTGGACGACTTGGGTGACGTTGCAGTGCCAGCGTGCTTCGAGATAGCATTCCGGTTTCGGGACGGCTATGCAGTGGCCAAACCGCTTCTTGGCCATTGGGTAGTCCTCGATGCGTGCGGGAATCGCGCCGTCATCAGAGACGCCGAGCCGGTGAACAACCGTGTTGGGCCAGACGATCCCCGAACGCTCGGCGGATTTGGCGATGGACTTTGCCTGGCGCGCGAGTCCGGGATTGGGCGCGCACGCCGGTACGGCTATATCGATTCCAGCGGGACATGGGCGATCTCGCCCCAGTTTGTGTACGCCGCGCCCTTTTCCGAAGGTCTTGCGGCGGCGCAGCGGGTGCCAGGTGAACCCATCGGGTACATCAATACCCAAGGGGCTTGGGTATTGCCGCCTCGCTTCGCCGACGCACATCCGTTCAGCGAAGGGTTGGCGCTGGTTCGTTTCCGCGACCAGTGGGCCATATGTAACCGCGGCGGGAGCGTAACGAGCGTAGAGGAGCGTGTCGACTCCGTATGGTGCTTTTCTAACGGGCTGTGCAGCGCGGTCGAGGTCGGCGGGGACGGTCGCTTGGGCTTCATCGGGCCCGACGGGCGGTGGGCAATCGAACCCCGCTTCACATCCGCGTGGTATCCAGGACACGGCTTTTCGGAGGGCTTGGCTGCCGTCAAAGACCCGGAATCCGGGTTGTGGGGATACATCGATACCTTTGGAGCCTGGCGCATACCAGCCCAGTTTCAGCGGGCTCGTTCATTCCGAGATGGGAAAGCGCCGGCGCAGGAGCGCGATGGCGATTGGGGCTACATCGATGCCCGTGGCGCGTGGGCCATCCTGCCGCAATTCGACACGGTCGACGTGTTTGAGGGCGCACTTGCAAAGGCCAACTTCCGCACGGATGTCTTGGGTATACATGAGGCCCCCGGCGTATACGTAGACAGGAATGGCGACATCGTTTGGCCACGCGAACGGGAATAGTAAATGGGTAATTCCGAAATAACTAGGAAATAACTTGGGACAAATAACTTGGGACAGCCACCGTTTATATGACAAAAACGGGGAACAGTAACCAATGGTTAGGCAATTCGGGAACACCATACTGAATTATGGCAATGAGACATTATGAGACGACGGAAGGCGTGATGTTCGAGGTGGCGGCGAACGCGCAAAGAAAGGGACAGACCCGTCTACGCTCGTTCCTCGCTACGCTTGCGTCAGTCCCTTTGTTTGCTCAGCTTTCCGTGTATATCCAGAACAAGAATAGGCACAGTCAACAACTATGGCAATGGGAAAACAGGGGACAGTAACCATTTATTGTGTTGTGCGAAGATAGGGGGACAAGATAGGGGGACAGACTACGTATTTCCCTTGCTTTCTTCTGCACACGGTGGGTTCGCAAAAAAAAGGGACAGCCACCTGTTATATCAACAACACAGCTTGGAGCGTCTTCAAGCTGAAGTGGAAAATTGGCAGACAAAACGCAATCGGTCCGACAAGGGCGTCGACTGGCAGTTCACCACCGAGGATGCGCGAATTAAATTGAAACAACTTTATCCACAAACATAAACTTGGTCAGGTACTACACGTTCCATTTCGCCATGGAGCAATGACGTATATCGACTGTTCTCCACATCCCCCGAGCGGTGAATGCACCGACGCATGTAAAGCACTTTTCGGCAACAACTTACGACCAATCCCGCGATTTGACGGCCGTTTCAGCGTCAAGGTACCGGGGGCGTCGCTTGGCCGTCGCAAAGCGGAGAAACGGGAACTTCACCGCAAGTCATGGGGGAGCATGACCCTACCGGCGCGGCGTGGGTAAAAGGCGGTCCTCGGCCGACGGGGTTCTTCCGCCGGGGCCAAACGTGATAGGCTGTAAGGCATTGAGGAAAAGGTTTCACGCACCGTGACGGAAGCCCATGACAGGCCGACCATCTCCATCGTTATCCCCACGTGGAACCGGTGTGATTTGGCGTGCCGTTGCCTGCGGTCGTTGGCGGATCAAACCTTTCAGGATGTGGAATGGATCGTGGTGGACGACGGATCCACCGATGGCACCAGGGGCACCATGGAGAGGGATTTTCCGCGGGCGCGCGTGCTGCGTCTTCCGCGAAACCGGGGCTTCGCCGCCGCCACCAACGCGGGCATCGGTGCGGCGAAGGGGACATGGTTGTTTCTGTTGAACAACGACATGACGCTGGAGCCGGATTGTCTTGAGCGCCTTTGGACGGCGCGGAACCGGGCGGACATGCTGGCGCCGCTGGTGCTGTGGGATGACGACCACGACACCATTTACAGCGCGGGCGACCGTATCCTGCCGAACGGTCGTCCCGAAAGCTGGGGGTTTCGCGTGCCCCGTCAGCACTTCACGCCGCCCCCCGAAATCTTCGGCGTGTCGGCGGGAGCGGGCCTGTTTCGGAGGGAAATCCTGGACACCGTGGGCGTGCTAGAGGCGTCTTTCGGGGCCTACTTCGAGGACGCGGATTTGTGCTTCCGGGCACGGCTCGCGGGATTCACCGCCGCCTTCGTGGATGATGCGGTGGCCTATCACATCGGTTCCGCCAGCATCGCGGGGCGCACCTGGTGGCGGTCGGTCCAGTGCTACCGGAACCACGCGCTGCTGGTGCTGCGGAACATGCCCTGGCTCTTGATCCTTCGCAACGGCCCCGCCATCCTGATGGAACGCATGCACCAGGCGCGTCGTCTTTTTTCCTCGGTGCGATGTGACCTGGGCGCCGCCCGGGCGTTGACGTTGTGGCTTCGGGCCTGGCTTTCCCTGTGGGCGTGTTTGCCCCGCGCATTGGCGGCGCGGCGGCGCATCCAGCGTCATCGGCGCATTTCCACGTCGGAACTTGAACGGTTGCTCCGGGCGGGAAAGACCCCATGACCGCGTCACGCACACCCGGGTGGGTCTGGGGGATTTGCCTGGGCATCGGGCTGATCGAACCGGCCACGCACCTGTGGCTGAAGTATGGTCTGCCCGGCGATGTCGTGTTCTCGGGCCTGCACATTGGCGATACCGTTTTTTTTCTCCATGCCATGCGCATGTTTCAGAATGATTTCTTCTCGGCCTATGTTACCTGTCACTATGCGGCCGGACCTCATGGCCCAACGCTCTTCCCATTGATTCATCATTGGCTCTATGGTCTCGTGGGATGGCTGGGCGCGGTGGTACATGCCGACCCATTCCTGTTCCTTGGCTTTGTCAACGGCGCTTCCGGCTTTTTCTACCTGTGGTCCGTGTACCGTTTCCTGCGGGTAGCGGCGCGGGAACAGGCACGCCTCGCGTTCCTCATTTTTGCGTTGGGGGGCGGGCTCGGAGGGGTGCTGTTCCTCGTCACCGGGGCCGCGGGACTGCACGGCGCGGCGGGCTTTGGAATCGCTTTTCACCGCTGGGCACGGTATGAACTGATCGAGGGACCCTTTCTATCCCCCATCCTATTGCAGCCACGCTTGTACTACACCCTTCCCCTGGCCCTCGGCTTCCTGGCCCTGACCCGCTACTTGCGGAAAGGTATCCGCGCTCGCTTGCGGGACCACGTGCCGGGGATGATCGCGCTCTTCGTGGCGGCCTGCATCAACGCCCGGCTGGGTCCCCTGTTCTGCTTCGCCCTGGCCTGTCATCTCGCGCTGCAAAGTAAGGAGCCCGTTGCGCGGCGGGCGGTGTTGGGGTTGCTCTATGCCGTGCCGGTGGGGGCCGCCGTGGTATTGACGCTTCTCGGACTGGGGCTGAACCCCACGCTGGCGGCGGGCATCCCCCATGTATTGACCCGGTCCATCTGGTTTGGTTCTCTCGTGAGCGTGATCTTCTGGCACCTTCCCGCGGCGGTGCCCGCCGTTAAGCGCGCGTGGGCCGGTCTGCCCGTGTCGGGCCGCGTGTTGGCCGGCGCTTGCCTGGGCTACCTGGGCGCCTTCGCGTTGCTTTACGGCGCGTACCAGACCTATTGGGGCAACTGGCTGGGTCGGGGTGACGCGACCGCCGCGCTCCACGTGTCCGACCCCGCCCTCGTTGGCGCGATCTTCGGGGGCGTGGCGGGCTGTCGCCGGGCCTCGCTCTCGCGGCCTTCCATTCATCTTTCCTGGATGTTGTTGTGGTTCCTGCCGCTGTGCGCGGCCGGGGTTTCGGCCTTGGGACAAGGTTACCTCCTGCGTTTCATGCCGGAACGGTTCATGGTGTTGATGCCCGTGCCGCTGGCCGTGCTTACGGCGGCGGGACTGCAACACTGGATGCGGGTCCGGCCCCGGACGGGACGGTTCCTGCTCGGCGTAATCCTTGTCTGTGGCCTTTGTTCCGCGGCGGTGGCCTGTCTCTGCTTTCAGGGGCCGGTGGGCTTCACGCCGGGACGGGGTCCGTTCCAACTCTTCCACACGGAGGCCATCACCCCCGATGAAGCACGGGTGGTTGACGCCATCGAGGAGGGCGTGATGCTCGCCCCCGCGACCATTCCGCTTTTCGGCGATATCGCGGTGGCGCGGCGGCCCGGGGTTCGGACCGTGCACGGCCAGGGGACCCTCGGTTTCGGCGACGTGGACATTGCCGGGATGGGCGGGAAGGTGAACACCTTTTTCGCCCCCGAGACGCCGGAAGGCCGGCGCCGCGATTTCGTGAAATCCTGGTGCGTGGACTACATTATCTGTCCGGAAGCCCCGCCCGTCGCGCCGGAGACCGTCGCGGCATTGAAAAGCTACGGGTGGACCAGCGTAGCGCTTGAGGCGGGTAATGCCCTTCTCTTGAAAGTGAATCGGAATGATTGAACGAGGTGAAAAACTTCGTGTGTTTCGCGCCCTGCCCTGGGGGATCATCGCGATTATTGCCGCCCTGTCCCTGGTGGAGCCCCTTACCCATGCCTGGATTGCCCACTTCCCGCCGAAAGGCGCGGTTCCGACGGGAATGCATACGGGCGACAGCGCGCACCTCATGCACTGCACCGCGAGCATCGCTTCGGGGTTCTATTCGCCCTATACCACTGTGACGCACCGTGCGGACGGACGGGACTACCGCCTGTACATGGTACCCTACTTCCTGCTCTATGCCCTGCTTGGTCTCCCGAACCTTCTCCTGCATATGGAGCCCTTTCTCTACTTCGGGCTGCTTAACGGTCTCGCCTGCGCGGTTTATCTTCTCGCGGCGTATCGCTTTCTTTGCGAAGTGCTGCCCCGTCATGCCCGCCGGGCCTTCTATCTCTTTACCCTCGGTGGCGGCCTGGGGGGCGTGGCCTTCCTGGTATCCTGGCTGATCGGTTGGGTCGATGCCCCCGGCTTCCAGGCCGACTTTCAACGCCTCGCCCAATACGAACTCATCGAAGGACAGAGCCTTTCCCCCCTCCTCCTGTCCACCCGCCTCTACTACACCCTTCCCCTGGCGGCGGGCCTGTATGGGCTCACCCTGTTCATTCGGGGGCTCCGGCAAGGCCGCTGGACACCCGTGGCCCTCGCGGGCGTGTTCAACGCTTTCGCGGGCTTCGTGAACCTGCGCATGGGGCCGCTTTTCTGGGCGCTGGCCATGGCCTGGCTCCTGATCGGCGAACCGGGCCGCCGCCAGGACCGCGCGAAAGCGGCCCTCCTCCTCACGGTACCCACGATCCTGGCCGCCGGAGGTGCCTGGGGACTCATGTCACTCACCTATTACTTTCGGGAGAACGTGAGCGGCATGACCAACGGCGCCACCTGGTTTATCCCCTTTCTCACCACGACCGTATTCTTCTGGATCGTCCTGTTTCCCTTCCTCCGCGCGCGGATACCGCGATTGCCGGGGGGCGTGCTGCTCCCGGCCTGCGGCGCCTTGGGCTACCTCGGCGCCTACAGCCTGCTCTACCTGGGTTATGTGGCCTACTACGGCAACTGGCTGCGCGGCGGCGACACCTCCGCCACCATCCTCCTGTCGGACTGGGCGCTTCCGGGCGGGGTCGCGGGCGTTTTCGGGGCGGTTTGGATCGCCCGCTGCCGGCCACCGTTACCGGCCACCGAAGAAGATCGCGAGATCGCCTGGCTTATCCTCTGGTTGTTGGGCTTCACGGCACTCACCCTCTCGGCCTTCGGGCAATGCTGGTTTCTGCGCTTCACGCCGCAACGGCTCCTGGTGCTGCTGCCCCTTCCCCTGGCCGCGCTCACGGCGGTGGGATTGTCCGGGTTGCCCCGGCCGGTCGCGCGTGCCGCATGGGCGACCCTCGTGGCCTGTGGCATGGTCTCCCTCACCGTGGCCGGCCTGTACTTCCAGGGTCCCCTCGGCAGGGAACCCGGCCAAGGGCCTTTCGCCTACCTCCACTACGAGTACGTTACGGAGGCCGACGGACGGCTCATGGACAAGATACCGCCCGGTGCCGTGCTGGTTCCGCCCTGGTCCCCCATCCACATGGGCGAGATCGTTGCCATGCGGCCGGGACTTCGTCCTCTCGGCGGCCCGGGCGCGGCCAATCTCAGCGAGCTTCCCTTCCGGGAACTGCAACCCTTGGCCGCTTCCTTTTTCCAACCCGCGACCAGTACGGCGGCGCGGCGGGATTTGGTCACCCGCTTCGGCGTGGGAGCCGTGTTTTGCCCGGACACCTGCCCGGTGGACCCGGCGCTCCTGGAACAGTTGGACCATACGCCCTGGCTTCGCAAGGCGGCCGCGGAAGGGCGTGGTTGTGTCTATACGGTGAGATTGCCCGACCCGGCAAATGGTTCCCCGTCGTCAGGGGAAGGACGGTTTACTTCGTTCCGGGCGAGAGTCGACGCAAGATAGCTTTGGGCAGTTTGTCTTCCCGTTTGCCCACTTGCACGCCAAGCCAGCGAACGAGACTCACGAGGAAACTGCCCACGGCGAAGTGGTATTGGCCGGTGCCGCAGAAGTGCTTCCACTCGCGGATGATGCGTTGGATGCCGTAACGCATCTCGCCGCCGAGGGCGGGGTTGCCGAGGATGCCCATGCGTTTGAGCGAGATGGCGTTGTCCACGGCCCAACCGAACTCCTGGCGCAAGCTCCGCTCGTGGCCGTGGAAAACGGCGGCGGCGGGTTCGTAGATGACGCGGTGGCCCGCCTGGAGAATCCCCCAGCACATGCCGTGATCCTCGCAGACCAGCGCGCTTTCGTGAAAGCGAATCGTCCGGCAGAGGTCGCGGCGCACGGCGCAGTTGGCGTTGGAGAAACGGGTCATAGCGAGGGTGGGACGCTCCACTTCGGCCAAGTCGCGCACTTACCGCGTGTCGGGGTAGATGCAGCGCAGGGCATAGCCACGCAAGGCGCCCATGCCCTCGGGCGGAATCTGCTTCCCGTACACGCCGCCCACCCGGGGGTCCTCGAAGGGCGCGACCAGGCGGCGCAGCCACTGATCGTCGGCGGGCACGGCGTCCTGCGTCAGGAAAACAAGGATGGGATGGGAAGCGAGATCCGCGGCGAGGTTCCGGGTGCGGCTGTGATGGAATTCAGCCGGGTCGATGACGCGGGTTTCGACCCCATGGCGCTTCGCAGCCTCCACCGTGCCGTCGGTGGAACCCGAGTCGATGTGGATCATTTCCACCTCGCCGGGATAGTCCTGGCGGAACACGGCGTCCAGGGTGCGCTCGACCACGTCCATGCCGTTCAGGGTAAGGAAAAGGATGGACACCTTCGGCCAGGCCAGGGCGTCATTCATGGGGCGCCCCCCCGCTGAGCGTATTCAAGCGGCTTTCCACGTCGCGAATCTGCACGTCCATCTCACCGGCCTTCGCCGCTTGCCCCGTCTTCTCATAGGTCTGCTTGAGCAGTCCCATGAGGTAGAGGTCGTTCGGGAATCCCTCCAGTGCGGCGCGCAGGTACGGAACGGCCTCGACAAAGCGGCCGCGCCGGAAGCAGGCCGTCGCGATGAAGCGGTAATAGGCCGGGTCCGTGGCGCCTTCGTCGAGAAAGCGGCGGCCCGCCGCGACGACGGCGTCGTATTGTTCCAGGTTGAGGTGGCAGGCCAGCAGGTTCATGCGCACCCCCGGCGCCTTGCTGCCAAGACGAAGGGCCTTTTCATACGCGACGACGGCCTTCTTCCAGTTTTCCACGCGGCGGGGGGCCTTGCCCGCCTCGGCCATGCGGTGATGAATATCGCCCTTCACCTTGTATACCGCGGGATCATTCGGCCCCCGTTCCTCGGCTTGTTGCCACGCCACGAGCGCGCCGGGAAAGTCGCCCGCGTTCAGGCGCGCCACGGCCTCTTCGAGGTACATGTCGGGCCGCGCGGCGCGCAGCGCGAGCCCGTGGCGCATGGCGGCGTATTCCCCGGCGGCGATGGCGCACGCCAGCAGGGCCAGCAGGCCCGCCCAGGTCCGCAAGGCCGTGCGCGGGTTCTTCAGGGAGCGCCGTTCCATGTCAGGCATCCCCCCCCTTGCCGCCCAGGACAATGCGAATGGTCTTCATCAGGATGCGCAGGTCATTCATGAAGGAAAGGTTGTTGATGTAGATGAGGTCGTAGCGGAGGAAATCACCGGCCTTGGCAAAGCTGTTGCCCTGCACGTGAAGCAAACTCGTCAGCCCGGGCCGCACGGCGAGCCGGCGTTTCCAAAGGGTGGTTTTTTCGCCGTTTTCCTCGAAGAAGGTCTTCCACAGCGGCCGCGGCCCGATAAGGCTCATGTCACCCCGCAGGACATTCAGCAACTGGGGCAATTCGTCGAGCTTGTATTTCCGGATAAAGCGCCCCACGGGGGTCACCCGCGCGTCCCGGGGCTTCGCCCGCTCCGTGGGACCCTTGTCCGCCTCGGGGTTGTACGCCATAGAGCGGAACTTGCGTATGAGGATGGGTTTCCCGTGACGGCCCAAACGCTCCTGGCAGTAGAACACGCCTCCCGGCGACGTGAAGGCCACCGCCAGGGCCACGACCAGCAGCAGGGGCGCGGCGAGAACCAGGGCGACCGAGGCGACAGCGATGTCGATAAGCCGCTTCAGCAGGAGGTAGGGCGTTCTCGGGTCGCCGCTGGGCACTTCGATTAAGGGGAGCCCCGCCACGCTCGCCAGGTTCTGCTGCTGGAAAAGAAGTGTGTCGTCGAAACTGGGGTAAAGATAGGTGCGCCGGCAATGGGTCTCGCAGACCCGGAGGTATTCCGTCACCCGCTTGCGTTCCGCGCCGCTCAGGGTGACGATGGCCTCTTCGATGACGGGCGCGGACTCGCCCCGTTCGGCACGGCGCAACATGCGGCGTTCCAGGTTCTCCGGGGAAATGTACCGGGCATCGACGCGGACACTGCGGCTTTGACGGAGTTCCTTGGCGAGGGCCTTGCCCTCCTTGTCGTTTCCCAGCACGTAAAAAAAGCGCTGCAAGCCTGGAAAACGCTACATCAGCCCCACGGCGGCAAGCCGCCACAGGGGAAGCATCACCGCCGCGAGGACGCTGCCGATGACCAGCTCACGGCGGGAGATCATGCGCTGGTCCACCGGCGCCAGGGCCACAATGGCGAACTGGGTCAAGGCCGAGACGGCCAGGGCAATGAGGGCGTAATACACCGCGTCAAAGCGATCCAACATGCGGTCGGCGTGATAACAGCCCACGCCCAGGGCGGCCGCGCCGAAAATCGCCATGCACAGGGCGCGGTCGCGCCACAACTCCGGAAAATCCAGGAGATGAAAGGCATCCCACCGGGAGACCGTCGCCAGGCTCAACGCCACCCAGTAGATCAGCAGGTCCGTGAAGGCGTAGAGGAGGATGATATTGCGCTCTTCACGCGCCAGATAAACCATGACACACCACGACCTTGCGGGTTGGCAACAACGGAAGTTCCCTCAATGCATACGCGTGAAAGTGTAGCAAAGCCTTCCAAAGCCCGGCAATGGAACGGCCCCGTAGTGTTCACCTTCGCGGATGCCTTATCCCCGCTGCCTGTACTGGCGTTCGTAGTAGGCCCGGAACTCGCCCGTCTTGATCTTACGCCACCACCACTCGTTTTCCCGGTACCACCGTGCCGTGAGCGCCATGCCTTCTTCCCAGTCCATGGCGGGTTGCCAACCCAGGGCCTTCAGCTTGCCGCAATCAATGGCGTAGCGCTTGTCGTGGCCGGGACGGTCGGGCACGGGCTGGATGAGCGACTCGTCGCGGCCGGTCAATTCAAGCACCTTCCGGGTGAGGGTGATTAATTCGCGTTCGTTCTCGCCGGCGATGTTGTAGATCTCGCCGGGCGTGCCCCGTCGCAGGGCGGTATCGATGCCGGCACAATGGTCGTCCACGAAGAGCCAGTCACGCACGTTGTGCTCGCCGCCACGGTAGATGGGCAATCCTTCGCCGTCGATGGCGTTGGTGAGGAACAGGGGCAACACCTTCTCGGGATACTGATAGGGACCGTAGGTGTTGGAACCCCGGGTAACAATCACCGGTACGCCGAAGGTCTCGAAGAAGGAACGGCCCACGAGTTCACCGCCCGCCTTGGCGGCACTGTAGGGGTTGCGCGGATTGAGCCGATCCGATTCCAGGAAGGCGCCCGTGTCGATGCTTCCGTAAACCTCGTCGGTGGAGACCAGCAGCACCCGCTCCGTCTTGAGCCGCCGCGCCGCTTCGACGATGCAGTAAACGCCGTCCACGTTGGTACGGAGGAACTCGGTGGCACCCATGATGCTGCGATCCACGTGGCTTTCGGCGGCGAAATTAACCACCGCGTCGCACCCTTCCATGGCGGCCAATACAGCGTCCAGGTCGGCAATATCGCCCCGGATAAAGGTGTGCCGCGCCGGGTCCGCGTCTTTCACGTTGTCCAGGTTGCCCGCGTAGGTGAGCTTGTCAAAGTTGACGATATGTATCCCGGGGTCACGCCGGAGTTGGTAGCGTATGAAGGCCGAACCGATGAAGCCCGCGCCGCCGGTCACCATGATGCGTTTCATTCGCCGTCGTCCCTTCGCTGCATGTAGTCCAACAACGCCTTGCGCCAGGGCCGCATGCGGTAACCGGTGGCCTCCGTGAGCTTGGCGGTATCGAGCACCGAGTACTTGGGCCGGGGCGCTTTCGTGGGATAGGCCGACGCGTCGCACGGGCGGACCTCCACGTTCACCTCGGCGATATTCAGGATCTCCCGGGCAAAGGCATAGCGCGAGCATTGACCCGTGTTCACGGCGTGGTAGGTCCCGTAGTGCTTTGTCCGTGCCAGGGCGAGGGTGGCTTCCGCCAGGTCGAGGGTGTGGGTGGGCGAACCCACTTCTTCCTCCACCACCTTGAGTTCAGGCCGTGACGCCGCCGCGCGCAGGATCTTTTCCACGAAATTGTTGCCGCCGGGCCCATAGAGCCATGCCGTGCGGATAATGAAATGGAAGGGATTGCTCTTCCGCGTCGCGGCCTCGCCGGCGGCCTTGGACTTGCCATAGGCCCCGAGGGGCACTGCGGGGTCGTCCTCTCGGTAGGGCCGGTCCGAGGTGCCGTCGAAAACGTAGTCCGTGCCGTAATACACCACCGGCACCCGGTGGTACGCCGCCAGGTCCGCCACGTACCGCGCACCGGTCTCGTTGGTGAGAAAGGCCTGCTGCAAATTATCCTCGGCGGACTCCACGTCGGTGTAGGCCGCGGCGTTAATGATGAGGTCCGGGCCGAAAGCCTCGACGGTGGGTTGCAGGACTGCCTCGTCCGTAATATCCACCTCGGGCAAATCATGGCCGCGCACCGCGCCCACTGCGCCAAAAACGGTCAACAGGTCACGGCCCAGTTGCCCCTTGGCCCCGAAGATCAAAGTTCGCATGGTTCCCTCCGCGTGGAAGCCACGATTATAACAACCACGCCGGGTGTCCGCCAACGAAGGTAAAAGCCATTCCTGCCATTGCGCGGCTCACGGCCCTCCTGCTATACTCGCAAAAGCCTGTGAGGGCCGTGCAATCCTCACAAACCGGAGCATCTGGCACCCCGTGGTGACTCCGGCAGGCCGGTAAAAATCATCGCGGAAAATGGAATAATTGCTGGAGATACGTGCATGTCCGGTCACTCAAAATGGAGTACCATCAAGCGCAAGAAAGGCGCGGCGGACGCCAAGCGTGGCAAGATCTTTTCAAAGCTTGCCAAGGAGATAACCGTGGCGGCGAAAATCGGCGGCGGCGACCCCGCCGGCAACCCGCGGCTTCGCACGGTGATGCTGGCCGCCCGGGCCGCCAATATGCCCAGCGACAACGTGGACCGGGCCATCAAGAAGGGCACCGGCGAACTTCCGGGCGTAACCTATGAAGAAACCCGCTATGAGTGCTACGGCCCCTCGGGCGTGGCCCTTATCGTGGATGTGCTGACCGATAACAAGCGACGCATCGTCGCCGAGGTACGCCATCTCGTCACCAAGTACGGCGGCAGCATGGCGGAAAACGGCGCCGTTACCTGGAACTTCGACCAGCGCGGCTTGATCATGATCAATAAGGAAGGGCTGAGCGAGGAGGAAATCTTCGAGAAGGCCATCGAAGCCGGTGCGGACGATGTCGATACGGAGGGCGACATGTACGAAATCCAGACGGCCCCGTCCGACCTTCATGCCGTGGCCACGGCCCTGGAAGAAATGGGCATCTCCCCGTCGGAAGCGAAGCTGACCATGATCCCCAAAACCACGGTGGAGGTGGATGCCAAATCCATCGGTACGGTCCTCAAACTGATGGAAGCCCTGGAAGATAACGACGACGTGCAGGACGTCTACACGAATGTGGAGATCACGGACGAAGCCATGGCCGCGGCCATGGCCGATTAGAGCGAATGCGTGTTCTCGGCTTTGACCCGGGCACGGCCACCACGGGCTACGGGGTGGTGGAGGGAAAGGGCAACCGGCTGAAACACATCGCCCACGGCACCATCGACACGCCCGCCGGGCAGCATTTCGCCGCCCGGCTGAAAACCATTTTCGAGGAGGCCCAAGGCCTCCTCGAAACCTTTAAGCCCGACGCCGTGGCCATCGAGCGGCTTTACTTCAAGCAAAACGTCACCACGGGAATCTCCGTGGCCCAGGCACGGGGCGTGCTGGCCCTGGCGGCGGAACTCGCCGGGCTTCCCATCGGCGAATATGGTCCGGCGGAGGCGAAGACCGCCATCACCGGCTATGGCAAGGCCGACAAGAAGCAGATGCAGGAGATGATCAGGATCCTGCTGAACCTCGACGCACCACCCCGGCCTGACGACGCCGCCGACGCCCTCGGGCTGGCCATCTGCCAGATTCACGCGGGGAGGATCGGATCCCTGCCATGAGGCATTTTCCCTGTCGAGATTGCTGCAAAAAGGGCTTTGCGCCAAGGGACGATTTGCCGGGCAAGTGATAAGGAGTTACAATTATTTCAGTCGGGATGGACCATTTCGTGAGGTGTTGAATATGAACCAGTATACTGCGGTTGTAAAACAGGATGGCGATTACTGGATCGGCTGGATAGAGGAGATTCCCGGCGTAAACTGCCAGGAGCGAAGTCGGAACGATCTCCTTGAGACGCTCCGCGTGACGCTGGAGGAAGCTATTGCGATGAATCGCCAAGACGCGATAGCGGCCGCGTCCGGGGGTTATGAGCGCGCCATCGTGAACCTTTGACGTGAAGCGGAGCAAACTCGTTCAGCATTTGAGCGCCCATGGATGCCTGCTCATCCGTGAGAGCGGACGCCACTCGTGGTGGGGCAACCCCGGCAGAAATACGCGGTCGGCCATCCCCCGGCATCGCGAGATCAGGGACTTGCTTGTACGAAAGATCTGCAAGGATTTAGATGTCCCCTTGCCCGATAGTGTCATTCAGTAGCCGGCCTAACCAGGGCACACCCCGGCTGTTTTCCACGCCTGTGTTCGTTTGAAGTTCAGCCCAAGTCAAGGTCTTCCGGAGAGTCGCGAAAACTGACAAGAAGCAGATGCAGGAGATGAGCAAGATCCTGATGAACCCCGACGCCCCGGCCCGACGACGCCGCCGACGCCCTCGGGCTGGCCATCTGCCAGATTCACGCGGGACGGCTTGCAGCCGAGCGATAGGCAGAGAGCCTAAATGTACAGCAAATCCAAATCTAATGTGGCCGAGGACAACCCAATACGCAATCGAAGTACGGCGAATGGATTGACTTGGGGGTGGGTGCGGCCCGGAACGGCGGAGTGGCTCGTGTACCTTCCCGGGCTCGCGTTGGTAGTATTGTATACGTGGTGCCTGGATGATGCCTTTATCTACTTTCGGTATGTGGATAATTTCATCGCGGGAAACGGGTTGGTGTATAACCGGGGCGAATTCGTGGAGGGTTTTACCAGCCCCCTTTGGTGTTTGCTTCTCATTCTCCTTCGGGCTCTTGGCCTGGACTACGCCGTCATCATTCTTCTCTCCGGTGTGGTGGCCTATACGTGTTTCTGGTATATACTGATCGTGGTGAACAGGACACTCTCCCCACCGGATTCGCAGGGCCTGAACCTGCCGTTGGCCATGCTGGCTCCGAATTTTGCCGTGGCCACGTGGTTCACCTCCGGTATGGAGACCCCGCTGGTCCTGGTGGTGGCGGCACTGGTCGCAGTGTACGTGATGGCGCGGGAAAACCGGGGAATCGGCATCCTCCTTGGATTGGCCCCGCTGGTTCGTCCCGAATTGGCGCTGACCCTGGTGATCCTCTTCCTCTGGAAAGTGCTGCAAGACCGGCGTATTCCCTGGGGCCTGGCCGCGTGGTGGCTGCTCTTCAACGGCTCATGGCTGGCCTTTCGCATTTACTACTACGCCGACCTGTTCCCAAACACCTACTATCTGAAGGCGGCCTTCGCCCCGTGGCAGGGGCTGCTTTATCTTCACGATGCCCTGCAACCCTATCACTTCCTGTTACTTGTCGCGGCCATGGGGGTATTCCTCCATACCGCGGGCCGCCCCATTTCCCGGCGCGCCACCAGGCCCTGTCCGCGCGCCGTTCTCTTATTCATCGCAGTGCTCCAAACCGCCTACGTGGTAAAAATGGGCGGCGACACCTGGCATTTTCGTCTCCTCCTGTTCCCTTACGTCCTGGTGGTGGTGGCCGCCACGGCCGGCCTGGCCGATCAGGTGGCGGCCGGGTGCGCCGCGCGAGGACAGCAATTCCTGGTCCCCGCGGGGTTGCTTTTCGTCTTTCTCCTGACGCTGGGATCCTATCCCCGGCAACTTGCCCAGCATCCGGTTCGTGTCCAGCTTACCCAGTTGCTGACGCCCGAAGGGGATGAAAAAAGCAGCATCTTCGATCTTTACCCGCATGTCTATTCGGATGGAATCGAGTGCCCTTCGTTATATTCCTGCAAAAGCTTCATCACCCGCGCCCATATTGGCGCGGGGCAACGGGATCCACGGGAAGATGCCGGTGGTCTGGCGAACCGCCCCTACGCAGAAGTCCTGACTTCATGGTGGTGCGTTACCAATTGGGAGAACATCCGATCGTATGCGGTACACCCCCTGGGACTCACTCAACCGGTATTGGCCCGCTTCCCGGCGCCAAGCGTGCTTCCAGGACATAAGTTCGGGCTGGTGCCGCTCGGTGAAGACATCGCCGCGATCTCACGCGCACACGGCAATGCCTGGGTACCGGGCATGTTTCGTCAGGCCGTTGAGGAAGGAAACGCCCCCGCCTGGATTGCGCAAAACCTGGACGCGATTGAAATGCTGGAGCAGAAGGCATTGAATACGCACGGTTGGCGGAAGAATCTCTCCCTGGCCTTCACGCGGGTGCCCCCCCTCGTGTCGCCAACCCTATAGTGCCTTATTTTGAGGGGCCTGTCGGCCCACAGCCGAGGGCGGCTGTGCCACAAAAAAAGACGGAAAACTTGACGACGAAACAGCCCCCCTGGAAAAAGGCCTTTCTCAATTCGGGTGGGCCTTGGCCCACCACAACCTTCCCCATGGCAAGACGGTATCGCCTCAAACACATAGGCTTGGTGGGCCAAGGCCCTACTTCCCCGCGTTCCCACGGTTCTCCGTGGAGACGATGCCTGGTTCCGGCTACGCCGGGTTAGGATGACACGTGAGAAGGCCCCCTGTTTCGCGGATGTCTCTATGGCATTTTCTTGCGCGGGCGACGCTTCTTCGCCTTGGGCCTGGGGGGCGCGACCTTTGCTTCCACCATGTCGCGCGCGGCCTTCACGTGCCGCCGCAGGAGTTGCCCCGGGATCTCCTCCATGAAACGGCTGGTCTTGCTCATGCGCTCCCTGCCGAAGCGGCTGCGTGAAAGGGCCTCGAAAAGCGTGACGTGCCGCTTCCCCCGCGTGAGGGCCACGTAGAAGAGGCGGCGTTCTTCTTCAAGCCCGCCCTCGGCGATACTCCTTTCGTGGGGCAGGATGCCTTCCTCGACGCCCATGATGAAGACGTAGGGAAATTCAAGCCCCTTGGCGCTGTGAATCGTCATGAGTGTCACGCCCGACTTTTTCCGGTCTTCCCTGCTGAAGGCCTCGCCGTCTCCATTAAGGTGGCTCTCGTCGAGAAACCCGCCCAATGTGGGGTTATCCGCGTCCGCCTCGTAGGCCTTGATGGCGTCGAACACCGCCTCCACGTTAAGCCAGCGGTTGTGGGCATGCTCGGGATTCCGGGCCATCCGCTGCAATTCCCCATGGTAGTCGATGGCGCCCACCAGTTCCGCGGCCGCGTCGCACAGGGAGATACCCGGTTCGCGGAAACGCTTGCGGAAGCGCGTGAGCAGCGACAGGTATGCGCGAATGCCTTTCGCCGCACCGGGTGGAGCCAGGCCCCGGTTGAGCGTTTCGGCCAGGGCTTTGCCAAAGCTCAGCTTCTCCTTGCGGCAGAGATCATGCACGGCGTGAAGCGTGGCGTCGCCGATGCCCCGGCGGGGCATGTTCACCACGCGCAGGAAAGCGGCCTCGTCGCGGGGATTGGCCAGCACCTTGAGATAGGAAACGATGTCCTTTACTTCCGCCCGCTCAAAGAAGTCCTGTCCACCCACCACGATGTAGGGGATTCCCGCCTGCCGGAAGGTCACTTCGAGGGGGCGGGACTGCTGGTTGGAACGATAGAGCAGGGCGAAGTCCCGGTAGCAGGCCCCGGTTTTTTCCTGGATGTATTTGAGCCAGCGCACGGCGTGCTTGGCCTCTTCCTCCTCGTCCGCCGTGACGATCCAGTCGATGGGCGCGCCCTTGCCCAGCTCCGACCACAGCTTCTTGGGGTGGCGCATGACGTTGTTCCCGATAACCCCGTTCGCCGCTTCGAGGATGGTGCTCGTGGACCGGTAGTTCTGGTCCAGCGTGATGACGCGCGCCCCGGAAAACTGTTGCTCGAAGCCGAGGATGCTCCGGCTGTCCGCGCCCCGGAAGGCGTAGATGGATTGGTCGTCATCACCAACCACGCAGAGGTTGCGGTGCTTCTCGACCAGGGCCCGCAGCAATTCCAGTTGCACGCCGTTGGTGTCCTGGTATTCGTCCACCATGACGTAGCGGAAAAAGGACTGAAAATGCCCCAGGATGCGCGGATGCTCCCGGAACAATTGGAGGCTCAGCAGCAGCAGGTCGTCGAAGTCCACGCTGTTGGCCGCGCGCAGGGCGGACTGGTAGGCGTCGATGACCCGGCCCAGGTTCTCCTCGTACTTCTCCCGGGATTCCTTTTCCACCGGGCCGGGCCGCACGGGCGCCGTGGGATCCGTGCGGTTCTTGTGCAGGCTGATGGAGGCCTTGAACGTGCCGATGTCGAAGCCCTCCGCCGAAGGCAGGTCGTCCACCACACGACGCAGGAGCATCCGGGCGTCGCTCTCACTCGAAATGGTGAAGTTCTTCCGGTAGCCGATGTGTTCGATATGTTTCCGCAGCACCTTCAGGCAGAAGGAATGAAAGGTGGAAATGACCACCTTCCCCGCCCGTTTGCTTCCCACAATGCCCGCCACGCGCTCCCGCATTTCGTTGGCGGCCTTGTTGGTAAAGGTCACGGCCAGGACTTCCTGCGGCTCGGCCAGCCGCTTTCCCAGGATGTAGGCGATGCGGTGGGTGATGACGCGCGTCTTGCCGCTGCCCGCGCCCGCCAGCACCAGCACGGGGCCTTCGGTCTGTTCAACGGCTTCACGCTGGCGCGGATTGAGTCCGGCCAGGTACTTCGATACAGGGCACAAGGGATGGATAACCTCGATGAAAGGGGACCAGGGTGGAAATCACGGGTTCACGGGGAAACGGCAGGGGTGGTCAATCAAGACTGACCGTGGGAAACTCCGTCACCCGGAGATTGGTGCAACCGTAAGGAATCAAGGTCAACGTCTTCAGGGGCGTGTCGGTCACCACGGGACTCGGGGGCAATTCGCCCGCGCTGCCGTTGACCAGCCCCCACGCGGGGAGTTGCCGCCCTTTCACTTTCGCCGTTACGGGCGCGCCTTCCGGCGAAAAGGGGCGGTCGCCCACGGGCCCTTCCTCGAACACCACGGTCTCGTCCAAGGTCTGTTCATCCACCGCGAGGGCGTAGTTCCATGGGGTGGTGGCGTACACCTCCCAGTCCCCGTGGGGCAGTTCCCGGTTCGGCATGTCGGCGTGTACCCGCCGCCACGACTCGCCGATACGCAGGGCATAGACCAGGGGGCCCCGTTCGAGGGTGATCGCGTCGTGGTAACGGCGTTCGCCCCGGACGTGCATGGGGAGCGTGAGTTCCACCGTGGCGGTTCCTTCCCATTCCCGGTCGATACGGTGGAAACCGCCCGCTTGGCACGGCACGGCGGACGCGCCGTCCACCCGGACCGACGCGTCCTCGCTCCAGGCCGGAATGCGCAACAGGAGCGGAAACCGCACGGGCGCCGCCGTCTCCACGGTGAAACGCAAGGCGTCGCGGAAGGGATAGTCCGTGTCGAGCGTCACCACCACGCGCACACCCCCGATCTCCGTGTCCACCCGGGACGGCGCGTAGGCCACGGCCGCCAGGCCGCCCTCGGGCGTGGTCATCCAGAGGTGGGCGGCGAACTTCGGCCATCCCTGGCTGAGATTGGCCGTGCAGCAGCCGAAATTGGGCTCCAGGCCAAAGAGGTTCGCATCGGCGCCGTTGGTGTTCCAGCCCCGGTCCTCGTTGATGCTGCACTCCACCTGGTTGGCCTGCTGGTCGTACTGGTGCGCCCACATATCCGGGGAAAAGGTGGCGGGCAGGGCGTTGAAGGCGATTTTCTCCAGCCGATCGCCGAAGGCCGCGTCACCGAAAATGGCGGTCAACACTTCGAGGGACCACATATACTCCACCACGGCACACAGCTCGGTGCCCTGGGTGGGATTCTTTCCCGCGAGGCATTCGTCCCCCGTGAAAACGCCCGTGGCCATGCCGTGGTATCGGTCCAGTTTACCGATCATATCCAAGACCGCGCCGTGGGCCGCCGGATCGCCGGTCAGCCGCCACCACAGGGCCGGGGCCTTGAGGGCCATGGCGTTGTTCACCACGTGCCCTTCATAGTTCCACTTTCCCTTTTCCGTGGGCTCGGTGCGTTGCCAGTCCTTGAAGAACACCGCCCAATCAAAGCCCTGGGCTTCAATTGTATCCGCCAGTTTCAACAACCACGCTTCGAAACGGCGTTCGTAGAGCCACTCCATGGCGATGAGCGCCTCGAAGGCCCGGAACCGGCCCCAGTTATAGAGCGGACTCCTGTCCATGTATTCCGCGACACCGCGAAGGCTCTTGTATACCGCCGGTTCCACGCGGGGATCGCCCGTGGCGCCGTGGTACTCGACCAGGACCTTCAGGGCGAGAAAGATGGCCCACAGGTCGTACTTCTCCCGGACTTCCGCGTTCGTCGTTCCGGGATCACGCGGCCCCAGCCAGCCATCGTCCTCCTGGTGATCCAGGACATAGTTCACATAGCCCGTGACCTTCTCCTTCAGGGCCGCGTCATCGAGGAGAAAGGCCAGTGGAATGACCCCGTCGAGCCAATAGGGCGCCCGTTCCCAGCCATCGCGGCCATGCCCGCCAAACCACTGGCTGTCCCGGATATCGGGCCACACCTCGTCCAGATGGCCGCTCAGGCCCGCCGCCTGGATTTCGAGCTGGCGCTTCAGCCATCCCTCGGGCCGTATCTCCCCCAGGGGCAGGGGCCGGAAGGCCAACGGTTGAAGCGATTGCAGGTCACTCATGATGTCACTTTCCTCCTCCGGGGAAACCAGGTCGTTATCGGAAGGCCGGTCCGCCGAAAAACCGGTGACCATACCGGACAGAAGAAGCAGCACGGTAAGAGCATGCAAGGCGGATTCCCTCCCGGGGATGCAGGTCGGTGCGTGTCAGCGCGCATTTTACTGATGGCCCCATGGCAAGTCCAGCGGCCTTCGGGCGGGCAATTCGGCAGGTCGGGAATAAAGCGGCCCGCCCGCCCCTTTACTGTTCAGATAACCCGGCCCGGCCATGGGCAAACAGGAGACCTGTCTCATGAACGCGAACCTGAGTCCCGAACAGATCGATTTCTACCAGGAACAGGGCTATATTATCCTGGAAGATTTCCTCAGCACGGAGGAAGTGGAGCACTGGCGCAAGGTGCTGGACGAGGCTATCCGGGGACGGGACCATGCCATGCTCCCCGACCGAAAGAGCCTGGCGCACGATACCCCCGGGGAAGGCCCGGAAGACCGGCCGGGCACGTACTACGGCCAGGTCTTTCAGCAGCGGGTTAACCTGTGGCAGGACAACCCGGCGGTGAAGGAACTCATTCTCGACCCGCGCATCGGGAAACTGGCCACCGAACTCGAAGGGGTGGAGGCCATGCGCGTCTGGCACGACCAGGCCCTCTACAAGGCGCCGTGGTCCAATCCCACCTCATGGCACCTGGACAACGTGTATTGGTCCTTCTCCTCCCCCCACGCCACGTCCATCTGGATTGCCCTCGACGACGTTGGACCGGAAAACGGTTGCCTCTTTTTCCTGCCCGGAACCCACAAGAAAGAGGACTACTCGGTGGTCCCCATCGGTGCGAACATGCCGGAACTTTTCGAGACGCACCCCGACTTCAAAGGTATCGAGCCGGTCGTTGGCCGGATGAAGGCCGGGAGCTGTTCATTCCACAACGGTCTCACGGTACACGGCGCCACCCCGAACATGACGCCCCGCTGGCGGCGCGCCATGACCTGCGCGTTCATGCCCGTGGGCTCCACTTTCAACGGCAAGCCCAACATCCTTACCAGCGCACAGTTGGCGAAGCTGACCGTCGGTGACGTGATGGAAGATGATGAGCAAAACCCCGTTGTCTACGCCCGGGGCGCGGAACCCGCGCCGGTCTGAAGCGGGTTGAGGAGATGGAGCATGCGATACCGAAAGCTCGGACGTACCGGCATGAAAGTGAGCGAGGTGAGCCTGGGCACCTGGTCCTTCGCCTCGGGCGCCTACGGCGACGTGGCGGAGAAGGACGCCCTCGACGCCATCAGCGGTGCCATCGAACTGGGCATCAATTTTTTCGACACCGCCCCGCTCTACGGCAATGCCGAACAGGATGGGATTTCGGAAATCATCCTCGGAAAGGGCCTCCAGGGACGACGGGACGACGTCCTCATTTCAACTAAATTTGGCCGTAATCCCACGGAGGGGTGCCTTCCCAACTTCCATGCACAACGCGCCCGTGAATCGGTGGAGGCCAGCCTGCGCCGTTTGCGCACCGACCGGCTGGATGTGCTGTTCTTCCATTCCCCTTTCAGTGCCGACGAAATCCACGACGATGTGTGGGAGGCCCTGGCGGCCCTGAAAAAGGACGGAAAAGTTCGCGCCGTGGGCCACTCTATCTCCATGTTCCAGAACACCCAGGGCATGGCCCGCGACTGGGCGTCCGACCGCAAGATCGATGTGATCCAGGTGGTCCTCAGCCTGCTGAACCGGGAGTCCGCCCCGCTCATCGCCGATATCGGCGGTGAGGGCGGCGTGGGCGTCGTGGCCCGGGAAGCCCTGGCCAACGGATTTCTTTCGGGTACGGTGACGCGGGACACGGTCTTCCCCCCCAACAACCTCAATTCCCGCTACCGCCGGGACGAGGTGGCGGAACGGGTGGATTACGTGGACCAGTATCGGTACCTGGTTCGCGGTGACGTGCGGTCCATGCCCCAGGCCGCGTTGCGTTGGGTACTGGATCATCCCCACGTTTCGACCGTCCTTACCGGTGCGCGCAACCAGGCCGAGCTGGCCGATTGCGTGGCCGCCTCGGATGCCGCCGGATTTACGGCGGCGGAATTGCGGAAAGCGGAAGCACTGCATTCGGGGGATTATTCCGCGGCATGAAGACCGCTCTCCAGGGGGGGCATCTTGTCGTGTCGGAGCGCGGCTAATCCATCAGGAAAACGATGCCGCACCAAAGCCAAAGCATGTACAAGCAAGCAACCCATGAGAGGATAATGACGCCATATCCCGCCATGGCGCTAAACCGGGCACGCATCCTCACTTTTCCTCTATCCGGTACAGATGGGTTTTGCCGCGCAGGAAAAGGGCCTTCCCCGAGACGGCGGGCGAGGCAAGAAAGCTGTCATCGAGTTCGTTGACGGCGAGTACTTCGGGTTCGCGTCCGGCGCGCATTACGGTGGTTTTCCCCTGCATGCTGGTGAAATAAAGACGGCCATCGGCGTGGATGGGGGACGCCATGTAACTGCCGCCGATGCGCTCCTGCCAGACTTCCGTGCCCGTGGCCGCCTCCAGACAGGTGACGAAGCCGTCGTTGCTCACCATGTAGAGGAGACCGTCGAGAAGAAGCATGGACGGCTCACGCGGCACGGCGCGACCGGCATACCGCCAGTCCACGCGACTGTCCGTCACGTCGCCTTCGCCATCGGGGCGGATGCTCAGGACTTCGGCCTTGCCATGGCCCGTGGCCAGGTATACTCGGCCATGGCCAAACAGGGGCCGTGGCGCGGCGGAATGGCCTTCGTGATGAACCTTCCAGATTTCACGCCCCGTACGCGGGTCATAGGCGAAGGCGGTGGCCGCGCCCAAGCTGATGAGCTGGGGCCCTCCCTTTGCCTCGATGATAATGGGCGTGCAGTAAGCCTTGCGAAAATCCCCTTCCCGTTTGGGTTGGCCCTTGTCGTCAAGGTCATGCCACACCGTACTACGATCCGTTTTCCAGACGGTCTCGCCCGTATTCTTGTCGAGGGCGGCCACATACTGTACATCCACGCCGTCGAAGGACAGGATAAGCAGGTCCTCGAACAGGAAGGGGGACGAACCGGGACCGCGGTAATGCCGGCAGGGCAGGTCGCGGCGCGTCCAGAGGATCGCCCCCGTGGCCGCATCGAGGCAGGCGGTGCCGTAGCTGCCGAAATGAACGTACACGCGGCCCGCTTCAAGGACCGCCGAAGGCGAGGCGTAGCCGTTGATGTTGTTGCCCAACGGTTCGGGGGACGGGGTCTCGAACACCCTGGTATTGCGCAGGATCGCTCCGGTATCGGCGTCGATGGCGAGGACGAAGGATTCCCGCCCGTCTTCCGTGGCACCGGTAAGCCAGATCACCCCGTCCATGATCACCGGCGAAGACAGGCCGGAATGGGGCAGGGCGGTCTTCCAGGCAATGTGCCCGCTTTCACTCCAGGTCACGGGGATGCCCGTGCCCATCCCCGCGTTCCCATCGCACGCGGGCCCCCGAAAGTCCGGCCATTCACGTGCGGCAACAGCCGATACCACGGTGGTGAAGCAAAGCGTGAGAAGGAAAAAGCACGGGACCCGCCGGCTAACCTGACCCATCGAATCGTCTCCATCGTTTGTCTCGGTGGAAGTAAGTGGACCTGGTGGACTGCTGTTTCAGTCTACTCTGTCCAACTTCTTTAAGGTAGAGCCTGCCCCATAATCGTTTTGTTGATGCCTGTTTAGGCGAGATGTTGGTTCGAGATTGTTATGGGGCGCGGCTTTTGCTGCAATGCCCAAAAAAAGTGTCCTATAATTGGGTTGCGCCTGCAGAGTCATAAACTCTC
>JAJRTN010000140.1 GCA_024278275.1 Candidatus Hydrogenedentota bacterium
CCCCTTCAAAACGCCACCCATCGAGCCCGCCCCACAACAATTGGAATTACCCTTGCCCGGTCTTGGACAGGCCCCTTAACCGGGCAACAGGAAAACGGGAGACCTGATCCAAAAAAAGTGATTTCGAAAGGAAAGAACCCTATTCTATGCGGGTCGAAGCGTTACGGCGATTCTGTCTTGGACAGCAGTGAGGCAGCACCTTGGCCTTTCCCATGGATTTCCGCGTTAGCGGGAATGACGGAAAGGAGGGAGAAACATGTATTCGTGACCATTGGTACGGCATTTCACGGGTAAGGGGCTTTTGTAAATGGAGAGGGGGTAATATGGACCGGCACGAACGGCGGAGCCTGTTTCCGCGCGGGCTCCTGCAATTCATTTGTTTGCATCGCCGGGGAGCCCCTGCTACAATTCGCCCAAGCCTCGGGATGAACCGACCACACGGATACAGACCACGATGTACCGGGATATGCGCACGCCTTCTCATGTACGTGAGGGGGCCTTTTTCTTGTCAGGATGGAGCCTATGAATCGATCACAGCCCCCTGTCGAATCCACGGTAATCATGGAAGCCGGCGTCATGGGCGAGCACTTGCAGCGGCTGGCGCGGGAGATTGTCGCCGGGAATGATCCCATTGGCGGACTGGTGATCCTGGGCATCCTGCGCCGGGGCCGTCCGCTGGCGGAACGCTTCTCCGCCCTTATTGGGGATCTTACGGGGATCACGCCGCCCGTGGGATCCCTCGCCACCACCCTGTACCGCGACGACGTCAAGACGGGCCGCGGTATCGGTGCGCCCCGGGGAGAGACCCATTTTGATTTCAACGTGGATGAACGGACCGTGCTGCTGGTGGACGACGTGCTGGCCGCGGGCCGCACCATTCGCGCCGCCATGGACGAGGTGATGGACTACGGGCGCCCGGCGCGCATACAGCTTGCCTGCCTGGTGGATCGCGGCGGCCGGGAACTCCCCATACAGGCGGATTACCTGGGCTGGTCCATGGCCGCGCAACGCGATGAGTGGGTCTCGGTTCACCTGAAGGAGATTGACGGCGAGGACGCGGTGCTGGTCGAGCGCTATCCCGAGGGTGACGAAAGGGAAGGAGCATGACGCCCATGGGGGAAGCAACCCGAACGGTGTGGACGCGCAAGGATCTCATCGGGATCGACGGCCTGGGCCGGGACGAGCTTGAGCTAATCCTGGACACGGCGCCCCAGTTCGCCGGGGTCTCCGCCCGGAAAAGCGGCATCAAGCGGGTCCCCCTGCTCCAGGGACGTCTCGTGGTGAACTGGTTCCACGAACCGAGCACGCGCACGCGCACGTCTTTTGAACTCGCGGCCAAGCGCCTCAGCGCCGACACCCTCGGCATCGCCGCCTCCACGTCGAGTTCCGTGAAGGGGGAAACCCTTCATGATACGCTGAGCAATATCGAAGCCATGCACGCCGATGTGATTGTTCTGCGCCATGGTTGCGCGGGGGCCCCCCACATCCTGGCCGCGGCCCACGAATCGCACATCGTGAACGCCGGCGACGGGCGGCACGAGCATCCCACGCAGGCCCTGCTCGACGCCTTCACCATGCGGGAGCATATCCGGCGGGTGCGCGAGGATCCCGAGGCCACGCTGGACGGGGTCAAGGTGACGCTCCTGGGCGATATCACCCACAGCCGCGTGGCCCGAAGCGACATTATGTGCCTCAACGCACTGGGCGCGGAGGTGACCCTTTGCGGCCCGGCCACGCTCCTTCCCATGGAGATTGAGCGGATGGGGGTGCGGGTGACGTACGATCTGCGCGAAGCCGTGCATGAAGCGGACGTGCTCTACGCGCTGCGCATCCAGTTGGAGCGTCAAAAGGCCGGTCTTTTCCCCAGCCTGCGGGAATACATTCGCCTGTTCCGGCTGGACAATGAATCCCTGAAGCACGCGCCGGAACACGCGCTGATCATGCACCCCGGCCCCATCAACCGCGACATCGAGCTGGCGGCCGAGGTGGCCGACGGCCCCCGCAGCGTCATACTCGAACAGGTCACCAACGGCGTCGCCATCCGCATGGCCATCCTGCACCTGCTCGTCAACGGCGGCTAGGAATGGACGTTACGGACCGGGAAAGAAGGAGGTTGCCCCTGTTGTTCCCTGTCCATAGAGTCCAAGCCGTGCATGCTTTCCCCAATACAGAGGAATACGACCCATGAGCCTGATTATCAAGAACGGACACCTCATCGAGCCGACCCAAGGCATTTCCGAGCCCATGGATGTGCTCATCGACGGCGACACCGTCCGCCGTGTCGGGAAGGATCTCGACGGCGACGAGGTGATGGACGCATCGGGCTGCGTGGTCTGTCCGGGCCTGGTGGATATCCACGTCCACTTCCGCGAGCCGGGCTATGAGTCGAAGGAGACCATCGCCAGCGGCGGCCGCGCGGCGGCCCGGGGCGGCTTCACCACCGTGGTGCCCATGGCCAACACCAACCCCGTCATCGACAACGCGGGCATGGTGGAGTTCGTCAACCGCCGCGCGCGGGAAACGGCCTGTATTCGGGTCCGCCCCGCCGCCAGCGCCACCAAGGGCATGAAAGGCGCGGAAATCACCGAGATGGCCGAGTTGAAAGACGTGGGCGCCGTGGCCGTGACCGACGACGGAAAGGACATCGCGAGCAGCGCCCTCCTGCGCCGGGTCCTGGAGTATGCCCGCATGGTTGGCCTGCCCTATTTGGCCCACTGCGAGGATGAAGCCCTCGCCGAGGGCGGCCACATGAACGAAGGCTACACCGCAACCCACCTGGGTATCCCCGGCATTCCCAAGGCGGCCGAGGAAATCCGCATCGACCGCAACATCCGCATCGCCGAACTCACGGGAGCCCACGTACACATCCAGCACGTGACCACGAAGGAAGGCATGGCCATCGTCCGGCGCGCCAAGGAAAAGGGCATTCGCGTGACCTGCGAAACCGGCCCCCACTACTGGATGCTCACCGACGACGCGGTGCGCGGCTTCAGCACCAACGCCAAGATGAACCCGCCCCTGCGGGAAGAAGAAGACCGCCTCGCCATTATCGAGGGGATCAAGGATGGCACCGTCGATTGTCTCGCCACCGATCATGCGCCCCACACGCGCACCGAGAAGGAGGTCGAGTTCGAGTACGCCCCCTTCGGCGTGGTCGGGCTGGAAACCTGTCTGGCAATGGCCGTCACCGGTCTGGTGGAACCCGGCCACATCAGCCTGGAGCGCATGGTCGAACTGCTCACCCTGGGCGGCGCGCGGATCTGCAACCTCGAGGACGCGGGCGTCCTTCGCGAAGGGGGACCTGCCGACATCACGATCTTCGACCCCAAGGCGGAATGGACCGTCGATGCGGGCCGGTTCCTTTCCCTCAGCCGCAATTCCCCCTTCGACGGCATGACGGTGCGGGGGCTGGTGAAGCGCACCCTCTGCGCGGGCCGGACGGTATACGAAGGGTAGGTTATGGGACCTGTGGGTCATCTCCCCAGGACAGGCTCTACCAAGGAGATCCGGATCATGCGAATAATCGCAATGACATTGTGCGCAACCTGCCTGGCGACCACGGGATGGACCGCCGACGGAAACACGGTGAAACGCTTTCAGCAGGACCGCTTCGCCATCGGTTTCTGGGTGGATCCGCCCATGGACGACAAGGCGGACGCGCGCTACAAGGAGATTGCCGACGCCCATTTCACGATGGTCATCGGCGGCTTCGGCGCGAGTACCCCGGAGACGGTGGCGCGTCAGCTTGCCCTGTGCGAGAAGTACGGGCTGCGGGCCATCGTCCATTCCCGGGGAACCGCCCCCGAGGATCTGCCCGAGGGCGAAGCCTGTTGGGGCTATTCCCTCAAGGACGAACCTAACACCGGGGATTTCCCCGGTCTGCGCAAGCAGGTGGACGCGGTGCGGGACGCGCGGCCCGGAAAGCTGGCCTACATCAACCTCTTTCCCGGCTACGCCAGCCCCCGCGGACTCGGCGCCAAGTCCTACGCGGAATACGTCTCCCGTTTTGTGGACGAGGTGAATGTGGACGTGCTGAGCATGGACCACTATCCCCGGTTCATGCCCGATGGCGATGGCCGGGACGGTTACTGCAGGGATCTCGCGGTGATGCGGGAGAACGCCTTGCGCGCGGGAATCCCCTTCTGGAACTTCTTCAACGTCATGCCCTATGGCCCGCACACCGACCCCACGGAAGGGCAGATACGCTGGCAGGTCTACAGTTCACTGGCCTATGGCGCGCAGGGGGTTCTCTACTTCTGTTACTACACCCCCGGTCCGGGCGGCGAATTTCCCAAGGGCGGCGCCATCATCGAGCGGAACGACCGCCGCACGCGCCACTATTACCAGGCCCGCCGCCTGAACGAGCAACTGGTGAACCTCGGTCCCACCCTCATGAAGCTCACCAGCACGGGCGTCTACCGGGTGGGTCCCGACATGGTGGCCGCCAAGGTGCTGAAAGGCACGCCCATCCGGGACATTGTCCGCGCCAGGCACGACCCGCCCAACGACTACCTCGTCGGCGTCTTCCAACACGAGGACGGCCGTCGCGCGGTACTGCTGAACAATTACCGTTACGCCATCAGCGCCTGGCCCACGGTGGTCTTTGACGTGCCCGATGATCAAGTAATGGAGATCGACAAGTGGTCGGGCAAGGAAGTCCCCGCCATCGACGACAGCCCCGGCATGGAAGGCCTGCAACTCAGCCTGGAGGACGGCGAGGGACGGCTCTTCCTGCTGCCCGCGAAGAAATAGGCAGGCAAAGGCCGAGGCGCCCTGGGGTGAGGGAGTGGACACCGTGGGCGGGGTAGTCCCATTGGACGAAAAACCGCTCCACCGAGTCCACTTCCCATGGCATTCCCGGTTTACCCGGCGTCTATCCTCGCGATTCCGCCGTGGCGGACAAGGAAACCCAGGTAGTCCTGGCCCTCGATGGTGAGGGTGAGCATGCTGCCGGGGACCAGCCAGCCCTCGACCTGGTCGGCGGGATACCAACCGGGCGCGGACCCTTCGGCCTGGTAATAGGACAAGCGCGCCATGTTCGGGTCCATGCCGGGCGGCACGGGCAGCCAAATGCGCTGGGGCAGGGGAAAGACCTGCGGTGGGTCAATGGCAATCCCCTTTTCCCCCGGCAGTTGGCGCACTTCCGCCCGGTCATTGGCCTCAGCGGCAAGGTCCAGGCTGGTGGCGTCGAAATCCTCGGAATAGTCGGGCTGCCACAACGCCATTCCCCCGGGTGGCGGTGTTCCGTCCTCGAAAGTGAATTCCGGCGTGGTGATTTCCGCGCCGCTTTCCGTCGCAGCTTGGGCGATGAGTTCGGTTACCCGGCCCGCTTCCCAGGCATCGCGGGGGTGAAACAACACCCAGATATCCTCGGTGCCTTCGCCTTGGGCGGGCATCCATTCCAGTCCTCCACTTCCGCCCTTCACGCGGATAGTGTCCACGTCGATGGGCGCGTCGGCGCGAAGGCGGACCGCGATGATGGTTTCCTCACCCAGCAGGCGGGGGCTTTTTTCATTCGGCCGGTAGGGCATGACCGGGGCGAAGGTCGTGGTGTCGAAATCCGTACCCGCGAAAATGGCCTGAACCAGGCCAAGGAAGCGACCTGCGGCGGGATCACTGGCCCGCACGGTGATCACGGGAATGGGTGCCGGCGCTTCGGCGGCCGATTTCGCGGCCGGGGGCGCGGTGCCGATGCGAACGATACCCTGGAAGGATTCAACGTGCATGGCCCGTGCCACGCGGGGCGTCTCATTCGATTCGCCCGGCTTGATGCGGAGGCGTCCGCCGGTAGCCAGGGAGGTCAGGCCGTCGCCCATGGTGTGGAAAGGCTTGTAAATCGATCCCGTGGAAACGCCCTGGTAGGCGAAATCCACCCACACCGTGGCGTTCACCGTGTCCAGGTAGTCGGGAACCCCGTCGATGTCCGTATCGACCTCTCCCTCGTCCTGGTCGAGGAGGCCGTCGCCGTCACTGTCGTCGTCCAGGTCATTGGCGACGCCGTCGCCGTCGGGGTCCGCCGTGCCTTCGGTGGCGTCAGCGATGCCGTCGCCATCGCGGTAGTCGAGCGTGCCGCCCACGATGTAGTCCACCTTGAACACGGCGTCCGTGATCCCCGGCGGATCGAGACGAAGTCCGGTGAGGGTATGGCCCGGCCATTCCGCATCGCTCGCCATATCCACGGTATATTCGTGAAACTGGCCGTCGGACGTGATGGGGAAGGTGACGACCTTGGTGGCGGTGAAGGCGTTCTCCGCGTCGGTGGCGTAGAAGAATTGAGCCGAACTGCCCGCACTCGTACTCATGCGAACGGTGACGTGGGTGATCGTGTTGGGCGACACATTCAGGCGGGTGCGGGTCATGTAGGGATCGTTGCCCTCGCTTGTGGCCACAAGAGCGCCCTGTTCCACCACGGCGTTGGTCATGTGGTGTGCCGGGTTCCAGCCCTGGAAGTCCCCGTCGATATTGAACTGGAAGTTGACGTGGTTGACCACATCGGGCAGCAGCCGCTGCACGCGGGGCGCCGCGAAAACCTGGATGTTCGCCGGCGACGCACCGTGGGTGAGCTTGATGGACGCGCAGCCATAGCGGTTGTCGTAGCGCCATCCATCGGTCACGCTCGAGAAGTCCGCCGTTTCCGTCAGGGGAATTACGCCGTTGAAGATGGCGCTGGGCCGGGTGATACCCGCCACGAGGGTGAAGGTCACCTCACCCGGCAGGTAGTCGGCGGAGAAGTTGATGGCCGTGTTTGACAGTTTCGCCAGGTCCGCGCCACTGCTTACATGGACCGGCGAAGATCCCCCGTCAAAGATGAGGGTGCGTGTTTCCGGGTCGTGGCCCATCTTGGTGAGGATGGGCGGAACAAAACGGGAGGGGTTGATGAGCGGACCGCCCCGGCTGCCGTCTTTGGTGACAAAGAAATCGCGGTAGGTCGCTTTCCATGCCGCCGAGGTTTCCTGCTGGTACATGGCGGAGACCAGGATACCCGTACCGATCTTGTCCCAATCCGTGGTGCTGTCATAGGGCGCGAGTTGTAGCAGGGCGTAGGCGGTTTCGAGGCCGTTCCATTGCACGATTCGCCCAAACCACGGCCCCACGTAACTGGTCGCGCCAAAGACCGGGATTGAACCGTACTGCATCCAGTCCCATTCGCTCTGACCCCACGTGTAAACGAAGGGCAGAACCGTTCGCGCCCAGTACACCGCCTCGTCGAGGAAATCCTGGCGTCCGGTGATCTGGTAGCCCTCGAGAAAGGCCCGGATCGCATAGGCCGATGCGAGTATGTCCGGGGAGTGTACGGGGATCTCCCATACCTGCGCCGCTCGGGGCACCTCGAAGGTGGCCATGTTCTCCAGGGCGCGGATACCGGCCTCCGTGGCGGCCACATCGGCGGTCAGACGGGCGTAGATCAGCACCTGTAATGCCCGGTAGGCCGAGGTGCCCAACTCGGATGCGCCATCCGGCCCCAAGGTGCTGGCGGGTTCGTCGTTGTTCAGCAGCGCGTTGCCGTCGAAGCGCCAGGAACCGTCGTCCCACTGGCTGGCCAGGTAGCCCCCGATGGCTTCCAGACGGTTACTGACCGTCTGAATCGGATCCCCTACGTAAAAGGGAAGGGTGTAGTCCACCGTGCCGGCACCGGCCGCCAGGGCCACGTTATAGCGGTCTCTATAAGCGGCAGCAAGGGCGGGGTCGTTCACATGGCGCGCGCCCAATTCGAGGGCCTGCATGAAAGAAGGGGGACGGCCCTGGGCGTCGAAGGTCGTGCCGCCCTCCAGGTACATCTCCCACTGTTCCTCCGCCGGAATCCACAGACTTGTCATGAAGGCGTCCACCGTGAACTTCAATTCCTCTGTCAGGGAACCACGGGGGTAGCCGAGGTTTTCGGGGATGCCGTAGTAGTCGAACCACCGCTCCTGCACCACCAGTGGACCGTCCGCCGGACAGGTCAGAACGATCTGGCTGCGCATCAGGACCAGTTCACCCGCGCCCACGGGATAATCGTCGCGGGCTTCACGGCCGTTTTCGGGCACATACTGGGGCGTCGAAGGTGCGAAAAGTCCCATGAGACTGGCGTCCTTCCCCGCGAAACGCTCGGGCACCGCGTACACGGCGGAGAGCTTGTGGGTGGCGCCGTTGTTGGGAAACTCGGGATCCCACATGAGCCCCACCGCCGCGTTCTGGTAGTAGACGCTCATGGCGGGCACGGTCACCTTGGTCGTTTCCGGCACATAGCGCAGATAGGCGTCCGTGGTCACGTCCAACATGCTCGACGTCACCTCGTTGCCCACGACCCATTCGAGGCCGGGAAAGATCCCGGCGTCGCGGGCCTGGCCGAAAGACGTGGCGCCCACGTAGAGCATGGGACCCTCGAAAAGAGCCAGCGATTCCGCCTGGGCGGGCAGCGCGCTGTACTGGGTCTCGATGACGTCGCTGCCGTCGCGCACCGTGAAGTCAAACTGGAAGGTCCAGCCGTGGCTTGCCGCGTCGGCCCAGGCGCCGCTGAAACGAAGCGTCGCCGTGCCGGGACCCGGCGCAAGGGTGGTCACGGTGGGTACGTAGAGCGCGTCGCGCGTGGTGTCCAGCCCGTGGGTGAGGGCAATGGTGCTGAAGGACGGCATGACCGCCATGCGCCGCCACGTGGCGCCGCTCTTCACGTCGAAAGCCGTCGCGCCGTAGCCCAGGCCCGAATCCAGGAAGACGGCGCGCACCTTGTCGTTGCCCAGCCACATGGCCCCCGAGGCCTGCCGGACCGCCGCCGCCGTGGGCGCCCAGGTGTCGTTGGGGATGGGACTGAAGGCATAAACACGGTTCGTGGTCGCCACGGGACCGTCTTCATCGGCGGCCACCTCCAGCGTGACCGGGCCGGCCGCGTCCTGGCCGGCGCGAATCTGCCAGTTCAGAACCCATGTCCCCCCGCCGCCAAGGCTGGCGAGCGTGGCCACCGCCGTTCCGCTGACGAAGGTGAATCCGGCCGGCAAGGTCAGGCTGGCGGAAAGATTGTTCAGGGATTGCCCACCGCCGTTGGCAATGGTCGCCGCCACGTCTATGGTGTCCCCCACGCCCACCACCACCTGGTCTGTCGTGGTGAAGCTGTCGACACGGAGCGACGGGGGCACTTCGCTGAAAGGCACCACCCGCACGAAATCCACGTCCACACTACCCGTGTCGCCCCCGGCGGGATCGATACGAAGCTGCCGTATGGTTCCCGTCCATTCCGCGTGGGCCGTGAGATCAATGATGTGGGTCTGCCAGGTATTCGCGTTCCCCGTGGGAAAACGGGTGCTTTTGGCCTCCGTCATACCGTTCTCGGCCACGGTGCCCCAAAAGAGCTGCGCCGTGCCCTCCGCCGTTTCCTTCATGCGTATCACTACGTAGGGATTCGCGGCCGCGTCGGCGTTGAAGATGGAAGAACCGAAATAGGGATCCGATCCCGTCATGTTCAGCGAAAGCACGCCCCCCGAAGTGCCCGTCAGGCTCATACTATGCCACGCAGTCCATCCCTCGGCATCGCCGTCCGTATTAAACTCCCACGTGACACTTGCGTTCGCCGTGCAAACCATGGTGGCGAGAAAAGCGAGAAAAAAAAGCATGCGGACAGGGCGAGAGAAAACCATATGGACCTCTTGCATATTAGGGGAGCGGTACGCCGTGATTGGCACTTCGTCCCAACAGGGGTTGGATGTATTGTATCTCAAAACCGTAAAAACAGCAAGAACCATGCGGGAATGCAGGAATGTTCGAGACCCGTATCGCGGTCATCATTGACGGTCCCAGTGAATTAATAGAAAGAGGATATGAGCGTTGCTATTCTATAGCCGTCCGCCGTCTTGGTTGAATGGCGGATGTTGAACGAAAAATGTGCCCCACCGGGACGAGGCCGTTGTCGCAGCCTCCCGTGGCGGGTGCAGGACATTTCGAGAAGGACTTTCCCATGCCTCTGGCCACCATGATCATGCTGGCGACCTGTTTTCCATTCTCCGCCACGGGCGAAGATCGACCCATTACCGTGATTGATCTCACGGCGCTCAATGAACTGGATCCGGCCGACCCGGCCCAGGCCCGCGAAGCATGGGATACGCTGCACCTGGTGGCTTCCGTGCAGGGTATCGTGAACCGGGAGGGTCCGAGGCTTTTCGTGCGTTTCATGCCGCAACCCGACGACTTCTGGTTTAAGACGCTTCGTGCGCCCGGTGCGTGGCTGGCGGATCGCCCCGTGGAAAAGGTCCGTACCGTGGAGAACTTGCTGCGCCGCTTCGCGGACGTTTTCGCGGGGGTGGTGGTCTATGACGATCGCGTGCCCGCCACGTCGAACCTGGCCAGCACCATCGCCGGGGTCGAGGACCGGCCTTGCCTGCGTTTTGACCCGGCGGAAGGTTCTCTCTACCGCCGCGTGAAGGCCCTTGCCCTTCCCTTCACGCGCGATGAATTCCGGCTGATGGCCGAGGATGGCGGGCCGCTTTTCACGGGGAAGGGCGTTATCCCCGGAACGGATCAGCCCTCGACGGGAAGCGCCAAGTGTGATGCCTACCTCTGGGCCAAGGCCCGGTACCTGGATACGGGCCGCTGCTCCAAGGCGTTCATGGCGTACTATCTTGACGCCTGGTGGCTGCGCGACCCCACGGTAAGCGGCCTGAGCAACGCCACCCTCACCAACCATGATTTCTTCATCAGTCGCCGGGCCTTCTTCTTCGATCTCCATGTGTGGGAGGAGGAATCGCCCATTGACGACCGGGGACAGGCGCCCGGCACGGATGGGCGAACCCTGGAGGCCCTCTTGCAGAGCATGTACCGCAACGCGGAGGGGGAGGTCTTTCAGATCGGCGGGTTCATCCCGTGGGCCTGGAAGTACACCAACGCCCCCCGGGCCGGGGGACATCACGGCGGGGTGGACACGGAATGGAAATATGCCCAGATGGTCTCGAAGTATCGCGGCGTGATGGATGCGGACGCCCTCGGCTTCTCGGGCATGAGCAACGCTTCTTTTTACCACCATTACCCCCTCAAGAAGCACTATCCGCAAAATCCCAGGCCCAACGCCGCATCGTTGCGCAAGCGGGGCCTGCTCGATGCACGGGACCGGGTGGCGCCCCATGTCTACATTTGTTTCTACATGGGCGACTATGATTCCGCCGCGTGGTTGAATTACCACGTACCGCTCTGGTGGGCAGACCCCGCCCATGGCACGATTCCCTGCGCCTGGGCCATTAATCCCAACCTGGATGCGCGCGCCCCCCATGTCTTCGACTACGTGCGCACCCATCAGACCGGCAACGACTGGTTCATCTTCGGCGACGGCGGCGCGGGTTACCTCAACCCCGGCATGTTGGCGGTGTCGAACGGCTGGGAGGCTTGGGTGCGGCACAACAAGCCCTATGCCGAACGCTACGACCTGTCCATCACGGGCTTCATCATCGACGGCCATTCACCGGGCATGGGCGAGGCGGGCCTGGAAGCCTACCTGCGGATTTCACCCGATGGCCTGGCGGGGCAGAAGATCCCGCCGCGGGGCGTGTATCGCGGCACCATGCCCTACCTGCGCATGGCCCTTGACCTGGATGGCGCGCCGGAGGACGCGGGGGCGCGGGTGGCGGGCATGGCGGGCGTGAACGCGCCCAAGTTTTTCTTTATCCGCACCATCCTCAAGTCACCCTCGTGGCACAAGGCGGTCATGGAAAAGGCGCGGTCCCTCAACCCGAACATCGAATTCGTGGATCCCTACACCTTCTTCCTGCTCCTGAAACGACACGAGATGTCGCCCGTGGAAGACCGGGGCGGCTCCCTGGCGCCGCTGCGTTTCACGCCGCCTGAAGATCATGCGGGTCTCGCGCCCATCGCAGTGGGGGACGGTCCCTTCCACCACGCGCACCGGAACGGACGGGACGTAATCGTCCAGGAGCCCGGCGACAGGCTTCGCTACCTGTATTTCGAGGTGGACGAACATTTCAGCGCGGGTCTCGCCGGCACGAATGGCGACGTGGTGATCGAGGTTGACCTGTACGACAACACGCCGGGGAAAGTGGGCGTTCAATATGATGCCCGTGAAGGCAGTTCCTACCGCAACGGCCCGGAAGTCACGTTGGCGGGCACCGGCGCCTGGCGCACCGTGGTTTTCAACCTGCCCGGCGCCCATTTTGCTCACGGCCAGAACGGCGGAGCCGACTTCCGCCTGGTCAATTTCGGCGGCGGTTTGCTCCTCTCGGAGGTTCGCGTGCGCCGGAAGTGACGCAGGGGCCCCGTGGGACCTATGGGACCTATGGGACCTGTGGGACCTGTGGCAGCGAGATGGGGCATCACGCCCCGCGCACGATTCCGGTTTACCGCATCCGCAAGGTGCGCAGGTCCTCCGCGATAATGCGGTCCGCCTGTTTCGCCACGGTGGCCATGTCGTCCCCCGCGTTGAAGGCACGGCCCGTGAGGGCGTCGAAACGACCGCTTGCCAGGTGGGCCGCCAATTCGGCGGCCAACGTGGGCGGCACGTCGTGACCCTCCGCGAAGGCGTTGGCGATAACGCCAAAGTACTTCCTGCCCGCCTCCGTGTCCAGTTGCAGGTTCGTCATGGCCGTGCGTACCAGGCCCGGCCCCATGGCGAAGACGCTGATACCGTCCTCCTTCACCTCCTCCGCCAGGCATTCGGTGAAGCGCATGACGGCGGCCTTGCTGGTACCATAACCCGAGCCATACTTGAAGGGTCCGCCCGTGCCCCCGCCGATAAGGTTGATGATGCGCCCCGCCCTACGACGCCGCATGCCGGCCAGGACCGCGCGGCAACAAAGAAAGACGCCCTGGATGTTTACCGTCACGTCGCGCCACCAATCCGCCGGGTCCACTTCCCAGGCCGGTCCCAGGGCGTTGAAACGGGCCGCGTTGTTCACCAGCAGGTCCGCCGCTCCCCATGCGGCCGCCACCTCCGCGAAGGCCGCCCGGACGGCGTCCTCATCGGTCACATCCACGGGATGAACGGACGATACGCCCCCCGCTTCCTTTATGAGACGGGCCGTCTCCTCCAACTCCGGGGCCGTGCGCGACAAGAGGGCGACGCGCATCCCCTCCGCGGCGAGACGCTGCGCGATAGCGCGTCCGATACCCCGCCCCGCGCCGGTTACGATGGCTGCTTGACCTTTCAGCGTCATGACGTGGTCTCCTCCTCGGTTTGACTTGCGTCTTCCATGGTACGCAACCGTCCCGGTATTTGCCAATCCGGCGCACGGCGGAAACCCACGGTCTCTATCTGCTATACTTTCGCCAATTCCCCACAACGCAGCATAGGTGTATCACGCCGTGAAAAAAGCCATTCTTGCCATCGAAGACGGAACCGTGTTGGAAGGTCGCGCCGTGGGCGCGGAGGGCGAGTCGCCGGGTGAACTCGTCTTTAACACGAGCATGACCGGCTACCAGGAGATCCTCACCGATCCTTCCTACGCCGGGCAAATTGTCACCATGACGTACACGGAAATCGGCAATTACGGCGTGAACGAGGAAGACGTGGAGTCCCGCCGGCCCTTCGTGCGCGGTTTCGTCATGCGGGAATGCTGCTTTGAACCCAGTAACTGGCGTTCCACCATGACCCTGCCCGAGTACCTCAAGAAGCATGGTATCGTGGCCATCGACGAGGTGGACACGCGGACCATCACCAAGTTGCTTCGCGAGAAAGGCGCCATGAAGGCCATCATCAGCACCGTTGATTTCGACCACGCCGCGCTGGTGGCCAAGGCGCAGGCCCAGCCGGGCATGGCCGGGGCCGATTTCGTCAAGGAAGTCACCATTGAGACCGCCTACGACTGGCCCGCGCCGGAAAACGCGAAGTACAGTGTGGTCGCCCTGGATTTCGGCATCAAGCGCAACATCCTGCGGAGCCTGGCCGGGCAGGGTTGCGCCGTGACCGTACTGCCCGCGACGGCTTCCGCCGAAGAGGTATTGTCCCATCGGCCCGACGGGATCTTTCTGTCCAACGGCCCCGGCGACCCGGCGGCGCTGGACTACCTTTTCCCCACCATTCGCACCCTGGCCGACAGCGGCATTCCCCTGTTCGGCATCTGCCTAGGCCACCAGGTGCTCAGCCTGGCCCTTGGCGCCAGGACCTTCAAGCTCAAGTTCGGTCACCGGGGCGGAAACCAGCCCGTTCTCCGCGAGGATACGGGCAAGGTGGAGATCACGGCGCAGAACCACGGCTTCGCCGTGGACCCCGCGTCCATCGATCCCGGGGTCATGCGCCTGAGCCACACCCACCTCAACGACCGTACCTGCTCGGGCATGGAACACCGGACCAAGCCCCTGTTCAGCGTGCAGTACCATCCCGAGGCGTCGCCCGGCCCCCACGACAGCCGCTACCTTTTCGAGCGCTTCGCGCGGATGATGGAAGAGGCGAAGGCGGCGCGGTAGGGGTATCATTTGGAGTGCGGCAGCTTGCTGCCGCTTTCATTACCGGCGGCTTGCCGCCTCTTGAGGCTGGCCCGGACCATTCAGTGACCATGGGTGGGCGAGAGAAGATGGCAGCAAGCTGCCGCACTCCAAATAGAAGCGTCCGCGTAAAAGCACATGGTTTTTGCCCCGATGGTTCAGGGATAATGGGAAAACCCCATACAGGAACCGCCGCACGGGCGGTGAACACGGAGAAGCGCCACCATGACCCCCAAGGAACGCGTGCTCGCCGCGGTCAACCACCAGGAATCCGACCGCGCCCCCATCCAGACCTACCTGACGCCGGAGATTCAGCAAAAACTGATGGACCACTTCGGTTTTACCGACCCGCTGCAACTCCATGACAAGTTCGGCGTGGACTTTCGTTCCGTGCAGCCCGTTTACAAAGGTAAACTCCCGCCCTTGCCCGAGGGATCGGTCATGGTGGATCCGTGGGGCGTGGGCTACCAGATGTTCGACCACGGCCACGGGGGTTCCTACCCCGAACCGAATCACCTGGCCCTCGCCGAGATAACGACCATGGAGGCCTTCGAGGCCTACCCCTGGCCCGATCCGGACGACTACGACTATTCCCACATTGAAGAGCAGTGCGACGCCTTCCAGGACTTCGCCATCTGCACGGGCCACGCGGGCATGCCCGACATCAACAACGGCGTGGGCCGGGGCCGGGGCATGGAGCAGATCATGATCGACATCATGACGCAGGATCCCGTGGGCGTGGCCATCATCAACCAGCGCTGCGACCACTACCTGGAGGTTTTTCGCCGGGTGCTTGAGGCGGGCAAGGGCAAGATCGACATCCTGTGTACGGGCGAGGACACGGGCAACCAGCTCGGCCCCATGTACCCCATCACCGTGTTCGACGATTTCTTCCGTCCGATTCTACAACGGTTCTACGACTTGGGTCACGAGTTCGGCTGCAAGGTGATGATGCACTCCTGCGGCGACACGCGCCGTCTCATGCCGCGTTTCGTGGAAATGGGGCTCGATATCCTCGACGCCATGCAGCCCGAACCGGCGGGCATGGTACCCGAGGAAATCAAGGCGGAGTTCGGCGACAAACTGGCCTTCTGCGGCCTCATCAGCACGCAACAGACCCTTCCCTTCGGCACCGAGGAAGAATGCCGCGCCGAAGCACGCCACCGGTTGAAGGTAATGACGAAGAACGGCGGCTACATCTTCTCGCCCGCCCATTGCATCCAGGCCGACAACCCGGTGCAGAACGTGCTTGCCATCTACGAAGAGGCCCTGGGTCTCGAAGCGGGCGCCTTCGGCCGGGCGGTGGAGACGCCGGTCTAAGCCGTATCGGCCCCGGGCCTTCCAGGGACGGGACGAAACAGGAGACCGAGAAACCCGGCTTCCGGGATGATTCCTGTTTCGATTCGCGGTCTTGCCTCCGGCGCTTGTCCCGGTTTCCAGAAGAGCGTGCTTTGGGCGTGGACGAGCTGGAATCCGGCGTCTCGGGCCAAGGCCTCCATGTGCGCGGCGGTTCTAAACTGCCCCGCGGAATAGACGGTGTGCTTTCTCTCGGCCCTTGCGCTGTATGCCCTGCCCCAGGGGCTGTCGACCGGTACGATCCCGACCAGGAGCCGACCCGCCGGACGCAGCACGCGACGGCATTCTTTCAAGGCCTGTTCGGGCGCTTCGATGAAACACAGCGTCAAAGCCAGGAGAATCCCGTTGAAGGAGGCCGCCGGGAAGGGAAGGTACTCGGCGCACCCTTCGCAAGTGTTGATGCCACGGCCTGCCGCCATCGCCAGCATTTGCGGTGATGGGTCAATACCGCTGGAAATGCCGAGGGAATGTGCAAAACACCCCGTACCAACACCGACTTCCAACCAACCTTCGTACCCCGTATCGTGGAGCGACCCCAGACACGCCAGTTCGGCACGGAAGATAGCTCGGCCTTTCGGCGTATCGTACCATTGATCATACGCATTGGCGATAGTGTCGAACACCCGTAACATCTGAATGAGGCTCCGCCCGCCGCAAGGTCAAACGGTCACCAGTCGATCCGAGTCACGTACGATCTCATAATGGTCTTTCAATGTCGAGAGCGGGCAAACTTCCGACCCCTCTGAATTGCGCAGCTTGAGGCACGACCCGCAGGCCAGAAACTCTCCGCCACCGTCCAGCACCTGTTGCGCCAGTGTCTTGACATCGAACTTCGCATCCTCGATTTGGTCGATCTCGACCCCCCTGCCCGAGAGAAAAATGCGTACCGTGTCGCCTTGTTCCAAGCTGTAGAGTGCCAAGCGCAGGGCATTGAATACCGTTTCCGGATCGGTCTGCGTAATGACCATACCGAGTTTCATGGGGCTTCTCCTTGTATTGACTTGGAAAGTCGTGCCGGTCGTGTCATCTACGAAGAAACGGCACGCAACGAAGCCGCCGCATGGTGGTTCCCATTATGGTTGGTCGGACGGCACGATGCAAGAACTCCATGACATGGGTGTTGCCGGAAGGTCCATCCGTCAAAGGCCCGACTCAAGGTCGATCAGAAAGATCTGAAGCGGATCGACCCCCGCGTAGGTCTTCACCCGCTTACCGTCTTTGTCCCGGGTGGGCACGGCGCGGTTGTAGGCGAGGGTGCGGCCGTCGGGGGAGACCACCAAGTTCCTGCGTTCGGGGCCGTCGCGGTCCGTGAGCCAGGTGGTGACGCCAAAGCGCGGCCCCTTTTCCACGCACGTGGCGGTCACGGCGTTGTCGCTGATGCAGAAGATGGTTCTGCCCGAGGGGTGCCACCGGAGGCCCGGTCCGGCGCCCTTGGGGAAATGGGTAGTCTGCACGGCGGGTTCGGAACCGTCGGCCGGAATGATGAAGACCTGGAGCACGCCCTGCCCGTCTTTCCCGTAGTAGGCGATGCGCGTGCCGTCGTGGCTGCCCCGCACGATGCCCTCAGCGTAGTCGTGGGTCAGCCTGCGGATCCGTACACCCTCGGGTGGACTCGGAAAGCGCGTGGCGGACCCGGCGTCCGCCGTGGTGATATCCACCGTCTCGGGGACATGCACCACGAAAAGAGACTGTTGATAGGTGTCGTCGGTCTCGCGCACCCTGCCGATGAAAGCACGCATGGTGCCCGCGCAGTCCACCCAGGAGTCGCCCCAGGCCTTCACGAGGTCGCCGGGCTTCGCCTCTTGCTCGGGCACCACCGGCACCAGGAGGGCGAACCAGTGGGACGCGCCGCCGGGGGCATCGGCGCGCGGTTCCAGGTAGCCGATGGTACGGCCGTATTGGGGCAGGAGGAAGTCGTCGTAGGTAAAACCGATGCGCCAGCCATCCCGGGCATACTCGTGACGGTGCGTGCCGCCACGATGGGCGCCCGGCGTGGTGGGGCGGTCTGTGGCCACGTCGCGGCAATCCAGCCAAGTCAGCTTTCCACTTCCGTCCGCCGGGACCGACGCGCCGTTCCGGTTGGGTTTGCCGTAGTAGCCGCGCGCGGGCACTTCGGAAACGGGCGGCCCGTGGATGAAGGCGACCTCCATGGCTACCGGGGAGAAGGACACGGCGCCCACGCCCGGCGCGGCGTGGGGGCCGGTGATGGTTTTCTCCGGCCGGTAGAGCACTGTTTCCTTGCCCGTGGCGAGGTTGACCATCTCGATGGAGGGACTGTTCTCGATGCCCGGTCCGATGAACTCCCGTGTGTCGTAGCAAAGGTACCGGCCGTCCGGCGAGAAGTTGTCGTTGTTGTCCAAGTCATGGTTCCTGGCCGAGAAAGTGAGTTGCCGTTCCCCGCCCTGGGCCGAAGCCATGAGCACCGCGCACAGCAGACAGAACCCACGCATGGTGAAAAGCCTCCTTGGTTGAATCCGGGGCATGACCATAGCACGGACGGGCACGGACAAACACGGACGAAAAAACGCGCGACCATCGCCGGTTGTCCGTGAAAGTCCGTGCCCATCCGTGTTTGTCCGTGTTTCCAGGGACCGGGCGGCGGCCACGGTCTACAGGGATTTCACCATGAGATCCGACACCAGCTTACTGAAGGCGGCGGCGTCGGGCAGTTCGCCGCCCTCGGCGAGCACGGCCTGCCCATGCAGGAGCCTGGCATAGTCCGCCAACACCGGGTCGTCGTGGTTTGCGTCGAAGATGGCCTGCAACTTCTCCAGGATGGGGTGATTGGGATTCACCTCCAGGATACGCTTCATCGTGGGGACATCCTGGCCCATCTTCCGCATCATCTGCTCCAACTGGGGCGAGATATCGCCCGCGTCGGAGACGAGACAGGCCGCCGAGGAGGTGAGGCGGTTGGAGATGCGGACTTCTTTCACGTGGTCGTCGAGTTTTTTCTGAAGACATTCGAGGAGGGAGGCATAGTTCTTTTCCTTCTCCTTGCGTTCCTCGTCGGCCTTTTTCTTTTCCTCTTCCGTGCCCAGTTCAACGGCGCCCTTGCCCACGGAGACCAGCCTCTTTTCCTCGAAGGTGAAGCCCGCCTGGGCCCACACCTCGTCCACCGGCTCGTCGAGGATAAGCACCTCGTAGCCCTTTTCCTTGAAGGCCTCCAGGTGGGGGGAGTCCTCGATCTGCTTCCGGCTCGGACCGGTCATGTAGTAGATGGATTCCTGCTCGGGCGGCATGCGGAGGACATAGGCCTTGATCGTGGTGAGTTCCTCGGGGTCGTGGGTCGATTTGAAGCGGGCGAGGTCGAGAAGGGTGTCCCGGTTGTCGTGATCCTGAAAGAGTCCTTCCTTCATCACCCGGCCGAACTGTTTCCAGAACCTGGCGAATTTTCCCTCGTCCTTGTCGCGCATTTGTTTAAGGGCGTCGAGCACCTTGCTCACAATGCCGCGCTGCATGCGCTGGATCTGGCGGTCCTGCTGGAGCATTTCGCGGGATATGTTGAGCGACAGGTCTTCCGAATCCACCACGCCCTTGATGAAGCGGAGGTAGTCCGGCAGCAGTTCCTGGCAATCGTCCATGATGAACACGCGCTTCACGTAGAGATGTACGCCGTGCTGCTGCCCGCCCACCTGGAAAAGGTCGAAGGGGGCGGTGGACGGAATGTAGAGGAGGATGCGGTATTCGAGGGTACCCTCGATCTTCGCCTGAATGCGGTGAAGCGGCTCGCTCCAGTCGTGGGAGATGTGCTTGTAGAACTCGGTGTATTCCTCCTCCGTCACCTCGTTCTTGTCACGCAGCCAGATGGCCTTCATGGAGTTCAGGGTCTCGGTCTTGACCACCTTCTTCTCCTCGGCACCCTCCACCGGCTTGCCTTCGTCGTCGCGCTCGACTTCCGTTCGCTCAATGTCCATCTGGATGGGATAGGCCACGAAATCGGAATAGCGCTTCACGATTTCCCGGATCTGCCACTCCTGCGTGTAGTCGTGCAGGCCGTCCTCGGCATCGTGATCCTTGAGGTGGAGGGTGACCGTGGTGCCCGGCTCGTCCCGTTCGGTTTCTTCGAGGGTGTAGGTGCCGTCGCCCGTCGAATGCCACCGGGTGGCCCCATCCTCGCCCGCCCGGCGCGTGACCAGCGTCACCTCGTCGGCCACCATGAAGGAAGCATAGAAGCCCACGCCGAACTGACCGATCAACTCGGCGGAAAGCTCCTGTTCCTTGCTCTCCTTCACTTTCTTTATAAACTCCTGCGTGCCGGACTTGGCGATGGTGCCGATAAGGTCAATCACTTCCTGTCGCGACATGCCGATACCGTTGTCCGCCACGGACAAGGTGCGTTTCTCCCGGTCCGCTTCGATAAAGATGCGCAGCTCCGGGTCGCCCGCGAGGAGTTCGGGATTCTTCACCGCCTCGAATCGGCGCTTATCCAGCGCGTCCGAGCTGTTCGAGATCAACTCGCGCAGAAAGATGTCCTTGTTGGAATAGACGGAATGGATCATCAAATCCAGCAACTGGCGCGCCTCGGTCTGAAACGCGAAGGTTTCTACTTTCGTGCTCATAGCGATCCTCCAGACATTGGGGTGAACATCTTAAACATTCCGCACGGGGCAAACCATGCCCGTGCGAAATGCGGGTGGGAACCGCATATTCTATCGAATTCCCCCATGGCTGCACAATCGTTCGAATCGAGACATGTAAGATCTTACTGGGGAAGGTATCGTCGCGCCATTTACGATCTTACCGGTCATCAAACCGGAAAGGAGATCGTAGGATGTCAGGCGAGCGACTTGAGCAGGCATTGGGTGCTTATCGGAAGCGTTACCGTAGAGGGGGCCGCCAGGAGCGTTCCAAGGTGTTGGATGAGTTTTGTGCATTGACGAACTATCACCGCAAATACGCCTTTGCCCATCCCCGGGTCACGGGTCCTGGAGTTGGCTCAGTATGCTTTGCCCATGCAGTTCCAGGCGGTGGGGGCCCAGTGTTTCCACGGAAGCCAGGGCCTCAAGGGTCGTGGGGTTCAGGTGGGCGATACGCCACATGGTGTCGCGGCTGATAATAACGTCCGACTCCACGTTACGGGCCCGCGCGTTTTGTTTGCGCCATTGCAGAAGCTTTTCGTACCGGTCCACCACCTTGGGGTCCGTGCGGGCGGGGCGCGGACGACGTTCGGGTGGAGGCGACGCCATTCCTTGTCTCACCACGCCCAGGAGCCTGCCGCCCAGGCGCCTGGCTACCCGGCGGGGGAATCCGGGTACTTCCTTGAGCGCGGCCGGTGTTTCCGGCATGGTTTTCGCCAACGCCATCAGCGCCTCATTGTTGAGCACCTTGAAGGGCGGAAGATCCCGCCGCGCCGCTTCCTGGTCGCGCCAGACAAAGAGCGCTTTTAACACGGCTTGTTCCTGGGGCTTCAGGTCCCGCGCCCCCCGGATCGACCAAAAGTCATCGGGGTCGAAGCTTCGGTCGGGAAGGGTCACCCGGCAGGCGTTTGCAAAGATCTCCTGCGCTTCCGGCAGCAGCCCCCGCGCTTCGAGTTCTCCGCTCAAATGATCGCGCAACTGGAAAAGGAAGGCCGTGTCCATCTGGGCGTACCGAAGTTGTTCTTCCGTGAGTGGACGCTTTCCCCAGTTCGCTTTCTGGTGCTTCTTGCTGAGTTCAACACCATACAGGTCGCGCAGGAAACCCGCCAGGCCCATGTTTTTGTGGCCCAGGATTCGGGCCGCCCACATGGTGTCAAACAGGTTGCTGAGGGACCAATCGAATTCGCGCCGAAGCAGAATGAGGTCGTATTCCGACGCATGGAAGATTTTCTCCACGGCCGGGTCGCTCATGATGCCACCGAAAGCATCCAACGCGAACCCCGCCAGCGGATCCAGGATAAAGTCCGCACCGGGGACGGATACCTGGATCAGGCATACCCGCTCCCGATAGGCATAGAGGCTGTTGGCTTCCAGATCAACGGCCAAACGCGGCTCCCGGCGTATTCTCTCCAGGCACGCCTGCCACGCCGCTTCGTTATCCACCAGAATATAGGGTTCCAACTGCAAACTTGATTGTATCCTGCCGCCAACTTGTTCCACGAGGGTATTATACCCCGATAACGCTCCCACTGCACCTTGCACTTCATCGAGATTACATGTAGTCTACGGAACATCAAAACCTGGAGGATGGCGGAACCATGTCAAACGCGGGAATCTGTCTTTTAGCGTTGCTCTTGGGGGCACTGGTGCCCCAAGGCGCCTGGGCGGCGGTCTTCGACCATCGCGAAGCACCCATGTGGCAAATGCAGGAGTACACCCTCAAAAACCCCACGTGGCGGGGAAATCCCTTTGACGTGGTGGCCACGGTGACGTTTACCCACGGGAAAGAGACACGCACGACAGGGATGTTTTATGCCGGGGACGACACGTGGAAGTTTCGCTTCACGGGAACGCGGACGGGCGAGTGGTCTTTCGTCACGTCGAGCGCGGCCCCCGGGTTGAACGGACATACCGGCACCATCACGGTGGGACCCCGCGCCAATGCACGGGTCAAAGGTTTCCTCACCCATGTGGGCAACAAGTTCGCTATCATGGAGGAAAACGAGGACGACCTGGAAGGCTATGTCTACCAGGTTTTCATGAACCAGCAGGATTACGAACAGCAGTACCGGGACCCGTCGAGGATCCTGGGCGATCCGAGCCGGGCGCACCTCATCGATGATTACTGGGAGAACACGCGGGACAACGGCTTCAACACCTACTTCTTCGCCGTTTTCTATAGCTGGTTCAAGATGGGCGCCTTGAGTATCCAGGACTTTTCCGGCGGCGATGATCCCGCGCTGGACACGCCGGACCCCGCTCTCTTCGATATCCTGGAGAAGGCCATCCTGCATGCCCACGCGCGGGGCGGCCGGACCCATATCTGGGCCTGGGGCGACAATGACCGGAAGCAGACACCAAACCACTTGGGCGGTGGGTTCCGCGGACCCCGTCACCGCCGCCTCATGCGCTACATCGCGGCCCGCCTGGGACCGCTGCCGGGGTGGTCGATGAACTTCGGTTTCGACACCATCGAGATGCCCAACGCGGAGACGGACTGCAAATGGTGGGCAAAGGAACTCAACGGGATGATGGGCTGGCCCCACATACTCACGGCGCGGGGTTGGAGCGACCCGGCCTTCGGCGCCAACTCCTACGCCGGCTTCGGCGGCAATCCCTACGACCTGGAGTCCACGGACAAGGGGCCGGCCGATTACGCCGAAATACGGCAGGCGTTGGAAGCCCACCCGGAACGGCCCTCCATCTACGAAGAGCGCCATACCTATAACCGATGGCGCTGCTGGCCCGGGCATGTGGAGGATCCGGAGCGGCTGGACGAGGATGGATGCCGACGACTCATCTGGTGGGAGACCATGGCGGGCGGCATGGGCGGCTTCTTCGGCCACTTCTCGGAACGCTTCAACGCCTACGGGCCCTTCAACCCGGACGGCCCATGCGGCTATCATCCCGAGTCCCTGAAACAGGCCTTTCGCACACACCGCGACTTCTGGAAGGACGGGCGGTTAAAGCTGGACATGGCCCCGGATAATGGGCGTGTCCGGGACACGACGGGTTATTGCCTGGCCACCAAGGACAAAACGCACTTCGTCTTCTTTGTCGAGGACACGGACTCGGTGACGCTTGACCTGAGCGGTATGCCGGACAGTCAATCCGTCTTCGCGGTGAACACCAGGGCGAAGTACCAGGAGACCGACAAGGGCCGCCTCGACGCCGGGGTGCATACCATTGCGCTCAACCCGGCCTCGGACTGGGTGATTGCGGTCGGATACTAGTCCAAACCCACAACAAGAAGGTCAACTACTATGTTGCGAAGAACACCAATGGCGGCCATGGTGATTTTTTTCACCCTCTATGGGGCGACCCCGGCCTCGGCCATGTCCGAGGCGCCGCCCGAGGTACCCAAGTGGCAGGTCTATGAAATCTCCTTGACCGCCTCCATGTCGCCTTCGAACCCGTTCACGGATACCCGGTTGAAGGCAACCGTAACACCACCCCATGGCGCCCCCTTCATGGTGGACGGCTTTTTTGACGGAGATGGAAAGGGGGGGCAAGACGGTAAGGTATGGAAGTTACGTTTTTCGCCCAACACCATCGGCTTTTGGCAATGGACGACGCATTCCAACGATCCCGGCCTGAACGACCGTCACGGTCGGTTTCGGTGCCTGGAATCGGGGGACCCCGGACCGGTGGAAGCTCGGGGGCGATACTTCCACCGAATCGACGGCGCGCCCGTCTACCTCATGGGCAACTTTCTTGATCTTGCCGTGCCACCCCGGGAACAGTACAGTCACACGCTGTTGAGTGAGAAAATAACCGAGAAAAACCGTCAGGACATGATCCTGCGTCAACGCCGGGTGCATCGGGCCAACAAGATAAACGTGTACCTGGCCAACCGCGGCGATTATGGCGGTATCTCGACCACGCCCTGGGTTGGTGGCGCCGATTCCCCCGACCGGACGCGATTCGATTTGAAACGCTGGGCGATGTATGACCGAATTATCGCGCAGTTGAAAGACGAGGGAATGGTTGCCGAACTGTGGTTTTTCGCGGATGACAGCGGCTTTGGCGATTTGCCCGACGCGGATCGTCAGCGACTTATCGAGTACGCCATGGCACGGCTGAGCGCCTATCCCCATACGATGTTCATACTGTGCCTGGAATGGCAGGAGGGCTGGAGCGTGTCCGAGGTCTCCTCGCACATGACGTATATGCAGGCCCACAACCCTTGGGGTCGCCTTTGCAGTGTCCATGGCATTGATGCGGATGGCGGGGACTTTGCCTTCCCCCGCGAGGCCTGGGCGGACTTCATGGCCACCCAGCCTGGCAATGCGATAGGTCCAAAAGACAACAATGCGCATGTGATCCGGAACCGGGCGTTTGCCGACGAGCCGTTATTGGTGGAGGAATTCGGGCACCTTAACGACTCGACCCGCAAACGGCTGCGGGGCAATCTTTGGGCGTGTTTCTGCGGTGGCGCGGCCGGCAGCGGGACCGGAAGCGGCTTGGCCCGGCTCCGCGCCTTTATCGAGGATTCGGATGTCGCCTTTTGGGATATGGCCCCGGATAACAGCCTCACCAGCAAGGGCTTTGCCTTGGCCAATCCCGGTCGGGAATATGTCATCTATCTTGAAGTGGGAGGGACGTTCACCGTTCAATTGGCCGAGGGCACGTATCAGGCGCACTGGTTCTGCCCTCGTCGGGATCCCGGCGATGCCGCGCCGGTTTCCATTGCCGAGGTTCACGGCGGCGCCCGGGCGTTTACCACCCCGGATAAGGAGGATTGGGTGCTTCATATTAAGAATGTCGTGCCCGCGGACCCGGCGGGGACCGTGCCGGTTTATGGCACGTTTGAACTGGAAATACCTCATCCCGGCGTGACGGGAAACCGCTTCGCACGTTTTGCCACGGTAACCTTCACCAAAGGAGCCCGACGTTTTTCGGTGGAGGGCTTTTATGACGGAGACGATACCTGGCGGGCCCGCTTCATGCCCGACGAGGAAGGCTTATGGAACTTCACGTGGTCTCTCATGGACCGGAATGGCGCGGGTTCTTTTGTGTGCAAGGGGGCTCCGGCGCCGAAGCAACACGGGCACGTCAAGCGGGATCCGAAGCATCCGCGTTACCTTGTTTATGATGATGGTCTCCCTCACTATTGGTTCGGCGGCAAGTGGATCAGCGGTGTCAATTACCGCCCCCTTGGCGGGGGCGGGAAAAAGGGGGAGGTGCCCCAGCCCCATGAATCCCGTTACACCGACGGGCAGTTGCTTGCCTACCTTGATGCCGCTGCCGCCCGGAAGCACAACGGTCTCCTCCTGAAGATGGCGCTTTTTCCCCTGGAGGATGACCGGTTCAGTTGGGACCTGGCGTGGATTCACCGCGGGGAGTGGCTGGTGCGGGAGATGGCCAAGCGGGGTATCTACTGTCAGATCAACTTCTTCGATACGTGGTCGCGGGCGCTGGGAAAACCCTTCGACATAGACACCAATGGAAACAGGCAGGTTTTCAACGTGTGGAAAGCCGGGGACGAGGCGGCCAAGGAAAACTATATCCGCACCGTGGTGGCCCGTTTCTCCGGGTTCTACAACGTCTACTGGGAACTGGGCAACGAAATGGAGCACGCCCCGAACGACGGCAATGCCTTCGTGGCCCTGGCCAATGAGCACTACCTTCCCTGGATTCGAAAATATGATCCTTACGGTCTTCCCATTGGCGTCTCGGAAGAACGCATGTGGCAGGGCACCAGCGTGGACATCGGGTTCCTGCACCAGACCAGCCGGCTGCCGAAGCCGACCACGGCCTATGATCGCCCAACGATCATCAATGAGTTGGTCTTCGGCTGGGACGGCGGCGAACTCTATGAGGATGGGACCATTCGAAATCCGGCGAACCGTCTCGGCTACCGGCGCACCTTCTGGCGCATGTTCACCCTGGGCGGGTGCGGTTCAACCGAAGCAACCTGGCTCAACATCGCCACGCCCCTCAACGAGGCGGTCTTGACCGTCATGGACGACCAGGCGCGCCTCCGCGCCCTCCTGGAGGCTCTCCCCGTCTCCATCAATGAAATGGATACGCAAGCCGGCTTTGTCCATTCCGGGCCGGGGAAGCACTGGACCCGGGGGAAGGCCGGTGCCTGCTATGTAACCTATTTCCTCCTGGAGCCGGAGCAATCGACCGGCGCGGGCACGGTGAGCCTGTCGCTTCCGGATGGGGTTTATCGCATGCGATGGTATGACCCCAAGACGGGCACGTATACACCGGGAAAAAACGTTCAGGGCGGTGATCAGGGAGATTTTCCCCACCCTGCTTTCCAGGAAGATGTGGTTTTGGTCCTGGACTGCCGTGGGACCGGTGAATAGCCCGGGCAAAACCATAACCATGGGAAGCGTGCGATGAGTGATACCCAAAGCGTCGAAGTTCCCCAGGAACGAATCATGGCCATCGATGCCCTGCGTGGTTTCGATATGTTCTGGATCATCGGGGGACAAGGCGTCGTGATGACGCTCCTGGCGTTGTTGAAGGTTCCCCGCCCCGAATGGTTTGCACGGCAATTCGATCACATGCCCTGGATCGGGTTTTCCGGCTGGGACCTGATCATGCCCCTCTTCCTCTTCATCACGGGTGCCTCCATCCCCTTCGCCTTCTCCAACCGCCGCCGCCGCCACCAGTCCACCGCGTCGCTTTACCTGCGGGTGTTCCGTCGGGTGGTGATCCTCTTCGTGTTCGGCATGATTGTCCAGGGCCATATCCTGGCCTTCAAGCTGGACCAACTGCACCTGTATTCCAACACGCTGCAAGCCATCGCCGCGGGTTACCTGGTGGCGTCCATCGCCCAACTCACCCTCCCGGTGATCGGTCAACTCTGGCTTACCGCCGTCCTGCTGGTTACTTACTGGGCACTCATGATGTTCGTGCCCTTCGCCGGTCATCCCGGAGGAACCCTGGAGGGAGACGCCAACTTCGCCCTTTACGTGGACCATCTTATTCTCGGTCACTTCGAAGACGGCAAGACCTACACGTGGGTCCTCAGCAGCCTGGGCTTCGCGGGCACGGTGCTTCTGGGCTCGCTGGGCGGCCACATCCTTCGTATGGAAAAGCGCCCGGTCGAGCGGGTCGGCTACCTCCTGGCCGCGGGAATTGGGTGTCTCCTCGGCGGGTGGCTCTGGAGCTTCCATTTCCCCATCATCAAGCACATTTGGACCAGTTCGATGGTGCTTTGGTCCGGCGGCTGGTGCTACCTGCTCCTCGGCGTCTTCTACCTGGTTATCGACGTGTGGGGACTCCGGCGCTGGGCCTTTCCCTTTGTCGTCATCGGTATGAACGCCATCACGGCCTATATGGCCTGGAATGTCCTCCCCTTCGGAAGCGTCAGCCAACGCCTCTTCCGGGGGCTTGCGGACCACCTCGGTGAAAACGGGGGGAACTTCCTCATGGCCACGGGAACCTTCGCGCTTATCTGGTTGCTCCTGTTTTACCTCTACCGCAACAAGACCTTCCTGAAGGTATAGCCCCCCGCGTCAAGTCCCTTCAATCAGCGGTTTCGGCCGTTTTGCCGCGGCCCGTGAAAAGCATGATGATCGCGATAAACAGCCAGACCGCCAGGGCGATGAAGCCCATGCCGCCGGCCCAGGGGCGGCGGGGGCTCTCGAAAAGGTAGGACAAAACCCCGAGTTGCTGTCCCAGGAAGCTGCCGAAAACAAGGGCGGTCAGCAACATGTGTCGGCTGCGCAGCCACACTTCGCCCAGCACCACGCTCATCACAACGGCCATGGCGAGAAGCTGGGTCAGAAAAATCCAGGCGTCGCTTTTGAGATGGGCGTTCAGGTTCAGCCAAGTGTACAGGCAGGGCAGGAACCACGCCCCCAAAAGCAGGCCCGTGAGCACATGGGCGGGAATACGCCCCATGGGCATGAGTCTTGGGAGCAGGTAACCCCGCCAGCCTATCTCGCCGCCGAGAGCGTAGGCCGCGAAGAGGGTCACGCCAAGAGCCATGAAGAAAGGGATGCCGGCAACGAGGGCGACGATGGGGAAAATGTTGTTCCGGATGGTTTCGTTCATCACGGGTTGATCCATGCCTCGCAGTATGTCGTTCACTTGGGGCGCGAGCCCCCCCATGCTCCAGTTCAAGGTGGATGTGCCGGCCAGGACGGTCAGCCCGTAGAGCAGAAAAAAGATAAGGGGCATGGCCAGAACCCAGCACAACGCTTTTCCCATGGGCAGGGGCCAGTAAGCGCCACCGGTTACATTCCCCCGTTTTTCAAAGCGCGACGCCAGCCAGGCGCAAAAGGCGGGGATAAACATGACGGGAAGGAAGGCCAGGTAGTTAAACAAGTTGGCACTATTGTCCAGGCGGAGGATGCCCGTTTTGAAACCAAGGATCTGGGCGGTGTAACCCAGAACAAAGGTAAGTACGAGATAGATTAGCGCGCCTTTGGTGCTCATGGAAAGGGGGCTCTCCTTGTGTCATGGGGAATGGCGGTACCTTGCCAGAAGCGACGCGAGCGGCGCAAGCCGTGGCCGATCCTGCCGTCCCCAAAACGTTCCCGCAGGGCGCGGGGTTGACAGGCGAACAAACACTCGTGTTTACGCCAGAACCGGGATGTCCTGCCAATTCGAGGATCTGGATATCCCGGGAAAACACGCCCGCCATGGTGCCCGGCTTCGACGAATCGTAACGGGTCACGGTCCAACGTGGAACCATGGTTCCCCATGGAGACAATTCCTGGTTCCGGCTATGCCGGGTCAGGCCTCCAGGGAAATGGTCTGGCCGATATGGGGCGAGAAACAGCGGAAGTCGTTGTTCGTGTTGTCCCGCATCCAGGCGATGGCGTCCGCGTCGCCATGGACGAAGACCACGTTCTTCGGAGCGATTTCGCGGATCCGTTGTTGCAGTGTCTTTCGGTGGGCATGGGCGCTGAAAGAGAAACGCCGGATATTGGCCAGGCGGCATTCCATCCCGGGTTTGCCCAGGGCGAGGAAGTGTCGGTCGCCCACCCTGCCATGAAGCAAGGCATGGCCCGGTGTGTCGGGATCAAGGTAACCCAGAAAGAAAATGCCATGGTGCGTGTGTCGCACCATTTCACGGGCAATCATGGCCGAGGGCGTGTTCCGCAGCATCATGCCGGAAGTGGCCACGATAATGCAGGGTTTGCTGATGAGGTTCTCGACCACCGCGCTTTCCCATACATTGCCAATACGGTGGAATTGTTCCAGGGGCCGCAGATCGGCGTCATCGCGGAGATAATCCGTGAAACGGTCGTAAAGTTCGTATACCGCGCGGCCAAGCCCCGATGCGTACACCGGTACCGGCGGTATCATGCCTTCTTCCTGTAAGCGAGAGACGATGTTCAAAACTTCCTGCGTTCGGCCCAGGGCAAAGCTGGGAAGCAGTACCGCGCCGCCGTTGTTGAGTACGGGCGTGATGGCTTCACCCAGGCGGTAGCATTCCTCGGCGTAAGGATTGATGGCGGTCTCATCGGTCGCGCCATGGGTGGCCTCGATAACCAGCGTGTCCACGTGGAGATCGCGTCCCAACGTTTCGCATCCCGGAAGGAGTTCCTGGTCCACCTCGCAGAAGTCGCCCGTGTACAGAACGTTATGGCCCCGGGTTTTGATCAGCACGCTCGCACCGCCCAGCACGTGGCCCGCCCGCAGAAAAGACACCTCCACCTCCGCCTCGATAGGCAGCGGAAAAGGCTCGTTGAAAGGCCGCCCCGTTACACTGCGCATGGCGTAGTTCACGTCTTCATGTTCATAGAGCGGGTATTCGGCGACCCCCCGTTCCTTGGCGATGAGCCCCATCACCGCGACACTGTTGTGAAGCATGCGGTCCATGATGCGGGCCGTGGGGATGGTCGCGAAGGTGCGGACCGCGGGAAACTGGCGCAGCAGATAGGGGAGGGAACCGCAATGATCCTGGTGGCCGTGGGAGATAAGGCAGACATCGGGTGCTTTGCCGAGGATGCCATATTCAGGCAGCGCGCCCAGCCCTTCTTTCTTGGGGTGGGTGCCGCTGTCGAGCAGAATACCATGCCCATTGATGCCCAGTTGGTAGCAATTGGCCCCGATTTCACCCCCGCCGCCCAACACGCTCAAAGATATTGTTTTCTCATCGCCCATGATCGATGCATTGTACGGGATTACGTGAGCTGGATCAATAATATTCCAGGCCCATAATATTCCAGGCCCACAAAGGGCCTGCGTCAATTTTGGGGGTTTTCATGCGGCGCGCTGCTCCCAGTATTCCTCGAACCGTCCTGATTGAATGACGCAACGCAGTGCGGTGATTGCGTTTGCGCCGCGTACGGTCCACTCCATGCCGGATTGTTTGAGC
>JAJRTN010000141.1 GCA_024278275.1 Candidatus Hydrogenedentota bacterium
ATATCAGCACCAGCTTCTCGTCATCATTATTACTCGAATAAAATACCGCCATAATTAAGTATACTAATCCCTCTTGGGTGCCCTTGGGATTGCCACCCTTGCTAAAATGAAACAAAATTAAACCCCTTCAAAAAATCTCTGTGAAAGCGGGGAGCCATGACGGGGGGCAGCACCTTGATCTTTTTCGTGGATCTCCGCGTTCGCGGGGATGACGGTCTTGGGGTGGGAGGAACGGCTACCAATGACGTTATGCAACATTGGGGTGTTCATGTTATTGGGTTGTTACTACGGCATGTTGTCACCCAATTTGCAATTATCCGGGGAATGATGGTATATTTTCGTAAGCCTTGACAGGTCCGGGGGGGTTCCATGCCTTCTTGGGCTTGGACGGTTCCTTTGAAGGCGTGATAATGTTTCCCTGGAAAAGGCCGTCGGCAGCGGCGGCAGGATGTAACGGAACCGGGAAGTAAGCCACCGAGTGCAGATGTACAGCCGCGATACTGTTCGGGAAGTTGCCGCCGCCAATGACATTGTGCAGGTTCTTGGCGCGACGATTGAACTCAAGAACGCGGGCCCGGACCGGTTGAAAGGACTCTGCCCGTTTCATCGTGAGAAAACGCCTTCCTTCGTCGTCAGCCGTGCGCGCCAAAGTTATCATTGCTTCGGTTGCGGCAAGGGCGGCGATGTGTTCAGTTTCGTCATGGAACACGAAGGGTTGACCTTTGTGGAAGCCCTGCGTCGTCTGGCGGACCGGGCGGGGATACGTTTGCCCGCCATGACCGAGGGTGACAGCCGGGCCGAAGCACTGCGGTCGCAACTCCTGGGCTTTGGGAAGTTCGCACGCGGTTTTTTCCAGGAGGAACTGCAACATCCCGCGCGGGGCCGCGCGGGGCGGGAGTACCTGGAAGGCCGGAAGCTGCGCGAGGACACGGTGGCCCGTTTTGGCCTCGGTTTCGTGCCTGAGGGCTGGCGTCACCTGCTGGATGCCGCGAAACGCAAAGGCTTTTCGGAGAAGGTGCTCGAAGCGTCGGGCATGTTCAAACAGGGCGACCGCGGTGGATACTACGATTTTTTCCGGAATCGCCTCATGTTTCCCGTGCGCGATGTTTCGGGTAACGTGGTGGCCTTTGGCGGCCGTGACTTGGGCGACAGTCCGGCCAAGTACATCAATTCGCCCGAAACATCGATCTACAAGAAGAGCCGGGTCCTTTACGGGCTCCACGAGGCCCGGGACGCGTTGCGCGAGAAGAAGCAGGCCCTGCTGGTCGAGGGCTATTTCGATCTGCTGCGATGTTTCGACGCGGGTATCGAGAACGTGGTGGCCAGTTGCGGAACGGCGCTGACCCCGGAACAAGCCTCGCTCATAGGGCGTTATGTTCGGGAAGTGGTTATTGTTTACGATGGTGACGCGGCCGGCGTGGCGGCCGCCATCAAGGCGGCGGGTACCCTCACGGCCGCGGGCCTGACGGTGCGTGCCATGGCGCTCCCGGACAACCAGGACCCGGACGACTATATACGGGACCATGGCGCGGAAGCCTTCTTGTCGCTTGTGACGGCGGCTTCCGACTTCGTTACCTTCCATGTGCGCATGAGCGCGGATCGAACCAGGACCATCGAGGGTCGAACCGAGGTGGCGCAAGAACTGTTTGCAACGTTACGGGAAGTCGATGATTCTCCCCGTCTCGATGAGTATCTGAAACGGGCCGCGGAAGAACTGGGCCTGCACAATAAATGGAATATCCGGCGGGAGTACGAGAAATTCCTTCGTCGTGGCGCGGCGTGGAAGGCTGTTTCTCCAGCGCCGCAGGCGCAAGAGGCCGCGCCGCTGAACCAGGACGATTGCGATTTTGTGTGGGCGCTTCTCAACAATGCGGAGTTGCTTGCCCGGGCCAGGGAAAAACTGGCGGAAATACCGCTGCCACCCGGCGCCTTGAGCGAGGTGCTGCACCTGCTCTTCACGGAAAGCGGCGTGGTGTTGAGCCGGCAACTGCCTTCGGAAGAGGCCCGCCGTCTCTACAGCGCGGCCGCGGCCAGCGAGGGGCCGGCCGCGGGCTCGCCGGAAGAATTGGTGGAGAAACGGGTAAACCGGTTGGGCAAGGACTGGCTGCGGAAACAGTCCGCAGACTTGCAGGAAGCCATCCGACAGGCCGAGCGGTCTAATGACCAGGCCAAGCTGGTGGAACTGAGCCTTCAGAAAATGAAGATATTGCGGCAAATCGAACAGGTTGGCGCGATGTAAGCGCGGTGAACGGACATGGTGAGTATGTCCAACCCATCACGAGGAACAAGCATGGCCGAAAGCAAAACAAAAAGCAAGCAGGCTTCTCGGAGTGAAAAGGCCCGGACTGTCCTTGACAAGGCGAAAAAGGAAGGAAAAGTAACCTTTGATGAGCTCGAAGAGATTCTTCCCGAGGACGCCACGGCGGAGCAGATCGACGAGGTGATGATCGCCCTGAGCGACACCGATGTCGAGGTGGTGGACGATCTCAAGATCGATGCCGAAAAGAAAGCCAGCCAGGCCAAGCAGGCCACCATCGCCAAGCGCGCCGAACTTCGCCGTGAAGCGGCCCACACGCGCCTTGAACGGGCCGACGATCCCGTGCGCATGTACCTGCGGGAGATGGGCCGGGTTCCCCTGTTGACCAAAGACCAGGAGGTGACCATCGCCAAGCGTATCGAGGCCGCCGAGCTTGAACTGAGTGACGTCATCCTCGGTACACCCTACACGCTGAAAGAAGCCCAGATGCTGGCGGCCCGACTCCTGGCCGGTCGCCTGAACTACGCCCAACTCACCGACAGCGAAGACCCCCGGGTCCACCACAAGTTTGTGCGTTCCCTGCCCGACGTCGTGGAGCAGCTCAGTGATTTGGACCGCAAACTGGAGGCCCAGGAGAAGCGGTCGCGCCGGACCGGGCTCTCAGAGAAAGTACGTGCAAACATAGCCAAACGCATTGAGGAACTGGGAAAGAAACAGATCGAGATTATCGCCTCTTTCCGCCTCAAGGCCAAGGAAGTCGCCAAGATCGGACGCAAGATAAAGGGCCTCAAGCGCCGTATCGCCTCCGCCAACGACGAGATTGACCGGGTCGAACGCGAGGTCGGCTTCAGCGCCGGCCGCGTGCATGAAATGGCGGTGCAAATTCGCCGGAGCGCCGCGGCCGCCAAGAAGCTCATGGTCGATAAAGACACCATTCTCGACGCGGAACGGCGCCTTCTCATGGCCCAGCGGCGAATCGACCAGATCGAGGCCGACGCCCGGTTAAACGCCGATGAGATCAGTCATCTCATCGACGTGATCAAAAGTAAGGAAGAAAAGATCTACAGCGCCAAGATGGAATTGGTCGAAGCCAACCTCCGGCTGGTGGTGAGCATCGGCAAAAAATACACCAATCGCGGCATGTCCTTCCTCGATCTCATTCAGGAAGGCAATATCGGCCTGATGAAAGCGGTGGACAAGTTCGAATACCGCCGGGGCTACAAGTTCAGTACCTACGCCACCTGGTGGATTCGCCAGGCCATCACCCGGTCCATTGCCGACCAGGCCCGCACCATACGCATCCCCGTGCACATGATCGAATCGATTAATAAACTGCTGCGGACCAGTCGCCGCCTCGTACAGGAATACGGCCGCGAACCCAGCCCGGAAGAGATCGCCGAAGAGATGGAGATGTCCGCCGACAAGGTGCGCGCCATTCTCAAAATCGCCCAGGAGGCCATCAGTCTCGAAACCCCCGTGGGTGACGAAGGCGACTCCAGTTTCGGCGACTTCATCCCCGACGACGGTGCCGAGAATCCGGCCAACGCCACGGCCTTCTCCGTGTTCCAGGAGCGTCTTGACGAAGTGCTCAAATCCCTTACCGAACGGGAAGAGAAAGTGCTTCGCCTGCGTTTTGGCCTCGGCGACGGCTATCCCCGCACCCTGGAAGAAGTGGGCAGCGTGTTTAACGTCACCCGCGAGCGGGTTCGCCAGATCGAGGCCAAGGCCCTGCGCAAGATGCGCCATCCCACCCGATCCCGCGAACTCAAATCCTTCGTGGATTGGAGCTTGACCCATTAACCCCTGTTCCTGTCCGGTCTCCGATTCCGCGAACGCGAATCCTTCGTGCGTGGAGCCTCACGTAACGGGCCCGGTAACCCTTCGCGGGTTTCCATATCCTTGTGGGCGGTAAGCCGCGTTTTCACCACGGGGCCTTGCTGGATGTGTAGGCGTAATTCCAGCGACGCATAGGTCGAATCGTAGGGTGCGGATCCATAACTCGCGCCCGCGCCACAATAACGTTCGCGCATTTCCGCCGTCAGGCTCACCGCTCCGTCCATCACCAACGCCAGGTCCCGCGCGCCCGTGTCATCAAGCGAATCCACGTCCAGCCCGCCCCACGCGTCGAAGACATAGTCGCCCGACTCCTCCACCCGCAGGTAGACGCACTCCTGCACCGGATACCGCCCGCCCGACGGCACCACGGAACCCGTGGCCCCCGGCGTCATGTCCAGCGTCAGGGCGTTCACGTCGATTTCACCGATATTCGTGTCGATGGCCCCGTCATAGGGCCGCACGCGGAAATTGTCCACGTTGTACGTGGCGCGGCCCCCCGTGGGCGCGTCGATGGAGAAGCCATAGCCTGCCGCA
>JAJRTN010000142.1 GCA_024278275.1 Candidatus Hydrogenedentota bacterium
CCCGGTCTTGGACAGGCCCCTTAACCGGGCAACAGGAAAACGGGAGACCTGATCCCCAAAAAAGGTGTTTTCAGAAGGAAAGAACCCTATTCTATGCGGGTCGAAGCGTTACGGCGATTCTGTCTTGGACAGCAGTGGTTTTGTTTAATGGTTCCGCTGCTGGTTATCCCATCTGTTTTCGGGTTTTCGAAGGGAATGTTGGCCTCGGAGGCGGGTACCTACTCGGACGGAGTGAATCCCGCAATGCCGGGGATATACGACAGCCCGTTCTTTGCGCAAATTATAGTGGTTATTTTTTTCTCATCCTTGTATATCGTTCCCGGTATATTGATCGGTGCGCTGTTGGGTTGGGGGTTCTCGAATCCCTTGGGCGCATTGTTTTATTCTCTTCGTGCTTCGGCCCACACACCGCCGCCGCCGGACGGATACGACGCGGTAAAAAGCGTGATAGAAGAATTGGAAAGTACCCTGGAGATTTTCTCCGACGACCGTGCTTTTCGGAACAAATGGCGTAAGACGAAAACCGACATGGAGCGCTACGTCCTCCTTCGAGATGCGCGCTTCGCCCTCCAGCAGAATGATAATGAGCACCACGCTCTCTTGGGCAAGAGGGGAGAGCAGGGCATATGGGCGGAACGGCTTGAGGGATTACTGCCCCCAGCCTACCAGATTCGGCTGCCTGAGGACTTTCGGATACCCTACGTTTTTGTTGACGTGCTCCGCTAGCGGAATCTTGATGCATCCAGACGTACCGCAACGCGCAACCGTTGAATTCGTTCAATTCCCCGGAATTAGGGAAACTGGGGATTGGAATTGGTCTCGGGATAAGTGTGACCTTACTGCCCAAGTTCGAGCGGGGAGACAGCGTCTAATTTTGGGAGGTTCTCCAACGCCGCCGCGAGATCCCTGAAAGGCTGTTCATAAGGCCAGCGCGCGCCGCATTGGGCCAGCCAGAAACGCGCCTCCGTCCGGCGGCCCAAGGCGAGTGACGTCTCCGCGAGGCACCAGTACAATTCTCCCGTGTCCAGTCCCCGGCGTGCCCGCAGGAGGGCCTGCCGTGCCTCCCCGTAACGGCCGTGTTCCATGAGGGCGATGGCATAGCAACGCTCGGCCTCCGCCGACATGCGCCGAAGCCAAGGGCCGTAGGCATCGTCGGGCGCGGCGCCGGCGAGGTGGGCATCTTCGCCACGGGCTTGCAGGTAACTGGGCGCCAGCACGAACGCGCCGTGCAACCCCACGAAAACGGCCACCAGTACGGCGAAAGATCCCGCGTAACAAGGCCGCCATGGTTTCGCGGGGGGCGTCCATAACACAATGACCGTCAACAGTCCCGTGGCCAGGAGATGCGGCGCGCTGTGGAAGGCGGGGTTGACGCAGGCGAAAACCATCAGGGCGGTCAGGCCGCCCGCGGCCGGTCCCCGCGCACGGCGCAAACGCCACAGCATAAGAGCCATGAGGACCAGTCCAACCAGCCCGGTTTCGGCGATCAATTCCAGCGGCTCGCTATGGGCGTGGAGGGTGTGGATCGTGTTGTGATAGTGGGCCGCGCCCTGGGGGCTCAGCAGGGCCTCGCCCAGGTAGCGCGGACTCCAATAGGCGAAGTTTCCCGGGCCTACGCCCAGGAAGGGTGTATCACGGATCATGCGGAGTGTGCCGTCCCACAGCCACAGTCGAACGCGCCAGCCCGTATCCCCTTCCCCGAAGCTCGCGGCCAAGCGCTGCCAGGCGATCCCGCCGAAGAAGAATAACCCCATCCCCCCGGCCGGAAGCAGCAGGACGGCGACGCGACGCAAGGCCGGCCCGCGCCAGGGAAGGGCGATAGACACGCCGACGAGGGCCGCGAACCAGGCGCTTCGTGAACCGGAGGCCACGAGGGCGGAACACAAAACGAGCAAGGCTACGGCGAGGCCGGTTCGTCTCCGGGCGGAGGCAGTTCTCATCAGGGCCACGGCCAGGGCAATGCCCATGGCCACGTAACCGCCAAGAAGATCCTGGTTGCCAAAAACGGAGTACATGGGTTGGGTGTAGCCCGGGGTCGGCGGAAGGAGCGCGTCGGCGAGTCCGGTGTACTGCAACAGTCCCAGGAGGGCGACCGCCGTGGCGGAGAGTACAAGTACGGCGATCAGGGGACGGTGGAAACGCCGCCGCCCCAAGACGCCCCCGGCCGCCAGGATCATCAATAACACGAGACCGAAGGAAAGCATGGCGGAGGACCAGGGCATCCAGGCGCGGGGCGGTCGGACGAGGGCAAGTCCCCCCTGCAACAAGAAAAGAAGAATCATCGGCCATAGGGGCCGGACCCCACGGAAGCCATCAACACCACGGCGAAGGCCGACGCATGCCAACAGCAACAGGGTGACCCCCAGGACGAGTTCCTTGGCGTGGAGGAAAGACGTGAAGTGCGTGGAAAAAGCCAGGCTCGCGACCAGGATCCCGGCGGCCAAAACCGTGAAAGCCCGCCACGCGCCGCGCCGCGCGCCCGACGGCGTGCGGTCCTCAGTGATCATCCATCAGGTCCGGATACAACTCGGCCATGCACTCGGGGCAGATGCTGTGACTGAATTCGGCGTCGGTGTTCTTTCCAATATAGACCTCCACCTGGTTCCAGTATCCCTGGTCATCGCGTATTTTCTTGCAGTTGGCGCAAATAGGAAGCAGCCCTTTCAGGGTCTTCACCTGCTGAAGGGCCGCCTGAAGTTCTTCAATGAGCTTTTCCCGCTCCGCCCGGGTGCGCTCCCGCGCCACCGCCTCTTCCTCGAGCCGTTTTTTCGCGGCTTCCAGGTCCGCCGTCCGTGCGCGCACCCGCGCTTCCAACTCGTCTCGCGCCTTGCGCAGAGCGTTGTGCGCTTGAACGCGGTCGGTCACGTCGCGCAGGACCACGGTAAAAACATCACGGTCGTCGAGGGCGATAGCCGACACGGAAATATCCATGTCGAAGGGCGTGCCGTCGGCGCGCAGGCCGACTACCTGGCGGGGCCGTCCATCGGCCGCGAGCCCGTTCTTGCGCAGAAAATCAAGCAGGAGATCACTTTCCGGGTCTTCCTCGTAGGTGGAAGAGAGGAGAGCCGTGAAGCGGGTGTCCTGTAACTGACCGGGCCGAAAGCCGAACATGGCCACCGTACTCGTGTTTACCGTTTCAATGTACCCCAGTTCGGTAACGGTGAGAATGGCGTCCGAGGCGCTTTCCACGATCCCTCGCAAACGTGCTTCATCATCTTCGAGGCGGCGCACCATGCGGTAAAGCATGAGTCCCCCCGACCCGAAGACCACGATGGCCAACACCACCGCCACGCCCCCCTTCCACGCCGCATCGACGAATTGCAACACCAGCACGGAAGAAAACAACAGGACAAACAACGCCACCGTACCCAGCAGCGGCGCAAGCCGCAATTGTCGCTCCGGTATCATCATCTGTTCAAGCACCACCCGCTTAACGAGGCGGCCAAGCCACAAGAAACAAAGGCTTTAGCCACGGGAACAGCACGCCACGGTTTCTTTCGATGCCTTCTCCCTTGCCGGGGGATTATGACATGAGCGCTCGGGGAAACGCCAAGGGCATCATTCCGGATTGGCGCGCAAGCACAGGTTCCGCTTCAGGAACAAACGGCTCTCGCTGGATTCCACGATCATCGGCCTGTGCTTTGGCCTGTTTTCCCGGGTCGAATTCCGCCGCGCCAAGGGCGAGTCAGGCCCAATGTCCTGTAGGCCCACGGCGACTGCATGCCCTCCTTCGTCCACATCAGCGAGACCAAGATGCACGACGAGCAATATGGCGATCCTCATTTTATCCTTTAATTGGAGCCACAAGATCACCAACCGAAATCCAGGGGGTCGGAAATACAGCCACTGATCGAAAGCCTCAAAATATGGGGTCTTGAGCATACCGAGTTCCCGGATGGAGAAACGGCCGTCCAGTGCGTTTCCAATACCACCTCTACCGTCCCTCCTCGATTATCTCACGTATCGACAAGCCTCCGAGGCTATGTCCAGCACGGAACCGCTTGAGTTCCGCGATGACCTTGTCCGCGGGTTCCCGCTTCGAGGGGTTGGCGGGTACCAGGGTCGCTACGGGGACGCCATGTTTTTCAATGGCGATTCGTTCTCCCTTGGCCACTCGATCAAGAAGTTTGGACAAATGCGTCTTGGCTTCATAGGCACCAACCGTGTGCATAATATGTTTCCTTTCAACCAGTCTAAGACTAGTTTATTCTGTTTCGCACGGCAAGTTGAATTGTAGCGGGGCACCAAGCCGTTTTGATTGAAGCTCAGGATGCATGGGGTTCTTAAGAGGCAGAAAGCAAGGGCTTCCGTGCCTTGGTCGAGAGACCGGTGACAACGGAGCAAGAAAAGCCCCCCATGCGTGGGGGGCTTCGATGACCACAATGAAGGGTTCCGCGGGCCTTTCCGGAAATGCCGACGGGAGGTGGGCGTATCCGGGGGGTTACTCAAGCACCGCGCCGGTGTTGGCGCTGGTGACCATGCGCTGGTAGCGCTTGAGCCAGCCGGTGAGATGGCGGTCGGGCGCGGGAGGCATTTCCCTGCGGCGCGCCTCCAACTCTTCGTCACTCAGTTTCACGTTGAGACTGCGCCTGGGGATGTCGATCTCGATGGTGTCGCCGTTGCGCACGAGGCCGATGACCCCGCCGTCGGCGGCCTCGGGGCTGACGTGGCCGATGCAGGCGCCGTGGGTGCCGCCGGAGAAACGTCCGTCGGTGAGGAGGCTGACCTTGGTGCCCAGGCCCCGGCCCATGACGGCGGAGGTGCAGGCGAGCATTTCGCGCATGCCGGGACCGCCCTTGGGGCCTTCGTAGCGGATGACGATGATGTCGCCTTCCTTCACGTCGCCCACGAGGACGGCCTTCATGGCGTCCTCCTCGCAATCGAAGACCACCGCCGGTCCCGTGTGAGTGAGGATGGACGGATCAACGCCCGCTTCCTTCACCACGGAGCCCTTGGGGGCGAGGTTGCCGAAGAGCACCGCCAGACCGCCCGTCTCGCTGTAGGGCTTGTCGATAGGGCGAATGACCTCTTCGTTGGTGCTTTTGGCCCCCTTGATGTTCTCGCCCAAGGTCTTGAGCGTCACCGTGGGCGCGTCGAGATCAAGGATGCCGTCGCGCTTGGCCAACTCCGCCAGGATAGCGCTGATGCCGCCCGCCTTGAACACGTCGTCCATGTGCCACTTGCTGGATGGCGACACCTTGCACACGTTGGGCACGCGCTTGGAGACCTCGTTGATGCGCTCCATGGGATATTCCACGCCGGCTTCATGGGCGATGGCGAGGGTATGGAGCACCGTGTTGGTCGAGCCGCCCATGGCCATGTCGAGAGCGAGGGCGTTGTCGATGGACCGCAGGTTGAGCAGGTCGCGCGGTTTGAGATCGACTTCGATGAGCTTGAGCACCTGGGCGGCGGCGGTTTTCACCAGCTCGCGGCGGCTGCCGGTGGTGGCGAGAAGGGTGCCGTTGCCGGGCAACGCGATACCGAGGGCCTCGCAAAGACAGTTCATGGAATTGGCGGTAAACATGCCCGAGCAGGAGCCGCAGGAGGGGCAGGCCGTGCGCTCGAGTTCCGCCAGTTCCTCGATGGACATTTTGCCTTGCTTGTGCGCGCCCACGCCCTCGAAGACCGTGATGAGATCGATGGCGTTGCCGTCTTTGTCGCGGCCCGTTTCCATGGGACCGCCGGAGACAAAGATGGTGGGGATATTGCAGCGCATGGCGCCCATGAGCATGCCGGGGACAATCTTGTCGCAGTTGGGAATACAGATGAGGCCGTCGAACTGGTGGGCCTGCACCACCGTTTCCAGGCTGTCGGCGATCAACTCGCGCGAGGGAAGACTGAACTTCATGCCGCCGTGGCCCATGGCGATGCCGTCGTCCACGCCGATGACGTTGAACTCGAAAGGCACGCCGCCCGCTTCGATCACGGCTTCCTTCGCCAGCCGGCCCAGTTCATCCAGGTGAACGTGGCCGGGGATGATCTCGTTAAAACTGTTGCAGATGGCGATGAAGGGTTTATTGAAGTCCTCATCGGATTGAAAACGGCCCGTGGCCCACAGGAGGGATCGGTGGGGTGCACGTTCATAGCCTTTTTTGACGGTATCGCTACGCATGAGAGAAGTTCCTTTTGTTCGATCCGCCCGAAGGCCGGCGGATGATTGGTGTGAAAGACACTCAGTATAGATCAGGACGGGGTGCCCGCTAAAGCGCGGGACCATGCGCACTGGTCCGTGGGACCAGCACCCGGAGTCCGCCGCGCCTCCAATAGGCTCGGACGCCTTCAAGGAAGGGGTATTCGTTATAGTGACCACGAATTTCACGGATTGGCCTTTATTTCTATCCGTGGCATCCGTGCTATCCGTGGTCCAGTTTCTTTTGACGGGATGACTGGTTCATCCATCCGGACCATCCTGATTATCCTATCCCAAATGGGTAACCGTTGGACTAAACGGCTTCGCCGTAGGATCTTCCTGAGAGGGTGTTTGCAAAGTGTAGTTTAGGCTAACCCTCTGCCGCAAGAGACTGCCACCCCTTTCATCTGCCCGGCTTTGCCGGGCTTTCTTCTTGACTTTTAAGTATAGCGTATATAACATATGCTATACTTAATGCGA
>JAJRTN010000013.1 GCA_024278275.1 Candidatus Hydrogenedentota bacterium
ATATCAGCACCAGCTTCTCGTCATCATTATTACTCGAATAAAATACCGCCATAATTAAGTATACTAATCCCTCTTGGGTGCCCTTGGGATTGCCACCCTTGCTAAAATGAAACAAAATTAAACCCCTCCAAAAAATCTCTGACGAAGCGGGGATGAACCATTACCGGCAGGATTGCCCTGACCCTTTCGTGGGAAATTTGCCGTTTCCTTGAATGTCACGATGTCACTTGCTATGGTTTCTCCGGCGCGGCGGGAAGTCCACGCGGAGGTTTCCGGCGTCTACGCGATCCCAGGGCATGCAGGACTCGAACGCGGAGGTTCCCTTCAAATAACCACTACGACGGATAGGGGCGGGCAATTCATGGCCGAGGACTCCTTCACGGAGGTCCGGCGCAATGGGGCCACGGCCTTGGTGCGTAACGACGCCGCGGGCCCCTTGGCGGACGCCCTTTTCGACCATGCCGGATGCACGCCCGTGCGCGAGGCCGGTCGCGGTACCATACTGCGTTTCCCCTTTCCGGGGGGGCACGGGATCATTCGCCGCTACCTTCGGGGCGGCATGGTGCGCCACTTGCTCAAGGACCGTTACCTGCTCGCCAACCGCCCCCTCCATGAGTTTCGGTTGCACTGTTATGTGCAGCAGTGTGGACTCCGCGTCCCCGCCATTTTAGGGGTTTGCTGGCGCCGCAGGGGGCCGTGGGTGCAGGGTTCCCTGGCCACCCTGGAGCTAAGCGGGCTGGAACTGCCCGCATGGCTGCGCAAGGAAAAGGGAGATGCGGCTCCCATGCTTCGGCGCTGTGGTGAGTTGATACGGGAGATGCACGATTTCGGCATCTGGCACGCCGATTTGCAAGTGCGGAACATACTTATTGCCGTGGATGGCCCTTACCTGCTTGATTTCGACAACGCCCGCCGATGTGCCGTCGTGGCGCGCCGCGCGCGCGGGCGGAATCTGTTGCGTTTGCGGCGTTCCTTTGACCGAAACGGTGTGGCGCCGGCCAGCTTCAAGGCTATTTGCGAGGGGTACGGTATGGACCGTTTGCCGCCCCGTATCGTGAAGTGACCGGAGTTCCCCCATGAATGAATTGCTGTGTTGTCCGGGGTTGCGTGTCAGCCGGAAAGGATTGCGCCGGATCTACCTTTGCGATGACATCCCCGTCGAGACGTTGCGGTCAGCCATGGGCACGCCCGGACAACTGCTCAAGCGGTCAAAAAAAAGCACCGTGCGCCGCGTGAACGGATGGGTGCTCAAGTCCACCCATGGTGCCGCTAAACACACCCTGCACCGCTCCCGTTACCGTCGCCACTGGGTCGCAGCACACCACCTCCAGCGTCATGGCGTGCGGGTCGCCCGGCCCATTGCTTTCGTGGAAAAACGTCTCTTCGGCATCATACTTGAAAACACCATGGTCACCGAGTATCTCGACGGCTATCGCAACGTGGAAGTCTTCATGGCCGCCCTGGCCCGGCACGGCGCCGGCCGGGACACGGTCGCCATCTTCCTGCGGGGACTGGCCGACGCGGTGAACCGGCTGACCGGTTGCGGCGCCTGTCATGCCGATCTGTCTGGAAAGAACATCTTTACCAGGGACGGGACATCCTTCGTTTTCATCGATCTGGATGCCGTGGAACTGGGCCGTGAATACACCCGCGCCCTGCGCCTCAAAAACCATATCCAGCTCTACGATTCCTTTTGTGACATTCTGAGCGATACCATGCTGGTTCCTTTCATTCAACGGATGATCCCCGAGGGAAGCGATCCCCGCGTGTGGCTCCCCGAGGTCCGGCGGGGTCAAACCGAACGCCGAAAGCGCCTTGAAGCACGGCGCGAACGGCAGCGCTAGTCCGGACGGGCCATTCGGAAAGCGGCGGCCCTGCTGAATAATGGTCCTTTCGCAAAGGACACTCAAAGTCTAACCCGGCACAGCCGGAATCGTCTCCACGGAGAAGCGCCGTGGTTCCGTGGGGCGGGCGTATGAACCCCTTTTCGTGACCATTCGTGCGGAACTTCATTGCCAAGAGATGAACTGCCTCAACGCAACAACGTATGGATACGCAGCATGAAAAGTTTCACTTTTATTATAAGGCCTTCTTGAGAGTAAGGGACTAAACCGTGACAGGAAGACAATAAATGGGTACGTTCACGCCCTTTATGGATTTTTATTGCGAGGGAGCCCATGCGATCATGGCAATCCGGGAACACCCAAAGACACCCGCTCACACCAGGTTGCCGCGTCTCTGCGCTTTCCTGAAAGAGTACTTTCCCTATCGCGCAACGGCTTGTTGCCCGCTTCGTTCCCTGCAGTGACGAATGATGAGGGTGGTGAAGGGCCACAATAAATGGAGTATGGAAAATGCGGCTATGGGTTGGACTTATTCTATGGGGCTTCCTGGCGGGCGTGGCGGGTACGGCGTGGGCGGCGGGCGGGGAAACGTCCCGCACGGCGCCCCTCATGCGGGGCACCCTGTGGTGGCTGGTGCCGGGCTATGCCGACTGGCCCCGGGAAAAACTGGAACGGGCCATTCAGGCCCAACAGGACATCGGCTTTGATCTCCTCTGGCTCCTTAATACACCCGCCCTCCTGGCGGCGGCGGAGAAAGGGGAGCCGGGGCTGGGAGACCTCCTTGAATGGGTCTACGAGATAGCCGACGCCCGGGGCATGCGGGTCATTGCCGACTTGCCCAAGGGCGGCTGGTACGGTAAAACCCCCGCGGCGGACATGCTTCGGAGCAACCGCGATCATATCACGCGCTACACCGCCCGTTACGGCGATCACCCGTCCTTTTGGGGCTGGTACCTCAACTACGAGGTCAACCCGGTGGCGCCGGATGACGGGGAGCGGACCGCGTTCTGGCGCGAATTGTGGCGGGGCATCGCGGCGGCCTGTCACCAGGCCGCGCCCGGGTCGGTGGTCACCATTTCCCCCTTCTTCCTCCTCGACGATGGAACCCACCGCGGTTTCCGGTACCAGACGCCCGAGGAGTACGCGGGCTGGTGGGGCGCCACCATGAAGGCGACCGGCATCGATATCATCATGCTCCAGGATTCGGGGGAACACCTGTCCTTCTTCACCGTGGCGCAACGGGAGCCTTTCTTCGCGGCCATGGCGAAGGCCTGCCACGAGGCGGGGGGGAAGTTCTGGGTCAATGTCGAGACGGGCGAGGCCCATGTCGCCGATTGGGAGGCGTACCTGCAACTCAACAAGGAGAAAAAGGTGCCCTGGCGCTTCACGCCCATGGACTGGCTCGAAAAAAAGCTCCAACTCGCCGCGAAACACGGCGACGGCATCATCAACTAGGGCTACTTCCCTTTCATGGACACCATGCCGCTAACCACGTCCTTAGCGGGCGGGGAACTTGGGGCGGAGGAAAAACCGCGCCAGGCCTACGCGGCCTACAAGGCCTATTTTGAACGGGTGAGCAACGAGGCGGCCGCCGCCGAGGTGGGCGCCCTGCTTTCTGAAATCAGGCAGGTCCACCGCAAG
>JAJRTN010000143.1 GCA_024278275.1 Candidatus Hydrogenedentota bacterium
CCATTGGCTTGACGTGCGGGTGGCCGATTCGGCCGGAAAGGCCGCGCCCCTCAAGGGCGACGTGGCGCTCTATTGCTACCCGGACAAACTCTTGGCGTCGGTCACCTGGCACGCCGTTGAGGATTTCCAGGGCAAAGCCATGGGCGCCCACGGACGGGTGGACGTTTCGACCGGGATGAAACCCCTGCGGAAGGGCGAGAAGACCATGTTCGCCTTTCCTGTTTTCGGGGAGACCGAACCGCTGCCCGATTCGGCACTCGAAAGTGTGGAAGCCGTGGCTCCCTTGCGGTACGACCACGTGCGGGGGTGTTACCGCGTTGGCTCGTTGGGGGAGGGGGGATTCCAAGGGCGCTTTTTCCATCATCCTAACCGCTATGACCGGGTGGCGTTCCGGGTGACGAACGACGGCCCGCCGAGAACCATCTATATATGCCATGAGAACACCGGCGGGGATCGGGGCTCGGTGGAAGGCGGCGTTCTCCTTGATGCCGAGGGCCATCCACTGCCCGTTACCGTGCAGATTTCGAAGAACTTCGCCGGCGAAAAGGAAGAGCGCTTCTACAACCCCGGAGACGACGCCTTCAGCGAGACGTACTTCCCCGTGCATCTGGGAAAAGGCGAAACCATCGCGATGGCGTCGCTTCAGCTCTACCAGAACTGGGGGCGGCACATGGTGAAACAGTTCTCGTCGCTTGGCGCCTGGATGGACTATTTCCACAGTTCCACGGTGGTGACTGAGACCACCTGCTACGTGCCTTTCAAATTCGGCGGGCTTCCCGGGGTCGCCATCGCGGACTATCGCGCCATGAGCCAAGCTTCATTCTGGGGAGGACAGCCACAACACGACAACGTGGCCGGGCACAGTTTCCTTTCCTACAAAACGGGCGGCGACTGGCAGTACCTCGTTTATCAGGGCACCACTTACCGCAGCACCGGCCCGAACTGGATGGACATCGGGTTTGAATACCTGTCAACCGACGGCGCAATCAAGGCCACGGTGGACACGTTCGAGTTGCCCCAGGCGGACGAACTCCGCAATTTCATCCAGGTGCGGTACGAAGTGCTCAAACCCATCACGATTACGAATGCCAAGGAGGATTTCCGGCTGCTCACCATCGCGTCGTGGGTGCAGCGCCTGCGATACACGCATTTTGCCGCTTCGAGGCTTGATGACCAACCCCTCACGTTCGACACGGACCACTTCGGCGTGCGCGGCGCGCCGTTGCCGGCCGAGAATGCCTTCGCGGCCGTCTACGGCGAACCAAAAGGCTCCAACGCCTTTGTCATACGGCATTGGACAGCCAACATTGGCGGTGAAACCGTATCACCCGCCGCCAGCGTATGGTGCAAGAAAACCGGCGACACCCGGTTGCTGCTGGTTCCCAGCACGGATACGCTTACATTGAAGCCCGGTGACACGTTCGCGTTTGACGCCTTCCTGATGGCCTACGGGGAAGTGGATGGCGCCGCCACGATGCGCCGGGAAACGCGCGTGTACGGAACAGAGGGACCCCGTGTCGTGTCCGTCAAACAGGGCAAGAAACTGGCCGACTTCCCGGCCCGCGTTCGCGCGCGCCGTAACCGTGCCGAGTTCACCATGGCCGGTGGACGCGACGTTGTGCCGGTAATTGTGACCGGCTTCACCGGCTACCGATGGCCCAGACTCTACCGGAAAGACAGCTTGGGATGGCGGCCAGTCGAGCAAAGCCGGGTGGACCAGTTGGACGGTGTGCAGGTGTTTTGCGAGGAAGACGGGCGGTTTGGGGCCGTGTTCCTGGTGCATTCCGACGCGAATCCGCAGACGCTCCGCGTGACGATGGGCGAAGAATCCGGCCGGAGGCCCCGCATTTCTGTCAAGCCCAAGCCCAACCAGGAGGGCGAGTTCTATCACGCCGCGCTGATTCAGGCGCCCTGGATGAAGGCGCCTATCCGCTTTCGGTTCCCCGAGTCGCTTTCAACTGACACGCTCGACTTTATCGACCACCGGCGGGACGACATGCCGCCGCGCGTGGCGCCGGAGCCGCTCGCAAAGGCCTGGAATGAAAGCGAAGGCGGCTCGCTGTGGTTCGAATGGAGCTATGACAACCAAGTGGCGGGCGGGCGGCTCAGCCCCAACGAGGATGACGTGGACCTTGAGTTCTGGGTCGGAAACAGGCGAAACCAGGCCGTGCCGGTTGGTCTCCAGTTCTGCCCGATCCTCAAGGGCACGATGTTTGACGACCCCACGCTTGAGCGGACCTGGCTTTACACAGAGGGCGGCTGGAAGGCCATGGCCGGGACTGACCGGGGCGCCGGCGACCGGGCCTGGTGCCACTATCCAGTGAAAGGCGGACCTCCGCTCACTGTGCCCCTGCCGTGGGGCATGGGCGGCGAAACGGCCGAGTATGGCGTCGCCGCCGTAACGTCAGAAGATGGCCGGTATGTGTTCGCCATCGCATGGCCGGATGCGCGGAGCCTTCTGAGCAACGCTGACCTTCCCTGCGTCCACGCGGACCCGGCCCTGCCCGAATGTCCGCCCGGGCGGCGCATCCACCGGCGCGGGAAGGTGTACTTGATGGAAGGGTCACTGGACGACGTACTGCGCCGGGTGAGGCGGGAACTGCCGTCCGTGTGGCCATACCGGTAGGCGGCCATCGCGCTTATGAAGAGACAGCACCGGACGATATGGTACTTCACGGGCGCCGTGGTGGTGGTGTGCGCGGCCATCGTCATGACAAGGAAGACGTCCGCCCCGGAGCCCCTCGAACTTACCCCGCACCAAGCCGACATGCTGGTCCAGGTGATGTTGCGGTGCCTGGAGGCCGATCCCCGCGCGTACCGCGTCCGCACGCAACGGCTGGTTGAGAAAGTGGCGTTGCTGGCCAGTTCAGGCGCCCACGAGACCGCCGAAACGGAGTATGCCCGTGGGTTGTGGCATTACCGCACGAAGCCGCGCGACC
>JAJRTN010000144.1 GCA_024278275.1 Candidatus Hydrogenedentota bacterium
CTCCCAGAAAAACTGTGCCTCGCCAAATCAAATACCGCGAAAAACCAACAAAACCCGCTGCCGGACGAAGGAAGACTAACCGCGAGGCAACCGCGGAAGCAAGGAGACATAGAAATTCACCTTTTTGGGACAGGCTCTAAGGTAGCGCCCCCTGGTTCACGCCATCAATCCAACCGCCTGGAGGCTCCCGGCGAGTTTCTTTCGCTCCGGGGCCGTCAGTTTCCGCTGGGGTGGACGAGGCCGGCCCGCGTCGATACCACGAAGACGGAGGCCCTCCTTGTACCCGTCGATCTTGCCGCCATAGCTCAAGCCCTCCACCACCTTGGCCAGGGCTTCCTGGGCTTTCCAGGCGCGGGCGAGCTTGCCCTGGCGCACGTTGTCGTGGATGGCGCGGCAGATGGGCGTGGCCACGTTGGCCGGACCGGAGACCACGGCATGGGCACCCGCGGCCAGCGCCTGGAACATCGTAAGATCGGATCCGCTGATCACCTGGAAGCCCCTGGGCGCGGCCGCGAGGAGACGGGTCATGGAGGCCATGTCCCCGGAGCTGTCCTTGATGCCCACGATGTTATCGTGCCGTGCCGCCAATCGAAGCACCAGTTCCACGGAGATGGGATTCCCCGTACACCCGGGAATGTTGTAGAGCAGCACGGGAAAGCCGGGAACGGCCTGGGCCAGGGCGCCGTAGTATCCCGCCAGTGCCCGGTCATCGTAGCCGAAATAGCCGGGGGTCACGGCGGCCACGGCCCGGGCGCCCGCGTCGCGGGCATGCCGGGCCAGGGCGACGGCTTCCGCCGTGGTGTTCGCCCCCGTGTGGGCGATGACCATGACCTGTGTACCAACGGCGTCGATCACCGTCTCCAGCACGGCGCGACGCTCCGCCAGGGTCAACAGCGGCCCTTCCCCGGTGGTCCCGCAGACGAACAGTCCACCGGCCCCCTCCCCCACCAGGAACCGCGCCACGGCCCGGGTCTTTTTCAAATCCACCAAGGCATCCCTGCCCGTCATGGGGGTCACCATGGCGGCGATAACCCCTTCCGCTTTGAACCGCATCATTCCATCGCTTTCTTTTACTTCGCCGTCAATTCAAAGAGGCGCGTCGTGCCCCGGGGCGCACGTGTCGTCAGTTGCACCACCTCCCCGTCACGCGAGAAAGGCACGTCTTGCCCGTCCGCCAAGTCAACCACGCGGCCAATGGCAAAGGGAAGATCGGCGAGGCGCACCTCGGTTTCAGCCCGGTCGGTCTCGTGGTTGATGATGAACAGGGCGGCGCGCCGCTCATTGGCCCGAACCACCGCCTCGATGTCCGGGTTGGAGGAATAGACGTGGGGCCGCACCCCGGCTTCGGCGCACATGCCGCGCAGCAAGGCGCGCAGCTGGGCGCGGGCCGCCGGGTTTTCCTTCTCAAAAGTATGGAAATAGGTGTCCTGCAGGCAGAAGCCCAGCAGGAAGACCCGCCCCTTCCCCACCTTGCGCGTCACGATGCCCGGCGCACCGCCGGTGGTCCTGGCCAACACGTCGGCGTCTTTCACCGTGCAGGATCGCGGGCTGACCAGGGCGAAATCCAGGTCCGTACCGAAGACATTTCCCCGGAGCGTGTCGGTCTCATAAACCGATTCATCGGGCGCGTTCTCGTCGCGGAAGGCCCAGACCGGGTCCTGGCCGACGGTGTAAGGCACATAATGCCCCGTGCGTTGAATACGCCTTGTCTCGCTATCGGTGACACCAAAGCATTCCTCCATCACCGGCATGGGATCGCGCAGTTTTCCCAGGGAAGGCACGGCGTCGGCGATGACCAGGCCGCCCCGCTCCACGAAGCGGGCGATACGGCGCGCCACGTCCTCGGGCAGCAGCGCCACGTCAAAGAGCAGCAATGCCTCATAGCCGTTCAGGGAAGCGTCCGTCACCTGTTCCTCGTGAATCACGTCCACTTCGCCAAAGGCGCGCAGGAACAGTTCAAAGGAAAGGCCCACGTTGAAGTACTCCCGCTGGAGCTGAAGGTACTGGGTGCGGGGGAAAAGCATGGCCGCCCTGGCCTGCACCTTCCTCGTGGTGCGCAGCCAACTCCCGGCCTTCTGGATAAGGTTCAGGCCCTCGCCCAAACTCTCCCAGTGCCTGGCGTCCACGGGCAACTGGTACCCCGTCAGCAGGTAGTCCGCGCCCTGGGCCACGGCGGTCGTCGCCATTTCACGCTCCCCCCAGTAAAGCGCCCGGTTGCCCTCGTCCATGTAAGGACTGAACCACCGGGGATTGAAGGTGCCCACCCAGAAACCCAGGTCCTTGTTGTTGGCGTAGCAGAGATTCCGCATCTGGGCAAAGCTGTAGTGGGTTATGGCCATGCGCGGCTTGGGCAGTTTGGCCGGCGCGCCGAAGCGGAAGTCCAGGTTCCAGTAGGGGTAGATATCGTAGACATACATGTCGGCGAAATCCCCGCCCCAATGAAACACATCGTCAATGGCGAGCACCGCGTGGGATCCGCACCCCCCGCCGAAGGTGTTGTGACTGTCATGGGTCAGCACCACCTTGAAACTCGGATCGATGTCCTTCATGATCCGGTACACCTGCCGCCAGGCGTCGGGAAACTTGGCGGTGCGGAAGTTGAGCAGGTCGAGCCAGGTCTGCGGATCTTTGCGCGCCGCGTCGAGGTCCTCCGGAAGGGGATAGCCGTACCGCTTCTGGAACTCCGCCTTCGTCTCGTCACTGTAGCTGAAGTACTGGGTGCCCACCGTGAAGGGCTCGTCCTGGTAGGTGAACACATTGTAGAGCCGGGCGATGTCCTTCAACGGCGCCAGCTTCCGCTTGTTGTATTCACGCACCTTCACGGGGTAATCCCTGGAATAGATGCAAGGGTCCGGCATCCGGTCCCGGGCGAACATCTCCAGCAAACCGGCGTGTTCCGTAATGACCATGCCCCGCATCTGCGCGTAATTCCGCAGGAACGCTTCCTCGGCCTCGGGACGCCGCATGTTCCAATCAATGCCCGTGAAGCCGTGTTCAATGATGTTGTCGATGGTGTCACGCAGCGTTTGCGTATCGATGGGACCATCCTCCCCGTGCCATCCCTTGCCCGAGGGCACTGCGGTGAACTGGCACACCACGGGGAAGAAGTTCTTACCCTTGGGGCGTTCGGCAATGTAAAGCGTTTCTTCCACGCGCTCTCCGCCATGGTCTGCCCGCAGACGATACGCGCCCACCGTCAACCCGGAAAGGTCCAACTCGGCGCCCCCGTCTTTGAATAACACCGTTCGGACCACTTTCCCGCTGGCATCCAGCAGTTGGGCGTCGAATTGCGCCCCGTCCCCCTTCATCTCGACCCGGGGCCGTTCCACGTTGCGGAACACCCGCCGCCCCCCCGCTTCGGGAAACTGCCATTGTGATTTTTCTGCTTCACCCATGCCTTCCCCTCCGGCCACCGGTATCATCAACATGACCAGTATCGCCGCAACACAAAACCTGACAAACCCCATGACCCATTCTCCCTTTTACCAATGTTTCCTGCGAACAAGTGATTTTCAGCGAGACCGATACCTGCGGGAATCAAGGAACTGGATACTCCCACCAAGAGCCACCAGGAAAGCCCTGGTTTCACCAACGCCTCAACAGGTCCATGCCAACTCACAGGCGGCTATAGTGTGGTCCTTTCCCACACCACCGGTCAAGATCTTCCCGACAGGTCTTTGGCGAAGGAGATCACCATCAAAACGCTTCATTCCATTGGGCTATGGTGCTTCAGGCCATGAACAGCCGCGACAAATGAAAACCGGGACCGGACATCATGACATCATGGTCCGGCCCCGGTATGGGGTATCGCTGCCCGGATACCCGGCCGGAGCGCTAGCTTGCGCGCATCTTGCGCCGGATAACGGTGGCCGCGGCGGCCGCCAGCAGGAGCCCAAGCAGCGCCATGCCCGCGTAATTCACCACCGGTACGGTTACCGTGCTGTTCGGGTCATTCGGGTCGGAGCCGTGCTGCACCTCAACGCCGTCGTTCACCCCGTCACCGTCGGTGTCGGCAAGAAGCGGGTCCGTTCCGAGGACAGCCTCGTAGTCGTTGCTCAGGCCGTCGTTGTCGCAGTCGTTGTCCAGGGTCCAGGGATCCGGGACAAAGGTGTCGGTCGCGCTGAACGCGATGGCATCGACCAGGAAAGTGGTGTCCGCGTTGATCAGCGGAGTCGGGTCCGTCTCGGGCATGTCGAGGCGGAAGGCCACCACCGAATCATCCCAGCTCGCCGCGCCCGCGTCCTGCGTGTCGGGCACGTTGAAGCGGACCACGTTCGGGCCTTCGCTGACGTTGAAGACGGCC
>JAJRTN010000145.1 GCA_024278275.1 Candidatus Hydrogenedentota bacterium
CGGGCCGTCGCCGCCGGCAAGACCCTGAACACGCCCGTCGAGACGCGGTCCCTCTTGCCCACCCTGCTGGATCTGGCCGGCCTGCCCGTGCCCGGGCACTGCGCGGATACCAGTCTCGCCGACACCCTCCGCCGGGGCGAGGAACCCGAGGCCCGGCCCGTGTTTTCCGGCATCGCCTTCGGCGTCGAACCCCGCCATCCCGACGGCCGGCTCGTCATGGTGCGCGACGGCGACTGGAAGCTCACCGTGTGTTACGACCTGCCGGAAGAGCCGGGCGAACTGGTGAACCTGGCGGACGACCCCCATGAGCAACGCAACCTCTACAACGCACCGGAAGCAAGCGCGGTTCGGGACCGCCTCTGGAAACTCGTGCAAGATCACGTCGAGGGAACGGAAAAACCCTATCCGAACGTTCATGTGCTGGAGAAGCTGCGCGTCAATGACGCCGGGGAAACCGTCTGTCCCCTGTGCCGCCGCACCAAGATTCGCCGGGTCGATGGAAAGGTGGACTGGGCGGAGGGGCTGCGTCCCGCCTTTCTCTGCGGCCACTGCGGCACACGCTTCGGTCTCAAAGGGGGTGGCGCGCGCAAGGGGCGGGCCAATAGTTCAACCTAACCCGGCCTGGCCGGATCCAGGAATCTGAAGCGCCAGGATTCGACGTGTTTTTTCAGGCCCCTGTCGGCTTCTTTTTGACAGCCGGGGGCGGCTGTTCCACGTAATAAGCGAAACCTTATCCTCCCTGCATCGGTCCCTTTTTCCAAGGGCGGAGGCGGGGGGAACGCTGTCCTTCTTGCTCAACCCATGAACACGGCGCGGAATGCGTCCTCGTAGCGTTGCATAATCTCGGGCATGGGGGGGGCTTCGCCCAGGAGCCTGCAAAGGCTCGTGACCGGCTTGTCGGTGATACCGCAGGGGACGATGTAGCCGAAATGTTCCAGGTTGGGGTTCACGTTGAGGGCGATGCCGTGATAGGTAACCCAGCGGCGGACGCCGATGCCGATGGCGGCCACCTTGGCCCCGCCGACCCAGACTCCGGTGAGTCCGTCGACGCGCTCCCCGTGCAGGCCGTAGGTTGCCAGCAGGCGGAGCAGAACGTCTTCCAGCGCGCGCAGGTACCACCCCACGGAGCGCCGCCATTGATTCAGGTCGAGGATGGGATAGGCCACCATCTGGCCCGGGCCGTGGTAGGTCACGTCGCCGCCACGGTCGGTCTCGGTGATTTCAATGCCTTCCGCCGCGAATTGTTCCCGTGTTCGGAGCAGGTGCTGCTCGTCGGCCTCGCGGCCCAGGGTGATCACCGGCCGGTGTTCAAGAAGGAAGAGGGTACTGTTCGCTTTGCCATCCACCACGGCCCGCCATTGCGCGCGCTGTCGCTCCAGCATGGGCGCATACGACACGGGTTCATCCAGGCGTATGGTTTCAACACGGTTCGCCATGGGTCATTCTCCGTGGTTCGGGACCAGGCTGTCCAGCATTTCCCACGTCACGTCCGTAATGCGATCCACCACCCGGTCCGCTTCCGCCAGTCCTTCGCGGGGGAAGGAATTGGTGATGGCGATGCAACCCATGCCGGCCCCTTTCGCGGCGCGGATACCGTTCACCGCGTCTTCAATGGCCACGCAGCGCGTTGGGGAGAGGCCCAGCGCGGTGGCCGCCGCAAGATAGATCTCGGGATCCGGTTTGTGCCGCGTCACCGCGTCGCCGTGAATGTAGGCGGAAAAATCACGGGGATTCACCCCTGCGGCCTTCAGGGTCTTGCGGGACTTGTGCTCGGGCGTGGACGTGGCGAGGGCGGGCTTCCAGCCGGGCCGCACGAAGGCTTCCCGCAGGAAATCCTGGACGCCCGGAAAAGCGATGGGCGGGCCTGCGTCCAGCAGCTTCAGAAAACGGTCCGCACAGTCGGCCCACGCTTCATCCAAATCGATATCCAGGCCCAGATCGCGTGCCGGGTTGCCGAGGTAGCGTGGGGGACCGCTGCCCACGTGGGCACGAAAGGCCGTTTCGGGGACCACGGCCCCGTAGCGTTTCCGGAACATGGCCGAGGCCGCGCGGGCGCAAATCGGTTCCGTATCGGCGATCACGCCGTCAATGTCGAAAATGAGACCCTTCATGACCATGCGGGAGAAGTCCTTGCCGTGTGTTTCAACACACCGATCTTGCCGGGGACGATGAGGCGAAGCGCGAATGAACGCCCCGGAGCTTGAGCCTAAGAAAGGCGGTTAAATTGCAGGGTTGGTCGTAAGTGATTTCCGAAAAGTGCTTTACATGCGTCAGTGCATTCACCTCTTGGGGGAGTGGGTTTCAACGACCGCACCGTTGATAACCGTCGATATACGTCAATGCCGCATGGCGAAATAGAACGAGTAGAAGCCTCCGCGATAAGGGTGCAACGGCCCTTTCCAGGTTCAACCACGAAATACACAAAATACACGAAATCAATGGGCCTTGGCCCACCAGGCCCGGAACCTTGACGACGAAAGAGTCTCTCCTCCCCATGGATGCCCGCCTTCGCGGGAAAACGTAGAAGCGGCTTCCAGCCGCTTTTGAAGAGGCTGGAAGCCTCTTCTACTTTGCTTCGGAACCACGGTTCTCCGCGGTATGGATGGCTGTAGTGATTCCTGGTTCCGGCTGAGCCGGGTTAGCGTTCTTATCTTAATGGGGGCATGACCTTCCTTGATGTTCACCACGTCGTGGAGAGAAAAGAACACTAATCTCTCCACTCCGACTCTGGTATCGAGGCGTTTAGGAAGATACTTCGAAGTGTTCCGAGGGGAAGATTCTTTCCGGAATGAACGGGAACGACCACCTGTAGTCGTTTGGCTTCATTCCGGAATTTTCTATGGCTTCCCCGCTGGGCAATACAGGCAAAGCCGTGTTTCTTCAGGAGTTTCTCGACCTCCAGGGCGGTAATGCGCCGGACGCGGCCAGGTACTAGACCGCCACCTCTCGCACGTCCGCTCCTGGCGGAAGATCAATGGGCGCTTCTTCAAGGTAGAGGGCAATGGCTTCGTGAATGTTGGCCAGGGCCTCTTCTTCCGAGGCACCTGCGGAGGTACAGCCAGGAAGCTCCGGACACCATACGGCGTACTCTCCCACCTCCGGATCAAATTCGAGAACCACACGCCATTTCATGACATCACACTCCTGCCTCGTTCCTGCAAAGCGGTCTGTCGTCACGCCTGCCACTTGCTCCCGATGACATGTTGAAGGTCGCCTTTCATTTCGACGCAATCAAAGATTCTCTTCATCATTCCGTACTCCACCTACATCATACCCCATCCCCCGGGTTCATGCTTACTTTCGCAGTCCCTGGGGCGTGTAGGCGGGAAGCTTTTTCCCGGCGAATGCGGGCTTGAAACGGGTGAAGCGCTGGCGGCCGTTGATGACGGGGACACTGGCCCAATCCTCGCCGATAAGGGGTTTGGCGTAATCGAGGAAGGCGTCGGTCACGTCGATGCCGCCGGGGGCGAGCCACGCCCTGGGGAACTCCCGCTCCGAGTTGGCCACGGCTTCCAGGGGCACCTTGTCGTAGCGCACGTTGTAGATGGGGCCGGGTTCGCGGAGGAGGGTGGCCATCCAGCCGTTCTCCCCCGATTCCGCGATGAGCACGGCCTGCTGCCCCACCTTGTAGGCTTCGTCGAGATCCACGATGGAGGCGTAGGTACAGGTGTCGCGCTGATCCGTGCCGGAGACCTGGCCCCGGGCGTTGCCGGGCACGGGCAGCCCCCGTTCGTTGAGCAGGGTCACCACCCGTTGGGCCACGGTGGTCTTGGAAGCGCTGAACTGGGTGTGGCCGAAGCCGTCCTTCGTCTCGCCCAAATCGCCCACGTCGAAGCCTTCGCTCACGACCACGATGCAGCGTCCGTCCCGGCGGAGTTGGTCGGACACGTTGTCGCATAGCTGCTCGGCGGTGACGCCCGATTCGGCCATGTAGATCTGGAGGGGCATCTCGCGTTTGGGGTCGGCGAGGCGTGCCGCCGCCGGGATGAAACCGATCTTCCGGCCCATGGCCTGGAGCACCAGCACCGGGTCGGCGGGGGAGGAACCGGCGTTTTCCTCGTTGGCGTTCTGCACGACCCCCATCCAGTACCGTGCCACGCTGCCGTAACCGGGGGTGTGGTCGATGAGCTTGAATTCCTAATCGCCCACGTCGTTGTCGATGGTTTTCGGCACGCCCACGGCGACCAGGTCCAACCCCCGTTCCTGCGCGATTCGGGCGACCTTGTTCGCCGTGTCCATGGAGTCGTTGCCGCCGTTGTAGAAGAAATAGCCGATGTCATGGGCCTTCATCACCGCGATGACCCGGTCGAAGTCTTCTTCCTGGTGGACCTTGAGCTTGTATCGGCACGTGCCGATGGAGCCGGCGGCGGGTGTGTAGCGCAGCAGCGCCACCTCTTCCTCGTCCTGCACGGAAAGGTCGAGGAGTTCTTCCTTCAGCACCCCCTCGATGCCGTGCCAACCGGCGTAAATGGCGCCAAAGGTTTCGGGGAACTGTTTGCAGGTTTCGATGACCCCGCGCAGGGAACTGTTGATGACGGGACTCGGCCCGCCGGACTGGGCGACAATGACATTCTTGGGCATGACTTACTTCCTCTGGGATGGATCGGTTTGGGTGACTTTCTTAATAAAATAGCTACGATTGTTCTTCTCTATCCGTTCCCGCAGCGTCGCGGCGGGTTGGTAATCGGGGTAGTCCCGAAGCACCTGGTTGACCGCATGGAGCGCTTCCGCCTGACCGCGCCACAGGAACAGGGCCACGCAACGATCCAGGGCGATTTCCAGGTTCCTGGGGTACGCCTCGGCCAGCTTCCCGTAACACGCGACGGCCCGTGCATAGTGTTCCCGCGCGCGGGCATCGCCCCGGGTTTCCCCTATAATGCCCAACAGGGCATGGGCCTGGGCAAGCTCGGGGTCCAGGGCCAACGCGTCCTGGAGGTGTTCCGTGGCCGCGTCCGTCATCCCTTCTTTGAGTGCGGACATGGCCTGCGTCATCAGCGCCGCGGCACGGGCATCGATCTTCGGCCGGATTGGCGCCTCGTGCTGGCGGTAGCACGCGGGGAGTACGCAGAGAAACATGAGGGCGACCCACCCGAGCCTGGGCCCGAGAGGAATCCACCTTCCCCTGGGAGGGGCTTGGCCCACCATGCTCCGTCCATTCATGCCCTAATTTCCCTTCAGGTGGTACAACACCTCGCCGGCATGTTCCACCAGCAAGAGCCCTTCCGCCTCGCGGCCGGCCCAGTCCCCGGGGTTGATACTTTCGGGATCACGGTAGCCCAGGTTGATGGCCCGCGCCTCGTCTTCCGGAATGGCCGTCGCCAGGGTAACCCGAACGCGGGGTTTCTCCACGCCGTTCTCGTAGGTGCCCATGCCCCGCACGTGGGTGGAATGGGCGAGAATGGACCGGGGGATGTGGGCGAACTTCTCCATTTGCGCCGTGAAATAATCCCGTGTGTGGTAGCCCACCTGGCGGATGTATTCGCCGTGGGTCACGCTCACCTCCGACACGTGGGGCGCGTAAATGATCAGCTCGCCCCCGTCGGCCACCACCGGCTCCAGCTTGTACATGCACTTGCCCGCCACCCAGATATCGTCGTACATGGGCGGGGCCATGGCGAGAACGCTTTTGAACGGACGGTCCTTGTAGACAATATGCGTCCGGGCCGAAAGATCCGCCGCCACGTCCCACGCCTCCTCGGGCGTGCCGAAAAAAACCGCCCTGGTTTTCTTGCCGGTCACGTTCAGACAGAAGCACCGCTTTTCCACGTCGATCATGGCCGCCGCGCGATCCACCACCGCCCGTACCGGCGTGTGCTTGGTGCCGTTGATGGCATAATTCGTCATCAGCGCACCCAGCCAGTGAAACAGGTGCAGGATGTCCGGTCCGGCCACGCCCGGGAAGAAATACTTGTTCCCCCCGCTGAAGCCCACCACCTCGTGGGGAAACACCGGCCCGACGACACACACGAGGTCATAGTCGAAGAGCCGCTTGTTGACCATTACTTCCACCGATTCACGGAGCCGGCCCCCGGAAATCCGCTCGATCTCGTCCTCGTGCAGTGTGCCGATACAAGTAAGCGCGTCCGGGTTTTGCCAGTCGTGGTTATAGACATCCACGTCCGCGTAACGTCCCCGCCGGTCGGCCGGGGTGATGCCGAGGAGCGTGTCGATGGCGGTGTCGTTCATGGCCGGGTGCGTGCCTAGGGCGATGAGGTAGTCCATCTTCGCCACGCGCCCCTTCAAGGCATCATGGAGCGCGGAAAACAGGATCGGCATGGGCATGCTTCGCGTGCTGTCGGGGATGATGAAAAGCACCCGCTTTTCATCCACTTCCATCGTGGCGCACGCCTCGTGTACAACCTCGCGGATGGTTTGTTCATCCAGGCGGCCATCTTCACAAACGCGTTGAATCAGCATATCTTGCTCCATTTGGGGTGCGGAAGCCTGCTTCCCCATTCATTGCCGACGGTTTACCGCCTTCCGTTTGCCACCGTTCCCCCCGGGCTTCAGAACCTGCGCGGTAAGCTGAACGCCGCGAAATGACCGACCACGTACCGGGAGGGTATCAGGCCGCGGCATAGGGTAGCGGATCGCGGGCGCCGGCGTCCCGAAAAGCGTTGAGCCGTTCCACGCAGGTGGGGCAGGTGCCGCAGGCGGCGTCCGCGCCCCGGTAGCAACTCCAGGTGTGCGCGAAATCGACCCCCAGGTCCAGTCCCAGCCGGATCGTTTCCATCTTGGGTTTCGCCATGAAGGGGGCGAAAACCTCGACAGGCGTGTTGCGGTTGAGGGCCAGCACCGCGTTGATACGGGCCAGGAAATCCCGCGTGCAGTCCCAATAGCCATACTCGTCCTGTGCCTGCGCGCCATAGTACACCGCATGGATACCCTGTGCCTCGGCATAGGCCGTCGCCATGGCTAAGAGCATCATGTTGCGGTTGGGCACATAAGTCGGCGGTTGGGTGCGTTGCGCTTCTGAAAGACCGTCCAAGTCCGGCACCGCGTCGCCTCCCGCGATGAGACTCGATCCCGCCCGGAGCCAATCGCCCAGAAACGCCAGGTCCACCACGCGGTGCGCCGCCACCCCGGCGGCCCGGGCCTGGTATTCGGCGCACGCCAGTTCCCGCGCATGACGCTGGCCGTAACGCATACTCAGCGCATGCAGCGGTGTCCGGCCCAAGGCGCGCGCCACATGGTGGAGCAACACCGACGAGTCGGCCCCTCCACTCAGCAACACCACCGCCCCACCCGGATCACTTGGCTTTTTAACCATGGTTTGAAGATCCTTTTGATCATGGGGAAACGTATGGGTATTGTAGCGGTGCGGGCATCGAAGCGCCAACTCCGCGGTTTCACGGAGGAATAACCGGGGGAAAAGGTAACGGTTCATGCCCCGGGAAAAGCATGGTCAATGGGTGGGTGTACGGAAAGCCCTCCCCGGGCGCCGTGAAGGGGCGGTGCCGGGTCGTGCTCCCCATGGGAATGGACACCGGGTGTGTCAGGGTGACGAGGCTTCCCGGCGCAGGTCCATGACGTAGGCAATCAGGGCTTTCTTCACGTTGCCACTGACGTGCAACACCTCCACCAGGCCCGTTATCTCGAAGACTTCCCGGATGTTGGTGCGTGCGCCACAGAGACGGATGGTGCCTCCGCCCTGGGCCAGTTCCTGCCTCAGCTTGAGTATTTCCGTGATGGCCCCGCTGGAAAGGTGTTGCACCTTGTGCAGGTCCAGAAGGAGGTGCATGCCGGGGGTGGTCCCGACGGCGGCGGTGAGTTGTTCCCCGAAGTCGGCCAGGATGGTGTTTGACGCAAGCTGTGGTACTTCCACGGTGGCGAGGGTCACGGGTGCGTATTCCCGGAACTTGACTATCGAGGTCTTTACCATGGTTTTCTTCTCCCTGGTGCTGTCCTTCGGGCGCCGGAAAGGAACGGGCACTTTCCGGAGCCTCGCGTCCGGGCTGTCTCATGGAGCGCGCGCCATCCCCGGCGTGCAACCCGCGGCGGCCGGGGCCCGGGTTTACAATCCGAAATAGTTCGTGCCATATACAAGCGTGGCGCCCAGGTGCCCCGTTACGCCCACGGCCAGGGCCGCCAGGAACAGGACCATGCGGTACTTGCGCTCATGTTTCGTCCCGCCAAGACGCACCAGGAGGCCCAGGCCGGCCGTGAGGAGAATGAGGACGCCCGCGCCGGTGCCGAGGAGCCGGTGCAGGAAAAGGGTTTGTGAGAGTTCGCCGGGATAGACGGCCCCCGCACCGGCGATCCAGCCGGTCGCCACGGTGAACAGGGCGGACAGGGCGGCCACGTAGACCAGGAAGCGGGATGTTTCCGAGAAAAACGGCCGCCTCGTGATCATCCGCAAGAGTTCCGCCAGGGCGGCCACCAGGATGAGGGCAATGGGGAAGTGAACCAGCAACGGGTGAAACTTGCCCGGCAGTTTCAGCAGGCCGGCCGTGCCGCCGTGGCCGCTTTCGTGGTCGTGTTCTTCCGCCTCGCCCTTCTCATGGCCGTCCCCGTGCTCCTCTTTCGCCTTGTCGTTCGTGGCCATGGCCGCGAATTGGGGTAGGTTGGCGAGGTAGGCTTCAGGGTCCTGCAAGAACAGCCGTCGGTACTTGGCGCAGCAGAGGTAGACCTTTTTCCCCTGGTAGACCACGGAAATGTCCGGGTCCACCGCTTCATCGGTAAGGACGGGACACATGGTGTTCGTCAATGCCCGTTCGGGGGCTTCCTCGGCGTGCCTGGGGGCTTCCCCGGCCTGTTCCGATGCGTCCTCGCCATGCTCCTCCGCGCCATGGGCCCACGCGGTCCCATGGGATAGAAAGAACAGACATGCCAAAACCAGGGCGGAACTGGGCAGGACAACAGGGGTGGTCATGAGTTTCGATATCTTCATGGGGTATTCTCCGAAGCGGCTTCGATGGTTTTCATGGGGTGTTGATCGTTTCCAGTGTTAAGACGCATAAATCGTGCCAGTTGCGCCCCTCCCCGGTGCGCCGCATATCCGCACCCGGCGAGTGGGGAGCATCAACCCCGGGATGGCGGTGGTCAGTTTCTGACCGCTGGATGGACAGTATCTTGGCGATCCGGGTGAAACGCCTGTCATCCCTGCGTTCGCGGGGATGGGTTCTTGGGGACACCAACGGCAGGCAGGCAGAAGACTTCCATTGCGCAGATGACCCGGGAATGCGGCCACGGTCGCGGTTCGTGTTACACTGCGATGGCTGGAAGGATGGCCGGGCGGACGGTGGCCTCGTTGGCCGGGCCCGTAAAGGAGAACGTCCCCCTCATCATGCGTATCAACAATTTGCAGACCCGCGTGCTCGTCGCGCTGATCCTTATATCTGTTCTTCCCGCGCTGGCGATGGCGTTGCAGGGCTATCACTGCGGCCGCCAGGCGGTTACGGAAACCATGTACCGTCATGTCACGGCGGTTACGGAAGGGCGGGTGGTGCTCATCACTTCCTGGCTGGACGAACGGATCGAGGATATGCGTGATTTGGCGTCGTTGCCCACGCTGGTGGATGCGCTCCAGTCCGACACCGTGCAAACGGCGGAACTGGAACGGGTGCTGTCGTCGCAGGAAACCCGGGGCCGGTCCTACGAAGGGCTTGCCCTGTACGACAGCGCGTGGAAGGCCATGGCCGTGACCCATTCCGGAAAGCACTTGCAGCGCTGTATTCCCGACGAGGCCCTGCGGCGGGGCGTTGAAGAGGGGGACGGCGTGTACATGGAGGCCGCCCATTCCCATGGCAAGGGCGGTATCGGGGTTCATGCCGGGGTGCGGGTCGTCGATGGGGCGGGGAAAACCCTGGGCTATCTCACCGTCAACATCAACATGACCAACAGCCTCATGCCGTTGCTTCAGAACCGAAGCGGCCTGATGAACACGGGGAAGTCTTTCGTGATCAATAAAAACCTCGACCTGATCAGCGAGCCCTTCCCCGACCGGCCCGGGGTGGCTTTCCGACGCAAGGCCAACGCCTTCCTGGGCGAATGCGCGTGGGGAGGCGCGCCGCGGGTGGGTACATACGCGGACTACAACGGCAACCGCGTCGTGGGCACGGCACGGGCCCTGCCCCATGGGGATTGGGCGGTCGTGGTGGAGATCGATGCCAAGGAGGCCATGGGGTGGATCAACCGGCTTCTTTTCCGCGCCGGCTTGACCCTGCTCATCGTGCTGGTGTGTGCCCTCTTTCTTTCGATTTGGTTGTCGCGGCTGCTGGGCCGTCCCCTCGCGAAGCTGGCCCGCACCGCCCACAGTATTTCCGAAGGCAACCCGGAAGAGCGCCTAGGGCCCTTGGGGCTGGCCGAGGCGGAGGAAGTGCGCCGGGCTTTCAACCACATGTTGGACGAGCTGCAGGAGAAAGAGCGCGAGTTGGTGCGCACGGCCACCCTGGCCACGGTCGGGGAAATCACGTCGAGCGTGGTGCATGAGATACGCAACCCCCTCTCCTCCGTGAAAATGAATCTTCAGAGCCTGGCGCCCCTGTGCTCCGGGTCCCCCGAAAACGAGGAACTCGCCCAAATCGCCCTGGGGCAGATTCAACGTCTTGAAGTCATGCTGAACGAGCTGCTGCAATATGGCCGTCCCCTGGAACTGCATCTGGAAGCAATGCCTTTCGCGGTGGTGATGGAGGAAGCCCATGAGTTGTCCCGCGACATCATGGAAGCGCGGAATATCAATCTGTCGGTCGAAGACGGTTTGAATGGCGAGAAGGTGCGTATCGATATTGACCTTTTTTCCCGCGCCCTGGCAAACCTGCTTCGCAATGCCGCGGAAGTGACCCCGGAAGGCGGGACGATCCACGTGGCCGCCCGTCCGTTAAAAAGCGTCCCGGACCGTATCGAGATTTCCGTTTCCGACGATGGTCCGGGAATCTGGCCGGAGAACCTGGAGCGGCTGTTCAGACCCTTTTTCACGACCAAGCCGGACGGGACGGGTTTGGGTCTGGCCAATGTGCGGAAAATAGTCACGCTTCATGGCGGTGACGTGACCGTGTCCAACGGGGAATCGAAGGGCGCCGTGTTCATCCTGCGCTTTCCCCGGCACCGGAACGAAAGCGGCACGGTTATTGCTCTGTAGTCTACTTAGCCGTGAAGTGCTGTACCAATGGTTACGAAATACATGTTTGCCCCTCTTTTCCGTGATTCCCGCGAACGCGGGAATCCATGGAAAAGGTCAAGGTGTTGCCCCGCATCATGGCGCCCCGCTTTTGCGGGAATGACGATGGGTCGCGGCCGGAGGGCGGTAGCGGTGCCGGGTTCCGTTTACA
>JAJRTN010000146.1 GCA_024278275.1 Candidatus Hydrogenedentota bacterium
CGCATTAAGTATAGCATATGTTATATACGCTATACTTAAAAGTCAAGAAGAAAGCCCGGCAAAGCCGGGCAGATGAAAGGGGTGGCAGTCTCTTGCGGCAGAGGGTTAGCCTAAACTACACTTTGCAAACACCCTCTGAGACAAACCGGCGCGCTCTGCGTGGCGCTGCCTTTCGCGGCGGCGACGTCCCAGGCGGCCGTGCAGCGTCCCCGCAACGTGCTGCTCATCACGCTGGACGACATGAATTGGGATTCCCTCGGCGTAACGGGCTGCGCCATTCCCGGCATCTCGCCCCACCTCGACCGCCTGGCGTCGGAGAGCGTGCTCTTCAACAACGCCTACATCATGACCTCCATCTGCGGCCCTTCGCGTAACGCCATGATGACCGGGCGCTTTCCCCATTGCAGCGGTTCCATGGGCCACGGCCATCAGCCGCCGCCCGGCTGGACGCCGCCCGCCCATGTTACGCCGTCGCTCAGCACCTGCCTCCATGACCGGGGTTTCTTCACCGGGGCCATCTGCAAAAGCGGACGCCTCCTTGACGCCACCTTCGACATGCGTTTCGGCGAAGGTCCCATGGGCTGCTTCTTCGAAGACCGCGACCCCGCGAGTTTCTACAAACGGAGCAAGGCGGTCCTGGCGAAAGCCCGGGAGAAAAACCAGCCCTTCTTCCTCTATGCCAATCCCGTCGATCCCCACCGGCCCTTTCCGAGAACGGCCCTGGAAAAGCGGCTCTGCGCGCGGTACGAAAAGGAGTTCGCCCACCGGAAACCCAAGCCGAACATCGGCCCGCCGGAGCCGGACACGCACTACGCGCCCGAGGTTATCGACCTGCCCAGGTTCCTGCCCGACATCCCGGAGGCGCGGGCGCACGTGGCGCCCTACTTCGACGCGGTCCACCGGGGCGACCAGTGCGTGGGGGCCATTCTTCGGGCGCTGGAGGAAAGCGGCCAGAAGGACGACACGCTCATAATCTTCCTGTCCGACCATGGTATGGGCGTGCCCGGCGCGAAGTGGTCCTCCTACAACTACAGCCTGCGCACGCCCCTCATGGTCCGCTGGCCCGGCGTGACGAAGGCGGGCAGCACCGTGGACGATTCGGTGGTGTCGTCGGTGGATATCCTGCCCACGGTTCTCGACGTGCTGGGGTTGCCGCCCGTGGAAGGCATCGAAGGCCGCTCCCTTGTGCCCTTTCTGCGCGGCAAGACGCCGCCCGATTGGCGCAAGAGCGTCTACGCCGCCTTCAACTACATGAACGATTCCAAGCTGGATCAATACTACCCCGTTCGTGTCGAAACCGACGGGACGTACATGTACATCTGGAACGCCTACCTGGCGGTCGAGGGCGCGCCCAGGGTCTACCACTACGCGAACCATCCCCTGCTCGAAGTCATGCGGCGTCACACGGACCCGAAGCTGCGGCGGCGCGCCGAGACCTTCGCCCACCGTCCGCCGGACGAGTTGTACAACATCCGTCGGGACCCGGGCTGTTGGAAGAACCTGGCGGGCAAGGCGCCCATGGCCACGCTTCAGCACGCGCTCCTGCGCCACATGAAACAGACGGGCGATCCCCTGCTGGGGCTTTTCGAGAAGCACCTGGGATAGCGGAAACCGGGGTCCCGTGCAAGCAACCCATTCCGGGCATGGCGCGGACGGGAAGGATTACGCAAGCGTGATCCGCCGTCCTCCCTGAACCGCGTCGTGGGCGGCCTGGACCACCTGCATGTAACGGCGACCGTCCTCGAAGTTCGGATGGTACTCCGCCCCCTCCCGAATGGCCGCGACAAAGTCCGCCTCCACCCGCCAATGGGCCACGTCGTAGGCGTCCTCCGGGCGCACGGCAAGCTCGGCGAAATCGCCGCCCCGGGGCGCCAGGAACATCACGTCGTCCGCCACGTCGTAGCGAAGGGTTCCCTTCGTGCCATGGATCATGACCTGGTCGCCGGGATGGGCCGCGACCGTCGAAAAGGTGTACTGCACGGGCACGCCCGAAACGGTTTCGCTCGCGACCAGGTACTGGTCCGGGATCCGCACCGTCACCCTGTCACCATCGGGCGCGGGTCGCTCAACCGTGAAGGTTTGCGCCAGGGCGGTCACGGTGCGGGTGGGGCCGAACCAGCGGTGCATCACTTCCACGTACATGCCGAAGGTGTGCATGTTCAGCCCGGAAAAACGGGCTTCCTTCCGCCAGTTCACCGGTGTTTCCGCTTCCAGAAAGGCATCGGACAGGCTGGTCACGCACACCAGCCGAAGCTCGCCGAGCACGCCCTCGCGCAGGAGGCGCGTCACAGTCGCGTCGTACTTCAACCCGATGGGGACCGGGCAAAGCATGGCCACGCGCCCGGCCTTCCGGGCCACCGCGCACATGGCCTCCGCTTCCGCCAGGTCCATCGCCATGCGGGCCTGGCAGAAGACATGCTTGCCCGCCTCCAGGGCGGCAACGGAAAGCGCTTTATGCCGGTAAGGCCACGTTCCGATGACCACCGCGTCCAGGTCCGGCCGTTTGATGAGCGCTTCCGGCGAGGCCTCCACCGCCGGAATGCCACAGGTCCGTGCCGCCGCTTCGCCGGAGGCCTGCGAGCGATTGCACAGGGCGACCAGTTCCACCCCCGGGAGCTTTCGAAAGCCCGGCACGTGCCGTTCCCGGCAGATGCCCCCGCAGCCGATGATACCCATGCGCAACGTGTTCATGCGAGCCTCCTTGTGTCACTGGGTGCCTTTTGCGAAAAGACGATATTCAACGGGATCGGCGCCGGAAAAACCACGGTGTCGCAAAAACACCGCGGGAGCATTGAACGGATCCCGCGGCCTGCTCCAAAGCGGGTACGGCCTGGCACCCTCCCACGGACCTGAAAGGCCCCGCAATGGATCAAACCATTGCGGGGCCGGTGTTTTAAATGGCACGCCCGCCGCGACTCGAACGCGGGACCTACGGCTTAGAAGGCCGTTGCTCTATCCAGCTGAGCTACGGGCGCGTGGGGATGATTCCAGGGCACACCGCCCCGCCATGACGCCGCTTCTCAAGGCGCCTGCCGCAAGAATAATAGCGGAACGGGGGCTTACGGGGCAATCGGCACACGGCACATGGCGCTTCTTCGGAGTATTTGCAATAAGACGATTCTCAACGAGACGGCCGCGGGATGAAACCGGGTCCGGACACGGCGGAACCGCCGAGAAAAGTGCTTGACGTTCAAGTCGTATAAGGTCCGTGGCCTGGCCGGGACTCGTTTGCCGAACAGGTCCATGACCGGAAGCCACCCGCTGTCCTCGAGGTGCTTCGGAATCGAAAACGGGCGCGCATCCTCCGGGAGGATGCGCGCCCGTTGGTTTCGGTCGCGGGTTTTGCGCTAGCCGCAAAGAGCCAGGAGCACACCGGCGGCGACGGCGGATCCGATAACGCCGCTCACGTTGGGCCCCATGGCATGCATGAGCAGGAAGTTCTGGTGGTTGGATTCGAGGCCGACCTTGTTGACGACGCGCGCGGCCATGGGCACGGCGGAGACACCGGCGGCACCGATGAGGGGGTTGATCTTGTCCCTGGAGAAGAGGTTCATCAGCCGGGCCAGCAGTACGCCCGCGGCGGTGCCGACACAAAAGGCGAAAAGCCCGAGCACGAGGATGCCGAGGGTTTCGAGCTGCAGGAACTTTTCGGCGGCCAGTTTGCTGCCCACGGACAGGCCCAGAAAAATGGTGACAATGTTGATCAACTCGTTCTGGACGGTTTTTGACAGGCGTTCCACGACCCCCGATTCTTTGAGCAGGTTGCCGAAGCAGAGGGCGCCGATGAGCGGCGTGGCGCTCGGAAGCAGGAGTACGCACAGGCCGAGGACCAGCAGGGGGAAGAAGATCTTTTCGACTTTCTTCACGTGGCGGAGTTGGCGCATCTCGATGCAACGCTCTTTCTCGGTGGTCAGCAGCCGCATGATGGGCGGTTGGATGATCGGCACGAGTGCCATGTAGGAGTAGGCCGACACCGCGATGGCTCCCAGCAATTCGGGTGACAGGCGGCTCGCCACGAAGATCGACGTGGGGCCGTCCGCGCCGCCGATGATGCCGATGGCGGACGCGTCGTTGATGTCGAAGTCGATGCCCGGGATGAGTTTGCTCATGAGCAGGGCGCCGATGAGGGTGGTGAAGATGCCGAACTGCGCCGCGGCCCCCAGGAGGGCCGTTTTGGGGTTGGCCAGGAGCGGTCCGAAGTCGGTGAGGGCGCCCACGCCCATGAAAATGAGCAGGGGGAAGAGCCCGTTGTAGAGGCCGCCCTCCGCGAGTATGCCCAGAAGGCCCGGCGTGACCTCCACATGGGCCTGCAAATAGGCCAGCATGGCCTCGGCGCCGTTCCCGTGGGCCGCGATGGCGCCGTCCACGATGGTTTGCAATTGGTCCCGCGCCACCATGCCCGAAAGGGACTGGCCCAGGTAACCGGCCCACTGGTCGGGCTGCATGGCGGTCACGCTGTTCACCAGGTGCTCAAGATGATTCGGCGAGATAGTGATTCCCGCGACGGGGATGTTGGCCAGGATGCCGCCGAAGCCGATGGGGATCAGCAGCAGGGGCTCAAACTCTTTCTTGATCGCCAGGTAGATCAGCACCAGGCCGATGCCGATCATGATGAATTGGCGGGGGCCCAGGAAGTTGACGGATTCGACGAAGTTGAAAAGGCCCGTCGATTCCCAAAGTAGTCTCAGTGCTTCCACGATTTCACCCCTTTTCTAGTTGATGGTAGCCAGGGTGGAACCCGCCGCCGTTTGTTTACCCACCGTGACGTCGATGGTGGCCACGGTGCCGTCCATGGGCGACTTCACCTCGACCTCCATCTTCATGGCCTCGATGACGAGGAGCGTGTCGCCCTCCTTCACCGTTTGCCCGGCATGGGCCACGATGCGCACGACGCTGCCCGGCATGGCCGCCGTCACGGGCGTGCCCCCCCCGCCGCCGGAGGCCGTCTCCGCGGCGATGCCCGCTTCGACGCTGACCGAGTAGGTTTCGCCGTTCACCACGGCCTTGTCGCCTTCCAATTTCACGGTGTACGCTTTGTTGTTCACGGTGACCGTGTAACCGCCATCGCCGCCACCGGCGATCTCCTTCTTCTCTTCCTTGAGCCGCACGCCCACGGTGGCCTCGCCTTTCAGGAAGGCAATCCCTTTGTCCTTGCAGGCCGCGGAGATGAAGATATTTTCATCGGTGATGGGAAGGCCCGCGTCTTCCAGGCGTTTCCGGGCCGGGGCCAGCCCCTTGGTGGGATCGGCGTTGTCGATGTCGATGGGATTCCGGGTCGTCGGTTCGAGGCCGAGTTGCTCGGAAGCCATCTTCACGATTTCAGGATCAGGCTCGATGGGGGTTTTGCCAAAGTAGCCCAGCACCATTTTTCCATAGCCCTCGGCAAATTTTTTCCAGGGGCCGAACATGACGTTGTTAAAGGCCTGCTGGAAGTAGAACTGGGACACGGGGGTGACGGACGTACCGAAGCCGCCGCGCCGCACCACCTCGCCCATGGCCGCGATCACCTCGGGGTAGCGATCCATGATTCCGTTGTCGCGCATCATCTGCGTGTTGGCCGTGAGCGCGCCGCCCGGCATGGGCGACCAGGGGATCATGGGCTCCACCGCCGTGGCTTCCGGCGGCAGGAAGTAGTTTTTCATGCACTCCTTGAAAATCGCGGCGGCCTCCATCACCTTGTCAATATCGACGCCCAGGTCGAACTCGGTACCGCGCAGGGCATGCCACATCACCGCGTAGTCGGGCTGGCAGGTGCCGCCCGACATGGGGGCGAGGGAGAGGTCGATGCCATCGGCGCCACCGTCGAGGGCGCTCTTGTAGCCCAGTACGCTGATGCCCGCCGTTTCATGGGTGTGGAAGCGGATTTGCGTGCCTTCCGGGAGCATCTTCCGTGCCGCCTTGATGGTCTCATAGACCTTCGAAGGCACCGCCGTGCCCGAGGCGTCCTTGAAACAGACTGACGTGAAGGGGATGTCGGCGTCCAGGATGTTCCGAAGGGTCTTGAGATAGAACGCCGTGTCGTGGGCGCCCTCGCAGCCCGGCGGCAGTTCCATGAGCGTCACGCAGACCTCGTGGTTCAGCCCGGCCTCGGTGATGCACTGTCCGCTGTAGATAAGGTTATTCACATCGTTGAGCGCGTCGAAGTTACGGATGGTGGTCATGCCATGCTTCTTGAACATTTCAGCGTGGAGCTTGATCACATCGGCCGGCTGGGAGTCCAGGGCCACCACGTTCACGCCGCGCGCCAGGGTCTGCAAGTTCGCATCCGGTCCCGCCGCTTCACGGAAGGCGTCCATCATGTCGAAGGCGTTTTCATTGCAGTAAAAGAAGAGTGATTGAAAGCGCGCACCGCCCCCCGCTTCGAAGTGCGTAATGCCCGCCTCACGGCAGGCTTCCACGGCGGGGATAAAATCCTTGGTGAAGGCCCGGGCGCCGACCACGGACTGGAATCCGTCGCGGAACGCGGTGTTCATGACCTTGACGAGTTTTTTAGCCACTGGTATTACCTTTCCTTTGTCACGCGCTGCCCGGTATACATTATCCGCCGAAGCACCATATCTTCGTGCGAAGCCCGGGCAACCATATTGCTATCCATCCGCCGCGGGTGGTATGAGCTATTGTTTCAATGCATGCACCGCCGCAATGGCAATGGCGACTTCCGTGTCATCCCCCGACACCACGGGGTTGGCATGGGGCTTTTCCTCCGTTTCGGGAAAGAGATGGTCAAACTTCCGGAAGAATGACGCCGCCATCAGCATGGTCAGCACCATTAGCGTAAGGAAGGAAAAGACAACCCCCATCCCGAGCACCATAAAGCGCAGTCCGTCCAGCAGAATACCTTCAATCATGGTCTTTGGAGACTCCCTTGAATTGGCTTCGCTTTCGAAGCATACAGGCGGCCGTCGTTCACAAAAATCCAATGCGCGGATGGAGCGGCCTTTTCCTCGCCGGCACAAGCCATCACGGGGATCCGCGTCGCTTGGCATTGCCACGAACAGGGGTGACGTTTCGTGGAATGGATGCACGAGGCATGTTGGTTTCGTTTCATCCTTCCCCCACGCACCCGATAATACGCCATAAGGGCACACATTTTCTAGTCCGCCCCAATCCTTCCCGGCCCTTCCCCCGCTTCTTCCCCGTCGCCCTTGTCCCATGATACCCTTACGGGCCATGAACACCTCGGAACTCGATTACACCCTCCCCGATGAACTGATTGCCCAGTATCCGTGTGAACCGCGCGACGCGTCGCGGCTGTTGGTGCTGGATCGTGCGCGGCGGACGATCACGACCGATGTTTTCGCCAACGTAACAGGCTACCTGCGGCGGGGCGATTGCCTGGTGCTGAATGATACGCGGGTGATCCGCGCGCGCCTTCACGGACACAAACGCACGGGGGGCAGGGTTGAGATTTTCCTGCTTCACGAGGAACAGCCGGGCGTTTGGGAAGCCCTCGTGCGCCCTTCGGCGAAGGTCAGGCCCGGAACGCCCGTCGTGTTGGCCGAGGGGGTCGAGGTTACCGCCGCGGAGATCCTGCCCGGTGGCCGGCGCCGCGTGCGTTTCCACCGGCCCGATGTGCTCTCCCTGCTTGAAGAACTGGGCGAGATCCCCCTGCCGCCCTATATACATCGGCAAAAACGGGATCCAAGTGACCTGCGGCGGTACCAGACGGTCTACGCGGCACAACCGGGGGCGGTGGCCGCGCCGACGGCGGGCCTGCACTTCACGGAGGCCGTGTTCCGGGATCTTGCGGCGGCGGGCGTCGAGCGCGCGGCGATCACCCTCCACGTGGGCTACGGCACCTTCCGGCCCATCGTGGCGGATACCCTGGAAGAGCACCGGGTGCCGCCCGAGGATTTCATGCTGTCCGGCGAGACGGCGCGCAAACTCAACGCCATCCGCGCCCGGGGTGGACGGATCGTCTCCGTGGGCACCACGGCCACGCGGGTACTCGAAACACAATGGCGCGAAGGGATGTTTCACGCGGGCGAAGGCGTGACCGATACCTATATCTACCCGCCCCACACCTTTCACGGCGTGGATGTTCTCCAGACCAATTTCCACCTGCCCCGCTCCAGTCTGCTGGCCCTCGTGTGCGCCTTTGGCGGCACCGAGTTTGTCCTGGAAGCCTACCGCCATGCCGTGAAAGAGCGTTTCCGTTTCTACTCCTACGGCGACGTGATGCTCATTCTCTGAGGACTGGCGGCCACGGGTGATGCTTGTCCTGCCCCGGATGATCAGCTTTTGGGTTGCAGGACAAGGTACGCGGGGAGACCGATGACCTCGTAGTACCTGGCTTCCTCGGAAGCCTCCAGGTCTTCCGCTTGCGCCTTCACCTTTACATAACCTTCGAGCCGGTCGAGGACGGCGGGGTTCTTCAGGGTGGTCTTGTTCATGACCAGGCAGTTCTTGCACCACGTGGCCCAGAAGTCCACGAGCACCGGTTTGCCTTCCGCTTTCGCCCGCGCGAGTCCCTCGCCCAGGGAGGTTTCCCAGCCCGCTTCGCCGGCGTCGGCCAGGCTTTCCCGAACGGCGTCGGGGTCGGCGTGCCGGTTGGTGTAGATACCGTAGGCCAGGCTCCCGTAGTAAAGCGCAAAGAGTACAATGAACACACCGAAGGCCTGTTTCACGCGGGTCATCCACAGGCCCGGCTTGGGCAGAAAGGCGAGGCCCGCCCCGGCGAAAGGCCAGGGCAGCGCCATGCCCACGCCCAGCAGGAAGGGCAGGAACAGGGCCACGGCGGCGCCCTTGGCGTAGCTGTCCTGGGCGTAGAGGATGGTGTAGATCACGACCGGCGCCACGCAGGCCCCGGCCAGCAGGGCCGAGATGCAGCCCATGACAAAGGCCACGAGGAGACTTCCGCTTTCGTTCTTCCCCATACCGACCTTCGCTTGATACTTCGAAAAGTCGATGTGGATGATGTCGAACATGGCCAGGCCCAGCACCAGGAACACGACGGCAATGGCGCCGTTGAACCACGCCGTGCTGTTGATGGCGCCGAAGGTGGCGGCCAGGCCCAGCACCACCACCAGGCCGAGCATGCCATACACCAGCGAGATGCCCAGGCCGTAGGCACCACCCAGCACGAAGCCGCGGATCTTGGAGCCCGCCCGCGCGCCCGCGCCGATGATGGCGATATTGATGGGAATCAAGGGGAGCACGCAGGGAGTAAGGTTGAGCATGAAGCCGCCGCCGAGCACCAGCAGCACCACGAGCCACCACCGTTTGCCTGAAAGCCCCGCCGTATCCGGCCGGCCCGATTCCGCCCGGTCGATGAAGGCGAGAAAATCCTTCGCGCCGGCGTAGCCATCGAGGCGGCCCGCCACCGAGAAATCATCGGCCAGGGCTTTCCAGTCCGCCTCCGGGGCTTCCGTCTCGGGCGCGGTAACCGCCTCATGGCCCCCTTCCCCCGTGTCGTCCCAACGGAGCGACGCGAAAAGGGCGTCATGGCGCGGCGTCAGGGTGGTGCCCGCCTCGACGACATCAATATCAAAGGCGATGGCCAGGTTCTTCGGGGGCATGCACGATTTGTCGTCACAAGCCTGGTAGCGTAACGTACCCCGGATGGCGTGCTTGCCCACGGCGGCATCCGGCGCCACGGCCAGCCGTAAGCCGATGGGGAAAGTTCCTTCGTAAACCGCGAGGGGTTCGTCGGGGGATTGAGCGAAGCGGAAAAGCTTGTGTTCGGGGTACGCCATCGCTTCAACCGAATAAAGCGGACTTTCCTCCAGGGTCACCTGGGTGGGGATGAGAAACGGGTCCAGGGGTTTGACGGCGTTCACATGCCAGCCGTGTTCCAGCGTGATTTGGACCGCCACCAGGAGCGTCCCGCCCACTTCCACCCGGTCTGTCCGCGTGATTACCTCGTAAGCAATATCCGGCCCCCCCGCGCCCAACTGGGCGAAGGCCGCCGAAGACAACAGGGCCGCAACCAGCGCCATCCGCCCAATACCACGTCCAAATACATCGATCATGGATTCTCTTCTTTTCCTTTTCGATTAACGCGTTGACATGATGGGGCTTGCCCCACCCAGCCCTTGCCAGGGGACACGACGCTCCCGCCACCGGTATATTCACCCCCCGGGCACGCTCATGTCAACGGGCAAAGGGGATAAGGAACGGGCGGGATCAGGCAACGCTTTTTCAACCCCCCTGGGCTTCCCGGCCCAGGGCTGTTTCATAATTACCGGTTTGGTGATAGAATGGTCTTTCCGCATGATCACCCGATGGGCGGATTGGACCGGTGTTTTCGGAGGAGGAACCAGCAGGGGAGAGACATGCCGATGGTTAAGGTGGCGTTCGTGGGTTGCGGGGCCATGATGGAGGCGCATGCGCGGCGCCTGGGCCAACTGCCCGGGGTCGTGCTGGTGGGGTGTTGCGACCGGGATGCCCGGCGGGCCGAGGATGCCGCGAAGGCCCATGGAGGCGAGGCCTTTACCGATCCCGCCACCATGTTCGACAAGGCCAAACCCCATGCCGCCTATATTTGCGTGCCTCCCGGTTCCCGGGGACCCATGGAAGCGGCCGCGGCACAACGCGGGATACATCTCTTCCTGGAAAAACCCGTGGGCCTGTCGCGGAGAACGGCCCGGACCATCGCCGCCGCCGCGCGCACTGCCGGTATCATCGTGTCCGTGGGCTATTGCTACCGTTACCTTGACACCGTGCAGCGGGCCAAGAAGGAACTCAAGGGGCACCCCGTAACCCTCGTGCGGGGTTGTTGGGCGGGCCCCATGCCCGAGGTCTCCTGGTGGCGGCGCACGAATGAAAGCGGGGGCCAGATTTTCGACGAGACCACCCACCTCATCGATATGGTGCGTTACCTTTGCGGCGACGTGGCCGAGGTGCATGCCGTTTCCTCGCGGGGTTGCATGAACAAGGTGGAGGATTTCGATATCGACGACAGCAGCGCCCTGGCGCTTCGGTTGAAAAGCGGGGCAGCGGCGACCCTGGCCTCGACCTGCGTGCTCAACCGTCACCTTACCCCCAACGGCCATCCCGGCGTGGGCGTTCATGAACTCGAAATCTTCACGCCCGACGCCATTTTCCGGCTGGAACCGACGCAACTGACCATCATCGATAGCCAGAAGCGCACGGCCTATGCCGTTCAAGTGGATCCCCTCCTGGAAGAAAACCGCGCCTTTATCGAGACCGTGGAGACGGGCAAGCGCGGCCGCATCCGTTCCACCTGCCGCGACGCCATCAGGACGCTCCACGTAAGCTGTGCCGCCGTGGAGTCCATGAAGACCGGTCTTCCGGCCAAGCCGTAGCGTTCCCCCTGGTGGGATGGGTGCACCACCTTCCGAGAACCAGGCCGGGAACCAGGTTTTCATCAGCCCCCGGCGCCGTGGCAGGCGGCACGCGCATGCCCCCACCCGCCCGTCATTTCGGGAAACGAGCCGTTGCGCGACAGGGAACGTTGTCGATTGCGAAAGCGTAGTGACGCGGCAACCTCGTGTATGGGACGATGTCACGATTTCACTGGATGGTCGCGTCGCTCTGCTCCTTTTCCACGGCACTCCTCGCAACAATGATCGCTTGTTGGCGGTTTCCTGTTGCAGATCTCCGCGTGTGCGGCTTGATCGAAGCACCGGCGTTCTGGTATTACTATTTTATATTTCGTAATACTGACCTCTCCGAAGGAGTTCCCATGAACAAAAAAACCGGTTTCACGCTCATTGAATTACTCGTGGTAATCGCCATCATCGGCATACTCGCGGCCCTGCTCCTTCCCGCCCTTGCCCGGGCCAGGGAGGCGGCACGTCGTGCCAGTTGCGCCAGCAATTTGAAACAGTTCGGCCTGGTCTTCCGCATGTATGCCGGGGAAAACGGGGGAGCCTATCCTCCACTCGCCCCCTACGCCAATCCCGGCGGCGTTCCGGTTTTCGCCGCGCCGAACCCCGCGTCGGTCTTTCCCGATTATCTGTCCGACCTGGCCGTTGCACGGTGCCCGTCCGACAGCGGGGCGGATGGCCGGGGCGCCTACGTGGCGGGGCGCTTGCCGGAAGGCACGTTGGAGGAGCACGTGGCGGCGGCACTGGAAGGTCAGGACCAGGAGAGCCGCAACTATTTCCTCGCGGCGCCCTTGGCCGTTCCTATTGGTACCATGGCTATGCCATGACCTGTATCGCCGAGTTTTACGGGGTATGGAACGGCACCGGCACCCGGCCGGCCCTTGGGACGCTCCCTCCCGGCACGCTTTCGGGCGCGGCACCCGTAATGATGCCCGTCTTCCTGAAGGATTGGAACCAGGATATACCATTGGGGGAAAGCACCAAGCTGCCTTGGACCGCACGGACCGGTTGTGGCTTCGCCGCCACGGCGGAAGCGACCGGTTCGGTGCGGCGCTTGAAGGACGGCGTGGCCCGGTTTGCCATTACGGATATCAATAATCCGTCCGCGGGCGCCATGGCCGACAGCACCCTGGTGGTGATGTTCGACACCTTCGGCAGCTTTGCCGACGCGGACAGCGCGGCCGGGGGCATTGTGTTCAATCATATTCCGGGCGGGTGCAACGTGCTCTACCAGGACGGGCACGTTGCCTTTGTCCCTTACAGGGCCGCATTGCCCGTGTTGGACGACGCGGAAAATGGCTGCGGTTTGCCCCGGCAGGTGGGCCATTACGGGCTTGGTTGAACCCCAGAAAGGAAATGACAGGCCATGAAGATGTACGCGGGAATCCTGTTGTTGGCTGTTGTGTTTTCACTCCCGGCCCCGGCTCACCCAACCGGGATGAAAGGACACGACATGACTCCACCGAACACACGGCCTTTCAAGGTATTACGGGGACTTCCCCTGAACGCCGAGGCCTACCAGGAGGCCGCGGCCAAGTTGCTCCGGGAAGGTATCGTTGAACGTTATGGGGAAGAGGAGTGGACCGCCATTGTCCTGACCCATGAATTCCACAATCACGTGGGCATCATGACCGTGGTGGGGGCGAAAATGGCGGTGCGCGCACGGGAATTGCTGGAAGCACCCATGCGGCAGGTGCGGGTCGTGGCGGAAACGGGCCGGAAACCACCGTTTTCCTGCGCCTTGGACGGTATCCAGGTGGGGCTGGCAAGCACCTACGCGCAACAGCTTATTGAGGCGCCCGATACGAACAGCCCCTCCCTCGCGGCCACGTTCACCCTTGGCGAAAAATCCCTGCGCCTTGAGTTGCGCCCCCAATACGCCAAGCGTATCCGACAGTGCATCCAGCGCGCCATCAAGGCCCACGGCAACCTGACGCCGGCCTACTTCAAGGATATCGAAGCGTATTGCTACGAGGTGTGGGCCGATTTCGACCGTCACGCCGTTTTCACCGAAACGTGGTTGGGAGACAGGTAATCTCCATAAGAGTGCCCCTTCACAAAACCGGGTGGCTGGTTGACTTAAGTTTCCATCGGCCGCGAACCTCACCCCACGGGCGTTTCGTCCGCGCCGTCCTGGGTGCCGTCGCCGTCTGTGTCGGGGTTGCGCGGGTCTGTTTCACCGGGATCCGTGCGACCGTTGAGGTTGCGGTCTTCCATGCCGTCGGGCACACCGTCGCCATCGGTATCGGCTAGAAGAGCGTTCGTCTCGCCCGGTTCGACCGTGGCGTTTCCGTTCGGGTTTTCCGTGGCGTTGGTGAGGCCGTCGCCGTCGTAGTCGTCGAAGGTGAGTCCCGCGCGGCTCAGCCAGCGAAAGAGCGTGTCGGCGAAACGGCGGTGCTCCGGGCGTGCCAGGAGGGCGCTGTCGAGGAGATCGGCCGACGCGAGCACCGCGATCCGCCCGTAGCCATACTCCCGCGCGGCCAGCGCGGCCGTGTCGGGGGCGTCCCGGAAACGCGCCAGGAGATAGTTCGTGTCACAACGCACGCGGCATCCTTCGCGCAACATGAAATCGGCCCAATCCGCGCCCGGTCCCTCCGCGCGGATCATTTCGGTGGGACCGGAGACCGCGATATGAAAGGAGATTCGGAATCCGACTTCGTCCAGCCAGGAAACGTCCGTTTTCCCGGTTCCTTCACCGGGTGCCCGGCCGAGCACGAGGAGCGCCCCGCCCCCCCGGACATAGTCCAGCAGGTCGCGGCGGCTTACGGGTACCTCGGCGGCAGCGGTGGTGGTGATGACAACGAGGGTGAATGGAGCGAGGGCATCCGGAAAGGGTCCCACGTTTTCCTGGTGGGAGAAGGCGTGGGGCGCGCCGGCCAGCCGTGCCGCGAGCGTCCCGAGACGGCGCGGGTCGGATGGAAGGCGCAGGGACGGCGTGTCGCCTGTTCCCCAAAGCCAGAGGATACGCCGGGGGGCACGGCGTCCGGGAAGTACGCGAAGGGTGATGGGCGCGGGACTGCCCGCGGCCATGACGCCGGGGCGGGTACCTGTCATGCGCAGCGTCAGGGTGCCGGCAACCTCCGTACCCGCATCATGGTAAGCGGGATCCACCGCCATCTGGATCGGGACGCTTCGCCCCCCGCTCTGTTGCGACGACCGTGGGAAGATGCGCAGCCACGGCATCGCGCCGGTATCGAACTGGAGATTCCAATCCCCCGCGGGCCCCGCGTCGGAGCGGGGCAGAAAAACCCGCACCTCGCGCCCCACGGCATCGCCGTGAAAGATGATTTCCTCGGGCACCGCCAAGCGTGGCGAGGGCGTGACCGGCTCCGGGTCGATGCCGTCATGGATGCCGTCGCCGTCGGTGTCTTCCAGGCGTACCGAGCTTCCCCGCGCCAGGTCCTCCATGGCACCGAGGCCATCTCCATCCATATCGCGCGGCGGCAGCAGGTCGGACGGCACGGGGAGCAGGCCGGTTATCCAGCCCTCCTGGAATGCAATGGTGCGGTCTATCTCGCCGGACACGGGATTCATGTAGTGCAGCCGCCCCGCTTCCGCCACCAGCAACCCGCCTTCCATCCACAGGAGCGCCGCCACGGGCGCCGCGAAGGTTTTGGCCGCGGCCGCTGTTCCGTCCTCGCGCAAAAGGTCCACGTGCTCGTCCCTTGCGACCGCCAGGACATCGCCTCCCGGCATGGGCGCCAGGGAGAAGGTTTCGGTGACACTGCCATAGGCGTACTGGGCCGTGATGAAACCGTCATCCGGCGCGCCGAAATCCACGCGGGTGGCATGGGCGAAGCCTTCCGCCGTATCCCGCGTGGCCACCCAGCAGCGCGTGCCATCGTCATCCAGGGGATGGATGCCACTTGCCACGCCTGTGCCCGGAAGAGGCGTGGAAACGGCCACGTCACCGGACAAATCGGCGGACAAACGGTACAGGCGAGAGACGGGTTCCTCCCGTTGCCCGTCCAGGGCATAACCCGAGGTCAGCACGAGAAGGTGGTTCCCGTCCCTGGAGACGGCCAGCCCCCGCGGATTCGCGGGGGCCGCCCCATCCTGGAGGGCAAGCGTATTTACCACCCCTTTCCCGGGTTCGACCAGGGCGGTGACGGGACCGTCCGGCGTCGCACACAAAGCGGCCGCGGCGGGGCCTCCCGCCAATCCGCAAACGGCGCGGGGCGGACCGGGCAAGGTCCAGGAATAGGTTGGGGTAAGCCGGCCGGAGGGCGCCAACAGGAGAAACCGCACGCGACCGGAAAGGGGGGTGTCATCGCGCACCCCGGCGAGTAGGATAGTCCTGTTTCCCAGATCATCGGGACCGGTCACGCCGGCGGCCCACTCACGCCACCCGGGGGCCGTGCCTGGCATGGTGAGGATCTTCTCGAAAGGGGCGACGCGAAACCCCTCGAAGAAGGTGTGGGACTGCCGGCGGCTCAGCGCGCCGCCAAACCAGCTTGGTCCGGAGGAAATGCAGGCGAAGCGCCCGTCCGGCGCAAGCAGAAGGGGGCCCGCGGGGGCGCGTCCGGCCAATCGTGGCGCGCCGGGAAGGGGGCGGCCCCGTCGAAAAGCCAGGCTGTGAACATGGGAAGCGGCGGGTGCCCGGCCCACCGACCGGGCCGTGGTGGTCACGAGGAGCCGCTGCGCTCCGGCGGGGTTTGCCGGGATCAGCAAACCCAGGCTAATGAAGCACAGAAGAAGGCCGCGGGGCCAGGGCGGGTATGTGCGCGCTTTCCACCGCCACCGTGCCCACCAGGTCATTTTACACGCCGACACGGGCCGCCCAGGCCGCGTATTGTTTCCGCAGGGACTCGGCCAGGCCGGGCTCGTCCTCGATCCGGTCATGCAACTCGGTGCGGTCTTCCGCGAGATGGTAGAGTGCCCACGGTCCGTTCCGGCGCGCCACCAGTTTCCAGTCTCCATCCCGCAAGGCACGGTTTCCGAAGTGCTCCCAGGCAAACTGACGCGGCGTTTGCCAGCGCCCGCCGCGCAACACCGGCAGCAAACTGCGCCCTTCCATGGGTTGGACGGGTTTTCCGTTGAAGGTTTCGGGATAGGTGGCACCCGCCACGTCCACGCACGTGGCCATAAGATCAATCACGTGGCCTGCCTCATGGGTCAGGCCGCCGCCTTCATGAATTACCTTTGGCCAATGGGCGATGAGCGGCGTGGAGCAGCCCCCCTCATGCACCCAATGCTTGAAAAGCCGGAACGGCGTATTGCTCGCGTTGGCCCAGGGACGCTTGTAGGCTACGAACGAGCCCCGGTCTCCGTAGCGAACGCCCTTCTTGTGGCGTCTGTCGCCCTCGATGCCTTCGTGGCAGCCGCCGTTGTCGGACAGGAAAAGAATGAGGGTGTTGTCCATCACGCCCTTCGCTTCCAGGGCGTCGAGGAGGCGGCCGATGTTCCAGTCCATGCGGTCCACCATGGCGGCGTACACCGCCATGCGCAGGTCCCAGTCTTCGGCCGCGTCCCGGACATCCTCCCAGGGTGGCACGCCTTCATCCCGGGGCGACAGGGCCCATTCGGGGCGTATGATGCCCATCTTCACCAGGCGTTCGTAGCGCTCCTCGCGCAGTTGGTCCCAGCCCTTGCGATACCTGCCGATGTATTTCTCCACCACCTCGCGCGGGGCGTGCAGGGGCCAGTGGGGGGCGGTGTAGGCCACGTAGTGGAAGAAAGGCTGGTCCTTTTCGTGTTCCTCGATGCACCGCAGCGCGTGATCGGTAAACGCGTCGGTCATGTAGAAGCCCTCGTTGGGCGGGGTGTAGGGTTTGTCGTCAAGCGCCATGGCGCGCCGGGGACTCAACAATTCGTAGTAACTGCTTGCCCCGCTGATAAGGCCGAAATACCGGTCGAAACCCCGGGTGCGGGGCCAATGGCCGGGCATCTCTCCCACATGCCACTTGCCGGACATGTAGGTCCGGTATCCGGCGGGCCGAAGGGCCTCGGCGATGGTGACGCACCGGTCATTGAGGAAGCCCTGGTACGGCCCCGGTTCGAACTTTCCACGGGTAATCATCTTCCCCACGCCCGCCTGGTGCGGAAAGAGTCCCGTAAGAAGCGAGGCGCGGGTGGGGCAACAGCGGGCGGCGTTGTAGAACTGGGTGAAGCGCAGCCCCTGGGCCGCGAGGCGGTCCAGGTTGGGCGTCTCGATTTCGCCGCCGTAACAACCGATATCGGAAAAGCCCATGTCATCCGCCATGATGATCATGATATTGGGTCGCATGGCACGCGGTCCTTTGCCGGTGGTTACGCAGGCGGCCAGCGAGGCCGAGACCGCTCCGGCGCCCATTTTTGCCAGGAATTCCCGGCGCGTTGTTTTAAGGGTTGGCATGACCTTTCTCCTTCACGGGGATCGATTGCCGTGTCGGGACGGTCCCCTTTGGAGCATGGGAATTTGCCTTCCCGGGCAGGTAGGCGCCCCCTGAAATGATCATTTTCATGGCATCTTCCACCGAAATATCGAGGGGGATGACTTCCGCCGACGGCACGTAAAGCAGGAAGCCGGAGGTGGGGTTGGGCGTGGTGGGCACGAAGACCGCCAGCATTTTGTGTTTCACGGTCTGCTGCACGATGCCCTGCTCCCCCGAAGTGACAAAGCCAACGACCAGCAAGCCTTTCCGGGGGTATTCCACGAGTACGACCTTTTGAAAAACCGATCCCTGTCGCTTCACGAAGACATCGCGGATCTGTTGCACGGCCACGTAGATCCGGTTGATGCCGGGCACCATGCCCACGAGGCCCTCGACGGCGGTGATGATTTTCCGGGCGGCCAGGTAACGGGTGAGGAAGCCCGTGGTGAGGAAGATAAGCACCACGAAAAGAAAGCCCATGGTGGGGGAATAGTGGAGGTTGGACACCCAGCCCAGGCCGGGGGTGCCCACGCAGAAATCCCCTATCTTGGTGGCCCAGTGCCGGATCATGCGCTCGGTGCCGAAGGCCACGTTGGAGATGAACCACCAGGAAACCCAAACGGTCACCATCAGGGGCACCCACACCAGCATGCCGGTCATCATGTAGCGTTGCAGGCTGCGCAGGTAGGCCCGCAGGAAACTGAAAAAACCGGTGTATTCCTGCTCGCGCTTGGGCGTGAGCAGGGTTCCCGGGCGGGGTATGTTCCCCTTCCCTTTATTTTTCATCGGTGTTTTCCGTTGCTTCGCGGGGTGGGGTTTGCAGGTCAAGACGGAGCGAGGAAATGCTGTTGGCCGTGGCGCTCAGCACGGTCACCTGGAAGGGGCCATGGGTGATGATTTCGCCTTGCGCGGGGATTCGTCCGGTAAGGTGCATGAGCCAACCACCCACGGTTTCCACCTCCTCGTCACTCAGGGGGACGCCGATCACTTCGGACACATCCTCCAAATCCGTGCGGGCATCCATTACCCAGGCGTTGGACCCTACCCGGTGTATGGCCGTTTCATCTTTGTCGTATTCATCATGGATTTCGCCAAATATCTCTTCCAGTATATCCTCGATGGCGACCAACCCGTCCGTGCCGCCGTATTCATCCACCACGATGGCCATGGATTGGCGTCCGTCACGCATTTTCTTGAGGATGTCGTCCAGCTTCATGGTGTCGGGAACGTGGAGAATGGGCTTGACAAAGCGCTGGATATCGTTGTCTTCCGGTTGCGCGTCGCGAAGCACGTCGAAGGCATTGATCACGCCCAGGATGTCATCGATGGATTCGCCATACACGGGAATACGGGTCAGGCCGCTCTCCTTGAGCAGGGCCAGCAAATCCCGGCGCGTCGCGGTGCGGGGAAGGGCCCTGATATCGATGCGCGGGACCATGACTTCACGGGCGTTCTGCGTCTGAAGATCCATGACGTTGTGGATCATGGCCCGTTCCTCGGGTTCGATGGCGCCGTGATCGGCGCTTTCGTCCACGAGAACCCGTACATCCTCCGGGGAACTCATCATGCGCCGCATATCGTTCTGCTTCCCTTCGACCAGTTTCGTGAAGGGTTTGGATATCCAGGTCAAAGGGAGCACGATGGGCGCCAGTATGCCGTCGAAAAAGCGGATGACCGGAAGAAAGTACAGGGCCAGCCGGGTCGGGTGAAGCCGGAAGATGCTCTTGGGTATGACCTCGCCAAAAGCCAGAAACAAAGGAGTGGCCACCACGATGGCCCACGTATCGCCCAACAGCTTGGTGATGGCGATGGTGCCCATGATGAGGGCGATGTTGGTGCCCACGAGCACCAGGGTAATCATGCGTTCACGCTGGTCGAGATAGAGCAACAGGCGGCGGGCTTCCGTGTTGCGCTCCTTTTCGGCCTGGGTCCGCACCCGGATCTGGTTCAGACTGATGAAACCGGTTTCGTAGCCGGCGAAAAGGGCGTTGAGCAGCACCCCGGCCATGGCGAGGAGGAGAAGCAAGGCAAAACCGCTCATGTTTCCTCCTTTTCCCGCAGCGCCCGCGGCACTTCGATACGCAGCCGCTCCACCCGTTTTCCATCCATGGTTTCCACCGTGTACCGAACGCCTTCATGCTCGATGCGGTCGCCCGCCTCGGGGATCTTGTCCGTTTGCTCCATCAGGAAACCCGCCACCGTGGTGTGTTCCCCGGCATCGACTTCGACGCCGGTGAGCTCCTGGAGCTCGTCCAGGGGAAAGCTGCCCTCCACGCTGTAGACCCCCGGGGTGATTTCCCGGCAAGGCGGATCCTCGTCGGTGCCATTCTCTTCGCCAATGTCGCCCACCACCTCGCGCAGCGCGTCCTGCAAGGTGACAAGCCCCTCCGTGCCCCCGAATTCATCCACCACGATGGCGAGATGCGCCCGTGACCGCTGCGCGACGCGGAGAAAATCGGCTACACTCATGGTTTCGGGAACGAAATGGGCCTTGCGCGCGATGGGCAGAACCATCGCGTCGGCGCCCTGCTCTTCCAGGGCGATGAGGAGATCCTTGGCATAGAGTACGCCCACGATATGGTCCAGATCCTCCCGGTAGACCGGCATGCGGGCGAATTCGTGTTCCCGGAAAACCGCCAGCGCCTCGTCCACGGTGGCCTTTTCGTCAAGCGCCACCATGTCGGGCCGGGGCACGAGAATCTCGCGGAGCATGACGTCGCTGAACTCGATGATGCCCTGGATCATCTGGCGTTCATCCCGCTCGATGGCGCCCGTCGCCTCCCCCTCGGAGAGCAAACGCTTGAATTCTTCATCCGTCATGAACGGCGCGGGGCGCAGGCGGCTGAACCCGGTCACGCGGAAAAGGAAGCCCACCAGGTGCATCATGGTTACGCGGAACGGCATGAGAACGCCGCTCACCAGGAAGATGGGCACCGCCGATACCTTGGCGAAAGACGCGCCGTGTCGCCCGACCAGGAGCTTGGGCAGCACCTCGCCAAAGAAAACCAGTATGGCGGTGGAGACGGCCACCGCCGCGGAATAGGCCAGGGCCGGGTGCATGTGAAGCGCGAAGGTTTCTTCAACGTAGGCGGCAAAAAACACCCCGAGGAGGACATTCACCGCGCAGTTGGCCATGAGGATGGTGGTCAGCAGGTCTCCGGGGTGCGCCATAAGACGGGCCACCAACCGATCCAGGATATGCCGGCTTTCCCCCATGGTCAGCAGACTGAAGCGGTGGAGCGAGAAAAAAGCCACCTCGCTGGAGGAGAGAAAGGCGGAGAGGGCCAGGCAAACCAAGGTGGCGGGAAGAATGTGCATCCAGCCCATCGACGGCGGGACGGACCCCTCCCGCGCGGCGGGGACCAGGGACGCATCGCCGGTTTCGGCCATCCCCTTGTCATCCAGCACGGCGACCAACAGCAACGCCGCCACGATCCAAAGGGTTGCCATCAGGGCAGTTCGCAGGCATTTATTCCATGATCGCCCGCAACTGTCTTCGTCCAACGAAGTGCTCCACCTCGTGCGCCCGGTGTCGGCAGAAAATACAATCTTACCGACCGGACAGCCACGCGGCTTTCGGTTCCACACCTAAATACCCTGCCTGCTTCGCTATCATATCCCGTTCCTCTTCCCGGGTTCCATGCTCATAGCCCAGCAGGTGTAACATGCCGTGACAAAAAAGCAACCGTATTTCCCTGCTCATGGCGGAGCGGTCTCCGCCACAACGCCTGTCGACGGTTTCCAAGGACACTATAATATCACCCAGGAGACGCAAATTGCCCGTGTCCGGGCCGTCCTGCTCGAATGACAACACATCCGTCGGGCCGCTCTTGCCCCGGTACTGCTCATTCAGCCCGGCGATGAAGGCATCGTCGCACAACAGCAGGCTGACCTCGATTTCGCCGTCGGCGATCTCCCCCAACTCCCCCGAAATTATCCCTGAGGCCAGCGCCAGAAGGTCCTTTCGACGGTAGAGGCGTTTCCGCGTTGACTCGTTGCGCACCTCCAGGGTGACTTTCATTCAACGCCTCCCGCGGCCAGGGGCCGGCTCGTCTCCGGCGTTTCCGGACGCATTTCGGGGTAGGCGATGCGCGTGTGCAGGCTCGACACAATCCGCTTCGAAATGACTTCGGCAATGGTATTGAGCTGCTTGAGGGTCAGGTTACAGTCGTCGAATTGCCGGTCCGAGGAGCGTGCCGCGACTATTTTGTCCACAATTTCGCGCACCCGCTCCTCGTTCGGGTTTTTCAGGGAGCGCACGGCCGATTCCGCCGCGTCGCAAATCATGAGAATGGCCGTCTCGGGCCGTTGCGGCCGGGGACCGGGGTAGCGGAAATCCGCCTCCGTCACGCCGCCGTGTTTCTGCTGATCCAGGGCTTGCTGATAGAAAAAGCCCACCAGTCCGGTGCCGTGATGCTCGAGGATGCCATCAATGATGGGCTGGGGAAGATGGTACTCGCGGGCCAATTCGGCACCCTGGGTCACATGGGCGGCAATGGCCCGCGCACTGAGCCGGGGGGTCAGTTCGTCGTGAATGTTGGCGCCTGTTTGATTCTCGGTGAAGTACTCCGAGCGCCGCATCTTCCCAATATCGTGGTAATACGCGCAAACCCGGGCGAGGAGCCCATTCGCGCCGATGGCATCGGCGGCCGCCTCCGCGAGCTGCCCGAGAAACTGGCTGTGGGCGTAGCTCCCCGGTGCGTGAATGGCCAACTGGCTGAGCAGTTCGTTGTTCAGATCGGAGTACTCCAGCAACTGGATATCGGTGGTGATGTGAAAAAGCCGCTCAAGAGGCGAGAGGAGACCCGGCACCACGAGCAGGCAGATGGTTCCGTTGAAACAGACCAGCATGAGGCGCCGTGCCGCCGTGTCGAAGGCAAAGGTATCCATGGCGAAGGTAATGGCGCACATGGCGAGCACGCCCGCCACGGTGGCCTTGATGGAAGCGGCCGCCATGTCGCTGCGCCGGCGCACCTTGTAGATTCCGAAGGTACCGGCTACCGACATGGCGGTGCCGACAAAAAAGATGCGCCAATCGTAGTTGTATTGGGCCGAGACCAGCAGGGTCACCAGGATACTGACGATGGCGGCCAGCCGGGTGTTGGTGAGAATGGCCAGCAGGATGCCCGTGGCGGCCACGGGCACGACAAAGCCCGTGGGCTCGAAGTAAAAAACCACGCGGCCTGTTACCAGCGCGGCGCACATGACTAGGAGGGACAGATTGAAATAGCGGCCCACCATCTCGGGCGTGTCGAAGGCAAACACGGCCGTCGAGCGGCGCAGACAGAGCAGGACCAGCCCCACGATGATGGCCTTTCCCAGCAACTCGCTGAGCAGGGCACGGTAGGGCTGTTCTTCCCGGGCGAGAAGTTTCAGGTAGGTTTCCACCTCCGAACGTGACTGGGCGGTCCATTCCTTCCCGTATTCCTGCAGGATCTTGCCGGCCGGCACTTCGTAGGTAACGGGTTCAACGGCGCTTTTGGCCTTGCCCCGTGCTTCGATGGTGGCCAGAGTGTCTTCATAGAGGGTCTCTGTTACCAACGGTTCGGCCAGGGCGAGGGCGGCTTCCTGAAGCTTGGCCCAGGAAATACCTTCACCCAACTCGGCCGCGGCCGCGCGGGAAGCTTCGGTCAAGCGGGCGTGAAGTTTCTCCCGCGCCTGGTCAACATCGGCCACGTCGGAGAGCATGCTTTCGTCGGCCACGGGCAAATCACCCGAGGCGCTCCGCAGGATAACGATGGATTCGTTCGTTTTGCGTGGGAGCAGTGAATTGGCCAACACCCCTTCGGAAAGGACATATTCGAGGCTGTTCACGGTGAGCGCGGCAAGCCGGTCGGCCTGGGTGTAGCGCAGGGTGGCGGGGGAGGGCTCCTCCGGCTCTTCGGGGGTTTCCACGGGCGCGGCAATCGTGGCATCGGCCGGTGCTTCGCCGGATGCTTCGGGTGGAGGGGGTTTGGGCAGGGGCGGCAGGGAATCGAGGTCGGGCCGCAACCACACGGCAATGTCGGCATCCTTCAGATTCTTGTCCAGGGACCAGTCGGGCCGGGTTTTCGCTTCCGCCACGTATGCCAGCAACGCACTGTTCACGACCTGGTCAAGGGAGTCCTGCGGCGACGCTTCGGCGATGGCCTTCAAAACGGCTTCGCCCGCGGGCTTCCGGTGTTCCACCAGGTTCTCGATACGGGCGGTAAGTTGTCCGCGCCGTGCCTCGACTTTCTCCCGCGCCACGCGGTAGTGGGCGGGCACCGCGTCCATGGCTTTGCTCTCCGCCATGGCGGTAGCCCGCAGGTTCGTGGTTTTGAACGTGCGCTGCGCCTGGATGTTGCCGCCCCGGCGAACCGGCTCGTTGATGTCGTCCACCGTGAGTGTCGTGTGCCGTGGTCCCCGGGTCATGGCCAGGACAAGCAGAACAAAAGCCCCCGCCACGAGCAGCCGTTGCATCGGCCGAAGAGGCAAGGCGCCGTCGTTGCCGGTCTGAACGCGTGCGCCCGGCACGCTCCGGACGCGCCGGTTTCGACCCCGGCCCGTCAGCATTCTTCCGTCTCCCTGCGATCCATTGTTCGAGAAGGAGCCGCGCTTTCCCGCCGGTTCCGGTCGTCGGTGTAGGCGTCGATGATGCACTGCACCAACGGGTTGCGTACCACGTCGCGCTTGTGCAGTTCCACGAGGCCGATGCCGGGAATACCCCGCAAAATACGATGGGCCTCGGTCAGGCCGGACACGCTGCCACGGGGCAGATCCTGCTGCGTGATATCGCCGGTGATCACCGCCCGCGAACCCTGGCCGATACGGGTGAGGAACATCTTCATCTGGTCCGGGGTGGTGTTCTGCCCTTCGTCGAGGATAATGAAAGATTTGTCAAGTGTTCGCCCGCGCATGAAAGCCAATGGCGCCACTTCGATACGCTCCTGGTCGATAAGGCGCTGCACCCGCTCCATGTCCACCATGGAATAGAGTGCATCGTAAAGCGGGCGGAGATACGGGTTTACTTTCTGTTCGAGGTCGCCGGGAAGAAAGCCCAGGCTTTCCCCGGCCTCCACGGCGGGCCGTGTCAGGATGATCCGTTTGACCTGCTTGTTCAGAAGCGACGAAACGGCGGCCGCCATGGCGAGATAGGTTTTTCCGGTGCCTGCCGGGCCGATGGCCAGGGTCATTTCGTTGGCGTGAATGGTATCCAGGTATTCTTTCTGTCCCCGCGTGCGCGGGCGGATATTGATGTCCTTGCGCAAGCCCGGCGGCGTTTTGCTCAAGTCAATGCCTAGTCGCTCGTCATCGTGGGCGCCCGCGTCGGCCAGTGCCACTTCGAGATCATCGAGACCGGGAGACCGTCCGTCGCGCACAAGTAACAGCAGACCGTTCAACACATCGGCCACCGCGCCGGCGTCACGGTCTTCCCCCAGAACAATCACCGTATCGCCGCGGTCGACGATACGCACGGGCAAAGCCTCCTGGATACGGCGACGCAACGCGCCGTTGTGCCCCAGCAGTTTGAGGGCCTCATCCTGGCTCTTCAGGTGTATTTCGTGGCTCAGTTTCGCGACCTGCTTTCCGTTTTCCCGTCCCGGGAAAATCAGGTTCCGGAACCGGGGGCTTTTCAGGGAGGGGCGTCACGCGGAAAACCTTCTCTCCCGCGCGCACGCGGTGCATGGTTTTGCGAATGGCCGCCTCGATTTCCAGGTTGTCCTCGTGGAGGCCGTCAACCCGCTGGGACGTACGGTCCAGTTCCTCTTCAAGGCGCCGCACCTCGATCCGGGCGGCATCCAGTTCCTGCTGGCGTACATGGTGGGCGCGGAACCGTTCGACCAGGTCGGACCGTTGCGCGTACAGGGCCGATACGGCGACCGCCACGGCCAAGGCCAACCAGTAGACTCTGTTGCGCTTGCCTTTCATGGGGCAGCGGAGAGGCCCGCCGGGGCCTCCCCGCCTCGTCTCCTCCTAGCGAAGGTTGTAGAAGGCGTCCATGCCGAGGAATTCAGCCTGGTCGCCCAATTCCTCTTCAATGCGCAGAAGCTGGTTATACTTCGCGATCCGGTCGCTGCGGGAAGCCGAGCCGGTTTTGATCTGGCCGGCATTGATGGCCACCGCCACGTCGGCGATGGTGGCGTCTTCCGTCTCCCCGCTGCGGTGTGAAATAACGGTGGTATACCCGGCCCGGTGGGCCATCTGGCAGGTTTCCAGCGTCTCGGTAAGCGTTCCAATCTGGTTCAGTTTTACCAGGATCGCGTTGGCCGAACCTTCCCGAATACCACGGCTCAGGTAATCCGTGTTGGTCACGAAAAGATCGTCGCCCACGATCTGGATCTTGTCGCCCAGCGCATCATTCAGTTTTTTCCATCCGGCCCAGTCATCCTCGGCCAAGCCGTCTTCCAGCGAAATGATGGGATACCTGGCCTGCAAGTCCGACCAGAAGGCAATAAGATCATCCGAAGATTTCTCGGGCTTGGCCTCGGCTTTCAGCACGTACCGGCCATCCTTGTAGAACTCGCTCGCCGCGGGATCCAGCGCCAGCCAGATATCCTTGCCCGCTTCGTAACCGGCCTTCTTGATGGCTTCAAGAATGACCTCGATGGCCTCCACGTTCGACTTGAGGTTCGGGGCAAAACCGCCTTCGTCGCCGACGGAGGTGTTCAGCCCCTTGCCCTTGAGCACGCCCTTGAGGGTGTGGAAAACCTCCGCGCCCATGCGGAGCGCTTCCTTGAAGGTTTCCGCGCCGGCCGGCATGACCATGAATTCCTGGATGTCCACGTTGTTGTCGGCGTGGGAGCCGCCATTGAGGATGTTCATCATGGGCAGGGGGAGGGTGTGGGCATTCACCCCGCCAAGGTAGCGGTAGAGGGGCAACTCCAGGGCTTCCGCAGCCGCTTTGGCCGTGGCCAGCGACACCCCGAGAATGGCGTTGGCCCCCAGTTTGCCCTTGGTCTTGGTGCCGTCTAGCACGCGCATGGTGCTGTCGATTTCGCGCTGATTCAACGCATCGAGCCCCAACAATTCCTGGGCAATCACCTCGTTCACGTTGCTCACCGCCCGGGAAACGCCCTTGCCGGCATACCGTTCCTGGTCGTCGTCGCGAAGCTCCACCGCCTCGTTTTCGCCCGTGGACGCGCCCGAGGGCACCGCCGCCCGGCCCACCACGCCGGAGGCCAGGTAGACATCCACTTCAACCGTCGGGTTGCCACGCGAGTCGAGAATCTCTCGCCCTTGAATTCCTGTAATTCTGGTCATGTCCTTGTTTTCCTTCCATCTAGTCTAGCGCACGCGGTGGCGTGGAGCAAGACCCGTCTGAGACCCTTTGCGGAACCGTTTAAGCGCAGGGGCCGCCGCACATTCGGCATGTTGTGGTGGACGGCACCGCAACATACGAAACAATCCCCCGGTCGAAACGGTTTTCCGCATCTCCATTATCCATCACCCCTTCCAGGGAAACAGGAAATCCCTGAATCCCCGGTTGAGGTAGTCATCGTTTTCATCCCCGTAATCAACGCGGGGCGCGCCGGCCAGGCCCCGTGCTTTGTGGGCCTCCACGGCGGCGTACTTTCGGGACAGCATTTCGTAAGCGCTTGAAACCACCGCCATCATGGGGGCGATGGAAAAGAGCATGATCACCGGTGGCGCCATGCAGGCCAGCAGCAACGGCAACAGGGCCACAACCATTCCCACGGTCAACAGCGGGTTGTCCAGCACCAACAGGGCCGACAAGCGCAAGGTGGCGAAAATACCACCATTCTTCTGTACCAGGGCCGGTGCCGCGAAAAGCGCCATCAGCCCCGTGAAAAACATGGCCCACAGCGCCAGTGCGCTGAGGCCGAAGCCCAGCACCGGCATGGCGCCGCCGAAACGGCTCGAATAAAACCAGACGCTCGTGGCAAAAAGCGCCTCGGCCGCCATAAAAACACCTCCCAGACCGACAGCCCGCGGGGCAAAGCGCCGGAGACCGGTGACGAAGGTCCGCAGGGAGCCGTCGCGGGTCTCAATCAGTTCTTTCATCATGGCGGCCAGGGCGGCCATGCAAACAGGCAAGGCCACCACGAAGGACAGGCCCGCAGCGCTTCCCGCAACCACCACCGCCGTGACGGGATTACTGTGGCCCGCCAACCACCACGCCGCCAAAAGGGGAACCAACACCAGCGCGAAGCTCAAAACATTCGCGACTAGGAGCTTGCCCAAGTGATCGAAGCAAACCCAGAAGGCCATCTTGAGTACACGGTGCAACATATATCAAACAGGCCGGGACCCGTCTCCGTCGTTTGCCAAAGCGCCCTTTGCGAACAGGCGACGCCGCCGGCAGGAATAAGAACCCATCTTTTTCGATTTTCAGGGAAGTCCGGTCAACCGCGGCAATCACCTGTTACGCATGGGCCTGAACGGTATTTGGCCCACCATCACCAATGTTCATGGGGTATGTGTTTTGCTGTAACAGCGCGGGCCTGGTGGGCCGAGGCCCATATTACGGAAGTGACACCTCAAGAAACCCCGGTTTCGGAGACGCCCGTTAGAGGTAAACCCGCACGCGGCTCCGTTTGCGCAGGTCTTTCATCCATTTTTCAAAATGCGCATCGGCCTGCTGTTTGCGCAGGGTGCGCTCAATCTCCGGCCACGCTTCCTCCAGTGGCTCCACGCCCGCCTCCCGGCGGTCTTCGAGGAGCAGAAGGTGGTAGCCCCACTCCGTTTCCACGGGGGCGCTCAATTCGCCCTTCTGCAGGGCGAAAGCCGCCTTCTCCAGTTCGGGCACCAAATCGCCGCGGGCGATCCAATCCGCGATGAGTCCCCCCTCGGCGGCGTCCGGACCCTCCGAATGCGCCTTGGCGAGGGCGGCGAAATCGGCGCCCCGTACTATCTCTTCACGCAGGGCCTCGATGCGGGCCCGGGCTTTTTTGCGCGAGGCCGGATCTTTCTCGGCACCGAGATAGATCCGGCGCACCCGAATCCGCTCGGGCCGCGAAAACTCGTCGCGGTGATCCTGGAAATACTGGGCCACCTCCGATTCCGAAACCACCACGTCTTTCTCGAATTCCCGCCGCTTTTCGTTGGCCATGTTGATGGCGATAAACTGCTTTTTGAAACTTTCCCGGAAGTCGGCCATGACCTCGCCGGACGATTCCAGCCAGTCGAGAAAGGTCTGATCCGGTTGATTGAAACTCTTCCGTATCTCGTCAAGCCGCTCCTCGACGGCGCGATCCACGCGTTTCTCCCACTCCTCGCGATGTTCCTCGGGCACGTCCTTACCCGCCAGCATGGCCTGTCGGTAGAGGATCTTCCGGTCGATGGCGCGCATCAGGGCCTCGCGCAGCGCACGGCTCACCTCACGGTCGAACTTGGCCTTCGAGTCGTGGGGCAAACCGTTAACATACGGCGCGATCTCTTCCATCACCTCGCTTTGCAAGATGACTTCCGTGTCCACCGTCGCCAACACCCGGTCCACCACCTCGCCCCGGACCGATGCGACCGACGCCAGTAAGGCAAGGCCGCACCAACAGACGACTTTTCTCATTGAAATCTCCCTGTCGGGATACACCACGGACGGTGTTCAACCCTGGGCAAAGGGTAGCACAATCCGGGGGAGAGCGGCAAAAATACGCCGGTGCCGGCCTGGCCGGGACCGCCCGCCATGCCACGTGATCCCACCCCCTGCCGGTCAGAAAGGGGATGGACACGTCGCCGGCGTTTCCGCAAGCGGATATCGTTCCCTATCGCGCCCCGGCACGTTCGGCGGGGAGAGCCATGGCCAGCACGAGTGGGAGCATGGCAAAACCCGCGCAGAGGTAGTAAGCGGTGGCACCGCCGAGGCGCCAGTAAACGAGGCAGGCGGCGATGGGACCGATGGCCCGTGCCAAAGCGCCGAGGGACCGGAAGATCCCCATGACGCGGCCCTGGTCGTGCGCGGGGGTATAAACGCTGACGAGGGCGGTAAGGCAGGGGGTCGCCTGGGCGGCGCCCAGGGACAGGAAAAAGAGCCCCCCGTAAAGCAGTGCCTCGGAACGAAACTGTCCGCCGAGACCGATCAGCACGAAGCCGGGCAGGATGGCCAGGAGGCCGTGTACGGCCATGCGGCGCGACCCCACCCTGGCGGCCATGCGCCTCACATACCCTCCCTGGACGAGGACCTGGACGATGCCCGCGAACAGGAAAAGCTGCACGTTTTTCAGGGAGCTGTAACCCAGCCGGTCCACGGCGAGAAAGGTAAGGCTGAACTCCATGCCCGCGAAAGCCACGGTAAAAAGGAAATAGGTCAGGTTGGTGCGGGTCACCCCGGGGTACTGGACGGTGCGGAGCAGCTTCAACGGATGAAGGGTGCGCGGGGCCGCTTCCGAGGGACGGCCCGGCCTTCGCGTTTCGGGGAAGCGAACGGCCACCATGATAAGGTTGGCCAGGGTCAGCGCGAAGGCGACGGCCGCGACGCTCGAATAGGGGTTGACGCCCCACGCCGCCAGGCCCGGCCAGTACGCGGTGAGATCAACCTGGGCAGTGACACCCCCCAGGGCGGGGCCGATGATGAAACCGATGCCGAAGGCAATCCCCACGAGGGCCATGCCCTTCGACCGCGTTTTGTGCGAGGTTACGTCGGCGACCACGGCGGTGGCCGTCGAAACGTTGGCGCTCATGATGCCCCCGACCAGCCGGGCCAGCACCAGCATGAGAAAACTCCCCGCGAAAAACCAGAGGGCGTAGGACAAAAGGATGCCCGCTAAAGAAATGAGCAGAACCGGACGCCGCCCGACGCGGTCTGATAAAGTGCCCAGGATGGGCGCGCACACAAATTGAAGCAGGGAATAAAGCGAGCCGAGAACACCCCCAAACAATACGATCTCGCCCCAAGGCCCGGCGGGCGTGCCGCTGAGATTCGCAAAGTTCCGAAGCCCGCCGATGAGCATGCCGAAAAGTCCCGTGTCACCCTCGATCTGACGGTAGTATTCGAGCATGGAAGGAAAGAGGGGAAAGATGATACTGAAACCGACGAGGTCGATGAAGAGCGTGAAAAAAACGATTCTCAGCACCGATGACTCACGGGGGGATGAACACCTGGTGTCATCCGGGGACGGGTTGTTCATACGGGAGTCCTACCTTCCTCATGGAGCCGGCATGCGTGGTTCGCGGCGAGACGGCATCTCCCCCCTGCGAACCGAATGCGGACCGCCAAACCGCCTTGGCCTCGTTGGCGGGATATTGTATGCCCCGGAAAGGGCTCAGCGCAACGGGTCGATGGCCGGCACGCCGGCCATTCCGCCATGATGCCGTGGAATGCCGCATTGTACCCGTGTGTTCCCTGTGATATCATTTCACCAATGGCGAGAA
>JAJRTN010000147.1 GCA_024278275.1 Candidatus Hydrogenedentota bacterium
AAATATGATATTCTCCTTCATGGACATGACCGGTTCCTTTCGTATGTAGCGCTGGGCTACGGTGGACCTTAAGTATAGCTTAACCTACGAATAGGCGATCCGAGCCGGTCGGTCCATTATGTCTACAAAACTACCGTCCCGTTCTTGCAAACGCGAATGCTACGATATGGTAGGTTTTTCATGGTCGCTACCGATTAAATCGACAGGCCCAAAAGCGGGGCTCCGTTATTGGGGGTTGCCCCCTTAGGGGGGTGCCCCCCTGGCCTTTCCCGTGGATTCCCGCGTTCGCGGGAATGACGGTCGTGGTGGTATTGGAAACGCACCGTGTCGGGGTTTCCGCATCCGAGACCCGGTACTCTCAAGCATGGAACTATTCTGTTGGTGTCTTATGCCGTGATTAGTTACAAAACATGGGCCTGCCCAAGGTGGACTTCGGTCATTTCATGGCGTAAACCCGTGCGGGGCGACAGGCCACCTCTCGAAGCGATCAATTCGGCCGCTTTCAATTACCGGTCCAAGAGGCTATGATGGTGTGCAGGTGTTCACGTCTTTCATAGACCGTTATGGCAAGGGAGCTTGGGTGATCGTGACCATCTGGGTACCCCCAAAGAGACTCCCTTACACCAGGTTGCGGCGCCACTGCGCTTTCCACGAGAGTACTTTCCCTGTCGCGCAACGGCCCGCTCCCCTCGATGACGGACGAGGAGGGCCGTGAACGGCTGCGATAGCGCTTCCTGTATTGCCACATCTCATCACGTTTGCTGAAGGATTTTGAACATGAACATCACGCTGTTGCCACTACTTTTGTGGTGCGTAGTGGTCCTGGTCTGCGGTCCCGCGGGACGGGCCGCTGGGCAGGTTATTTCGCTAGAGGTGTCTCCGCGGAAGCTGCCCATGGGCCAATCCGTTCGGGTGGAGGCGCGCATCGAGAAAGAGGCGTTGTCACGCCTTTCCCCCTGCGTATTGCTTCCCTATGTCAATCAACGCCGTTGGGGCGCCCCCGAACGGCCCGATGCCGAGGGGCGGGCCTCTTTCCTTTTGCCCCTGCCCAACACGGGGCCCGCACGGGTCCGGGTACTGGCGGTGCCCGCCGAGACCGGGGGATGGATGGGCGTGACCGACCGGGATCTGCTGATGGTGGGCCGCCCCATGCCCACGAAGGGCGAACCGTCTGGCGAGGCCGAAGTGCTGGTCACCTGGCGGGCGTTTCCGGCGCGGACGCCTTCCGGGACGCTCTTCGGGATGCAGTGGGAACCGTGGTTCGGCCCGCATGGCTGCAACTGGACCAGCGCCCAGGCCGTGCCGGTGACGGGTTTCTACAATTCCACCAATATGGACGTGATTCGCCAGCATTTGCTGTGGTTCACCGACCTGGGCGTTGATTTCGTTCTCGCCGACTGGTCAAACCATATCTGGGGCAAAAAACACTGGGACGAACGCGGCGGGGGCGTGAACAGTATCCTTCACAGCACGCAGATGGCCCTGGAGGTGATGGCGCAAATGCGGGAAGAGGGCATTCCCGTGCCGAAAATGGTGCTTATGCCCGGCATCAGCAACGGTCCCCCCGCCACCATGGAGGCTTTCAACGAACTCCTGGAGTGGGTGTACCGGAACTACCTGCAAAACCCCCGTTTCGACGGGCTCTGGCAGGTCTTCGACGGCAAACCCCTCATCGTGGCGCTGGACACGGGCGGCATCGCCCATCCGGACGCCGACTCGGCCAAGTCCCTGGAGATTCCCTTCTTCAAACAGACCCTGGGCATGAGCGCCGGGGAACTGGATGACTTTCGCGCCGCCCAAGGCCCGGTAAACGACACCCATTTCACCGTTCGGTGGATGTCGTCGCAGAACCAGGTGACCGGTCACGACAAGCTGGGGTATTGGACGTGGATGGACGGGATACTCGACGCGCCCGCGACCTACCGAGACGGCGTGGCGGAAGCGGCCACGGTCAGCACGGCCTTCTTCGACGGCGGCGGCTGGATGGCCGATACCGCTCACGGCCGCCGGGGCGGTACGACCTACGTGAGGTCCTTCAACGTGGCGCTGAAGCACCGGCCCAAGGTGGTGCTCCTTCACCAGTTCAACGAGTTCGCGGGCCAGGCCCCCGGCCATGGCTACGGCCCCAATCACGATATCTACGTGGACAGCTATAGCGTGGAGTACTGCGACGACATCGAGCCGGTATCCCTTACGGCCGACGGCTACCGGGGCGATGGCGGTGGCTGGGGCTTTTTCTACCTCAACCTGACGCAAGCGCTCATGGCGGTCTGGCGCGAAGAGCATCCGACAAGCACCGTGCTCGCGCTGGATACGCCGAAGGTGGCGGCGGACGGCCTTCACCTGACGTGGGCGGTCTTCGGCGCGGCGCCGGAAGGCTACACGGTTTCCATCGACGGCGAAGCCGTGGCCGGGGCGGACGGCACCACCATGGTTGTCCCCACCGCGGGTCTCACGTCCGGCGCGCACACGGCGACCGTGATCGCGAAGGGGGCGCGGACACGCCATGCTCTGTCCGAAACGGCGCTGGACGTGCCGGCGGAGGCGATGTTACCGGTTGTGGCAACGCGGCGTTTCAGGGTTGAATAAACGTACGGTGCTTCTTGCGTGCCATTTGCGGAAAGACGATTTTCAGCGAACGCCACATGAGCCGGCATGTCGGCGCTCTCCGTTCCGTAACATACGAAAAACCGGGACCGAACGCGGTCCCGCGGAATGACACGTAAAGAGCCTCCATTCCGCAAACCTCCTTGCATAAGGCCCTCGCTTATGGTAGCTTAGCGCACGTACAATCAGGTTTGTGAATGTCGTCGAAGGGTCGTGGAAAGGGGTTTGCCATGAAGATTCTCGTTGCGGGTGGAGCCGGGTTCATCGGTTCGGTGATGGTGCCGCTTTTGCAGGAGCATGGGTACGAAGTGGACGTGGTGGACCTGCTCTGGTTCGGCAACCACCTGCCCGAGGGCACCAGGGTTATCCAGCGGGATATCTTCGAGCTCACCGTGGATGACCTCAAGCCTTACGACCAGGTCATCTTCGTGGCCGGCCTCTCCAACGATCCCATGGCTGAATTCAGCCCTGCCAAGAACTTCATCGACAACGGCGCCCTCCCCTCCTACCTGGCCTTCATCGCTAAGGCGGCCGGCGTGAAGCGCTTCATCTACGCCTCCTCCTGCTCGGTCTACGGCTACACCGTCAACGAGCTTTACGACGAGACCTGCCCCGTCACCTGCGGCTACCCCTACGGCATTTCCAAGCTCCAGGGCGAGCGCGGCGTGCTTCAGCTTCACGACGAATCCTTCTCCACCATTGCCCTGCGGCAGGGTACCGTCTGCGGCTACAGCCCGCGCACCCGCTTCGACCTCATCGTAAACACCATGTTCAAGTTCGCCATGACCGAAGGGAAGATCACCGTCAACAACCCCGCCATCTGGCGGCCCATCCTCGACGTGCGCGACACCTCCGCTGCCTTCCTCCGCGCCGTACAGGCCGACACCAGCATCAGCGGCGTCTTCAACGTGGCCTACGACAACTTCACCGTGGGCCTCATCGGCGACATCGTGAAGGATGAGGTCGAGGCATTGACCGGCCGGAAAATCAAGATCCAGGTCAACAACGTGCAGGACTTCCGCAATTACAAAGTGACCTGCGACAAAGCGAGAAACCACCTCGGCTTCCGTCCCCGCCACGGCGTCGCCGAGATGATTGCCAACCTCTACCAGCACATCGACGACTACGGCGACTTCACCAACGACAACTTCTACAACATCCAGGTCTTCAGGAAGGCCGAGTCCGCAGGCAGGCCTGCGTAAGAAAGGGTGCTGCATGAAAGTGCTGATCATAGGTGCCGCGGGACAGCTTGGCGTGGACGTGGCCAGGGCCTTCGACGGTTGCGAGGTTCATTGCGCGGACCTTGCTGACACCCCCATCGCGCTGGATATCACCGATTACGAGGCGGTTCGTCTGCTGGTGGGTAACCTGGCGCCCGATTGCGTCATCAATACGTCGGCGTTCCATAACGTGCCCAAGTGCGAGGAAAAGCCCGCCAT
>JAJRTN010000148.1 GCA_024278275.1 Candidatus Hydrogenedentota bacterium
AGTTTCCATACATCCATCAACCGGCACACACACTATATATTGTGGCGCTATTGAATGCAAGTACATTATGTTGTGGTAACCGATTTGCGCTGCCGACGACGAAACACGTACCATGAGGCCTGAACGGTTACAAAATAATTACCTTGAAGGAAAGGTGGTTGAAGGGGCCATGGTGGGCCAAGGCCCACTTATAACCCCTCTTCCCCGCCTTCGCGGGAAAAGGGGAGAAAGTACGCTTTACCCGGGGCCCCCTTTTACTGATCTTCCATCCCGACAAGGGCGGGCGGCAGCGGCACTTCCCCGGCCGCGGTGTCCTGGGGAACGCGGATGAAGATATTCCGCTCGTCCAGGTTGGGTATTTTCTCGATCAACTGTTTTGTAATGTCGCGGGAATAGATCGAGCCCGATATGGCGTGAAACACCTGCGCGCCGTAGCCCGGGCCCTTTGAACCACGGCGGCGTTTCCCGGCCTTCGGGTTGACCAGTTCGTCGGGCATGCTCACCACGGCGACCCGGTAGCTGCTGTTGGCGATGGGATGCTCTTCGAAGGCGTGCATATAGGGATCGGCGTCAATCGTGCGCGTGGCGATGGGCTGGCCGTCCCGGAAGAGGCGGACTTTTTTCCCCCGCCCGTTCTTTACGCCCACATGGAACAGGATATCCGTATCCATGGGCACGATGCCCCCGATGGTGACATCAATGATTCCATTCTTGAGCACGTCGGCGGTGAAGAGTAACTCGGGGCCGTCCAAACCGGAGGAAACATAGGTACGGCCCAGGCGGATCCCTTCGAGGAGGCCGGCCAGGGACAGTTCCCGGGCGTAGATGTACGTGACCGGCCTGGCAAGAGGCATTTTCGCGTCCCGGGCGCCGCTTCCCGCCAGCACGCTGGCAACCAGCCCCCGGGCCTGTTCGAATTCATAAAAGAGCAGGGCCTGGCGGTTGGCGGAAACACTCAAATCGGGAAGGCTAATCCCCATGACCGACTTGGGGGCGGCGTTCACCGTGGCGGCGGCCGCCGCGATGGAATACACGAGCCGTCCCTGATCACGGGTCTTCAGGTCTTCATCGAGTTGGTCGAGCATGAGGGGCGGGAGGGCCCGCCAGTCCTGGTACCAGACTTCCACGGCGTTCACATAGCTCAGCCCCCAGGTCCAGGGCCGCTCCCGCAGGCACGGATGGGCCACGGCAAATACGCCGCCCTGGGCCTGTACCCGAAGGCAGAGTGCCTGCGCCTCGTCGAATGTCGCCGGTGGTGTTGGAAGTGTCCGAGGGCCATAGATAAGGGCCACACCGCGTTCATCGTTGCCCCATTCCATGGCCGGTATGAGCACCAGCTTTCTCGAAGTGAAGCTCTTATCCCGGCATGCGTCCAGGGTATTGCGGTCGGCAATGGCCAGGAAATCCAGGCCCGCCTTTTCCGCGCGTTTCACGAGCTTGGCCACGGATTCCCTGCCCACCCCATATTTTGAATGGGCGTGAAGCTCGCCGCGGTACCACCGTGCCGTATCGTCCAGGCGCTGATTGTCCCACGCCAGGGCTTCGCCGCCTGGATAGCTCGCCGCGTCCGCCGGGTCCGTGCCCGCGTCCATTTCGGTGCTGTCAATGACCAGGTCCCCATCGCTGTCAAAGTCCCGCAGCCGCAACCGGCCTCCCGCGCCTTCATAGAGGTTCACCAGTAGAAAAGCCGTGTCGTTGGCGACCACATGCAGGGGCTTCACGGCAACCAGGAACGGGACAATCGCGTCATAGACATAAACGTATGCCGTATAGTCCCCTGCCTGGACACGTATTTTGAGCTTACCGACGGGCACCGGAACCATTTGAGTTGATCCATCCGCGCCAAGAAGGTCCACGCGGGACGCAAGCGCTTTGCCCGCCACATCGGAAATATCGACCTCGACGATGCCCGTCGCCGCGCCCGCCACGGCGCAAGAGAAAACCCCGACAAGAATTACAAACTTCTTGAACATGGCGTCCTTCCCGTTCTTCGCAAAAGCCCGCCGCCCGTTTTCCCAGGAGCGCCGGAAAACACGACGCCCCCGGTTCAACAAAGCGGGCCGCCCATTGAATATGGTCCATGGTATATCACGACGGCCAAGGGAATCGCACGAATTGAAAGCGGAAACCGCCGGGCAGCGCATCTTTGCGCACCCGGCGGTCTGTTTGCGTGGTCGCGTTTTCGCGGCTACTTATAGCGCTTCTGGAACTCTTCCTGCCGCTTTTTGCGGGCGGCCCTTTCTTCAGGGTCAAGCTTGTTGAGGAACCATTTATGGTTGCCGCTGTTCAATACCTCTTCGAGTTTTGTTTCAAGGGCATCGGCGGCCGCGGCTTTTTGGGCGTCGCCGGAGGCGCGTCCCTTTTCAATCAATTCTTCAAGTTCGGGAATGAACTTGGAATACCAGTGCTTGGCCACCTCGTAGGTGCCGTGCCAGTGGGTAATGTCGGGTCCCATCATGGATACGCCGTGACGGGCGCGGCGACCCTCATGGTGCCAGATTTCAAACCAGACCCAGTCAATCTTGTTTCCGAAGGGAACCGGTTTCATGAGCGGTTTGGCGAGAGCCATCAGTTCGAGGCCCGGTTTGGCGAATTTCTCGTGGTACAGGTCGAGCAGCCCGTCATACTGGACGTAGAAGTTGTCGACAAAGTTCTTGTTGTGGCAACTCACACAGACATCCTGCATGTTGGCGCGCCGTGTCTGCCAGGGTACGTCTTTGCCGGGAAGCCCCATCTTCGCGTCGGCGGTTTCGGGGCGGACCGACACGGGGGGACGATTGTTCCAACTGATGCGCATGCCCACATCGTGGGTGACCGCCTGCTTTTTGGTGGCGCTCATGTGGCACGTCGCGCAGGTGGGCGCGGCACTGTAGTCTTCACCGACGACCCATTTGGCGCCATCCAGATCCATTTTGTCCATATTCGCGCGGAAGGCGATACCATGCTTGGATTCGTTGTAGATCTCGATTTGCGGGTGATCGGGGCCCATGTGGCATTTACCGCAGTTCTCGGGGTTACGGGCCTGGGCGGCAGAGAAGGTGTGGCGTGAGTGACAGGCCGTGCAGGACCCTTCGGAACCATCGGGGTTGATCCGTCCGATACCCGTGTTGGGCCAGGTGGCGGCATCGAGCTTGCCGTCGCTCTGCACCTTGATCACCGTACCGTGACACTGCCAGCAGCCGTTCACCGCGGCGGCGCTCAAGCCCATGGGAAACATGGGGGTGATGAAATCCTTGTTTCCCTCGACCACCTCGGCCAGTACGTTGTCCAGCGAGCCCAGGATGCGACCGGCCTTGGAGTGATGCGATGCGGCAAACTCTTCCACCTCGCGTTCGTGACAGCGGGCACAGTCCTTGGGACTGACAATGACCGCGATAAGGGCGCCCTCATGCTCGAAGGCGTCCGGGTCGTCCGGCTCGGCCTTGTGACACTCATAGCAGGCGATATTCCCGCGATAGTGCTTGCTGTCCCCCCATTGCTGGTATACCGAGGGCGTTTCCTTCTTGTGACAATCAATGCACTTGGCCGATTCCGGAGAGATTTCCGTCAGCAAATAACCGGCCCGGGCGGGCAGACAAAGCGCCAACGCAATGGCGACAAAGCCTATCCCCCGGTAAAGACCTCTTTTCATGATGTTCCTCCTTCCATTGCAGCGCGTTGTTTTAGGTTGATGCCCGACGCTTTGCTGAACTGTCCCGACATAATGGGTATGGCCAGACGAAGCATCCATGAGAAAATCAGCAGGCCAAAAGCCCAGACCCCCAGGCAGACGAAAACTTCGTTCCAGGTGGGGGTGTACTCCACGATATTGCCGAGGGGCGTGGGGATGAATCCGGGCACAATGAGGCCCATGCCCTTTTCGATCCAGATCCCCACGATGGCGAAAACGCAGGCCACGTTGAACAGGGCCATGCGCCGGGCCAGGGGCGGCGTTACCAGGATGACGGCGGCGACAAGCTCCATGGTGATGGCCGACCAAATCCAGGGCACGAGTTTGTCATATTCGTGCAATCCGAAAAAGAGGTAGGTGGCCGAACTGTTATGGAGCTCTTCACTGTAGAACTCTTTGAAGGCCTCGCAGGCGAGCAGGAAGAGATTGATCATGAGGGAAGCGGTGATGATATGCCGCAGGAGCCGGAACGCCCGGTCGGTAATCTGCACATGGGAGACACGGGTGATGACCTGGAAGGCGATGATGAGAATGCCGGGGCCCGCCGTGAAGGCGGAGCCCAGGAAACGGGGGGCCACAATCGCGGCGTTCCAGAAAGGACGGCCCACGAGTCCCACGTAAAGAAAGGCCGTTACCGTGTGAATGCTGATGGCCCACACGATGGCAATGAAAACAAAGGGCATGTAAAAGAGTTTGGTCGGTTGGCGTTGCAGGTAATGCATGTAGAGCAGGTAGCCCGCGATGTGCAGATTCAACAGAAGATAGCCGTTCAGAACGATGACGTCCCAGGAAAGCATGGAACCGGGAAAATTGAAAAGACCGATCTTCGGAATCATGTGCCAAAACCGGTCGGGCCGGCCCAAATCGACCATGACGAAGAGCAGGGACATGACAATGGCGGCGATGGCGAGCAATTCGCCATACAACACCACATCGTGCATGTCCTTGTTCCGGTAGATATAGGCGGGTATGACGAGCATTACGGAAGCGGCGGCCACGCCCACGAGAAAGGTGAAGTTGGCGATATAGGCACCCCAACTCACCTGGTCGGTCATGCCGGTGACCGCCAGGCCCTCGGCAAGCTGGCGGGTATAGGCGTTTCCACCGATGACCGCGATCACCGTGAGCACCGTCATCCAGGTATAAAACCGCCAACCGCCCGTGAAGCTGAGGAGCACGGCACGCCAGAGAAAAACCAGATAATCCTTGACCATGTTCATCAACCCTCAGGTCTCGAAGTAATAGAAGAAACGCGGCATCGTGCCCGCCTCCTCTTTCAGGATATAGACCTCCCGATTGCGAAGGATGTAGCTTATTTCGCTGTCGGGATCAAGCATGTTACCGAAAATGCGCGAGCCCGTGGGGCAGGCCTCCATGCAGGCCGGGTATTTGCCCTTGCGGGTGCGGTGCAGGCAGAAGGTACACTTTTCAACCACGCCCCGGGGACGAATCCGGTTGCTCAGGTAGCCCTGGTTCGGGTTGATCTCTTCCCGGGGGATCTTGGGGGTGCTGAAGTTAAAGCGGCGCGCCTCGTAAGGACAGGCCGCCATGCAGTAACGGCACCCGATGCACCAGTTGTAATCGATCACGGTAACGCCGTCGGGCTCGGTCCAGGTGGCGCCCACGGGACACACCTTGGTACACGGCGGATTGTTGCACTGGTGGCATTGCACGGGCAGGTAAAAGGTATCCTTCGCGGGCACGGTCTCATGTTCGTAGTAATGGTCCGAATGTTCCAGGTTGAACGAACCCCGGGGCATTTCAAGCACCTTGATATACTGGATCTCGGGGTCGCGCGATTGGTTATTCTCCTTCATGCAGGCGGTGACACACTTGCGCGACCCGTTGCAGCGGCTCAGGTTCAACGCATAGCCGTATTCAACCCCGTCCATCGGCTTCGGGTCGGAAATATGGACCTGGGCACCGTACTTCTTCCCCGTCTCCTCCTCCAGGCGCCGCATGATGCTATCGAGCGTATCCGCGTCAAGCCGCCGGTAATGCTGCTGCAAAAAGGCATCCAGCGTAATGCCGTTTTCCACCGACCGTAACGGCGCCAACACCCCGCCCGCCGCGGCCAGGGCCGCCATCGTGCCCACGCCAGCCTTCATGAAATTACGCCGGTTGGTGCCTTTACCTTCACTGCTCATGGGTCGCCTCCTGTGGGGGATGTGCCGCCAGGCGGGAGTAGATGGGCGCCGGGTCGGGGCGCATGGGCTTGAAAGCCGGGTTGTGCGGATCATGGCACTGGGTGCATACCAACCGCGTGCGTGCGCCCTGGGAGGTATCCCAGTACCCATTGCTCCGGCCATGAACGCCGTGACGCCAGTCCCGGTACATCGTGCCATGGCATTTGCCGCAAAGCTGCTCGGGTTGATCCGGGGGAATCTCGGTATCGCCATAGCCCACGTAGACGTTTCGATTCCCCGGGTGATGGCAGTTCAGACACTGCGTGTTTCTTCCGTGGTCGAAACGAGCGTCAATATCGGCATGCTCGCCCTGAAGATCACCCTGCTTCACCACCGTGTCGAAATCCTTGTGGCATTCCGTGCATCGGTAGGTGAAACTTCCACGGGTATAGCGCAGCGGCTTGACCTCACCACGCACCGGCGTGTCGGGAAAAATGTTCCCGGACACTTCCCGGACGTACAGATCCTTTTGTGCGTCCGCCGTTTCATCCACGGCGCAGCCACTGCCGAGGAAAAAAAGCATTGCCACGCAGAGCGCCGGGAAGACGCCGTGTTTTTCCCACCCGCGTGGCTCGCGGTGTCTCGATTCAGCCATGGGTTTCTCCATTATCGGCTCGTCCGACCCGCGAGCACGCCACGCCACCAACCGGCAACAGTCCACCTGTCACAAAAAAGGTTCCCCGGGGAACTGCGATAAAAGAAGACATATCATATCTTCTTTGTCATATGATAACAGATTCCACGAAAATGTCAAGCACTTTTTTTTGAAGAGCCATTTGCAAAATTGAGACCCCTTTTGGGCTCTTTCGACTTCCCGATCCCAATGTCCCCTTCGATCCAGGCGAGGGCAAGGGCGAAGGCGAGGGGGAACCCGCATATCACGCCGCCGACCTGAACCGGGACATGCGCATTGATACGACGGAATTGCTTCGGGTGATACAGTTCTACCGGCGGGACACCTGCATTGCGACGCCAATTCCCCGGATGGCTATGCCCCGGGGGTGGGGCAGGAGGACTGCAACGCTTATACTGCGGACTACCACACCTGGCCGACATCCTTACCCTATCCCGACTGGCGCCTCGATCTGTCGGAGGTTCTCCGTGTCATTCAACTCTTCCAGGCGGGGGGCTACAGAAACTGCGGGGACGACGCCGGGCAAGACGGGTATTGTCCACAATAAACGGGAATATCAGGACAGCCATCCTATCCGAAGTGACAAACGGTGGCGCGCCGCGGACGTGAATCGCGCGGCGCGCCTTGGAACGGGCAGGCCTGTAAGCCGGGTCCTGTCTAGGGCGCCGAAGCGCCCCGAGACGGCCATTCATCTGGGACGCGCGTCGCCGCGCGCCTCAAGCTTCCAACCCGGGAGCGACGCGGGCCACGCCATGGCTCCCCTATTCGGAATTGCTCCAGGTGGGGTTTGACAAGCCGCCGTGTCGCCACGGCGCTGGTGCGCTCTTACCGCACCTTTTCACCTTTGCCGTCCGCGCCGAAGCGCGTCTTGGGCCGTGTTTTTTCTGTGCCACTTTCCGTCGGGTTGCCCCGCCTTGGCGTTACCAAGCACCCTGCCCTGTGGAGCCCGGACTTTCCTCCACGCGCCGAAGCGCGCTGCGGCCGTCCAGCCTGCCCGCGCCCCAGTATACCGCGACAAGGCCCTCCGCGGGAAGCTGTGCACCACGCCTTCCTTCTCACGCTCCGTCCTACCTCCCCCTTCTTGTCATCCCGAACATTGGCATCCCGCGCTTCGGTCTCCATGCGTGCGAAGGAAAGGAGCGGACCGTCATGCTTCGATGAAGGCCTGTGAGGGATCTCCTTTAGAGGGTGTTTGCAAAGTGTAGTTTAGGCTAACCCTCTGCCGCAAGAGACTGCCACCCCTTTCATCTGCCCGGCTTTGCCGGGCTTTCTTCTTGACTTTTAAGTATAGCGTATATAACATATGCTATACTTAATGCGA
>JAJRTN010000149.1 GCA_024278275.1 Candidatus Hydrogenedentota bacterium
CAGATACCGAAGGCTCTCAAAGGACTATGAGCAATTGACCGAGAACAGCGAAGCCATGGTGCTCATCGCCATGATAAACCTCATGAGCAAAAGGTTACCCCTCCCCAAGGCATAGGGCCTTTGCAAACACCCTCTTAGCAATGAAGTTCCGCACGAATGGTCACGAAAAGGGGTTCATGCGCCCGCCCCGAGAGGTGAATGCACCGACGCATGGAAAGCACTTTTCGGCAATGACTTACGGCCAATCCTGCGATTTGACGGCCCGTTTCAGGGTGAAATGTCCAGACCCGGCACGTATGATAAGCCCCATGGCTTCATCGAAACACAATACCCTCGTCGTGCTGGGTCCCACGGCGTCCGGAAAAACCTCGCTGGGCGTGCAACTGGCCCGTTTCCTGGGCGGGGAAATCCTGTCCGCCGATTCGCGGCAGGTCTACCGCGGCCTCGACATCGGCTCGGGAAAGGATCTCGAGGAATACGCCACCGGCGGCACGGCCGTACCGTACCACCTCATCGACATTGCCGACCTGGCGGAAGAGTTCAGTGTCTTCGCCTATCAGCAGGCGTTTTACGGGGCATTCGAGGAAGTGCGTTCGCGGGGCGCCCTGCCGGTGGTGGTGGGGGGCACGGGACTTTACCTCGAAGCGGCGTTGTCAGGCTACCGCATGGTGGCGGCGCCGGAGGATCCCGAACTACGCGCCGAACTGGAGGGCCTGGACGACGACGCCCTCCGGACGCGGCTGGTGGCCTTGCGGCCGGAACTGCACAACCGGACCGACCTGGAGGACCGGCGTCGAACGGTGCGGGCCATTGAGATTGCCGAGTACGCCCGCGACCACGCACCGCCGCCGGCGCCCGAGGTGCGGCCGCTTATCCTGGGTACCTGCTGGGACCGCGATGTCCTGCGGCGGCGCATCGCCCTGCGTCTCCGGGAACGCCTGGAGAACGGCATGATCGAGGAGGTCGAAGGGTTGCACGCCGCCGGTCATTCGTGGGAACGGCTGGAATTGCTGGGCCTGGAGTATCGCTTCATCGCCCAATTTCTCCAGGGCGTCATTAAGAACCGGAACGACCTGTTCCAAAAACTGAACGCGGCCATCGTCCAATTCTCGAAACGCCAGGGGACGTGGTTTCGCCGGATGGAACGAAAGGGCGCCACCATCCATTGGATCGAGGAAGCCGACCTGAACACCGCCATGCACGTGGTCCGCGCCCATGGTTGATGCGGCGGTGCGCTACCTCGAAAAACGCGGTCTGCCGGGCCCGTGGTCCCTGTCCGCCGGGGACACCACGGGGGTCTCGCAAGTGGTGGTTATTCCCTGCCTCGCCGAACTGCCGGGCCTGCTCGACACCCTCGACGACCTGGCGCGAAACAGCGCGGCCGTCCTGGAGGAAACACTGGTCATCTGCGTGGTGAACAACCGCGCGCCGGGTTTCGCCGCGCCCGGGGACTTGGCCAACAACGCGGAGACCCTCGCCGTCCTCGAAGCGCGCCGGGCCGATGGTCCGCTTCGATTGGGCATGGTGGACGCCGCGTCGCCCGGGAAGGAACTGCCGGAGAAAGACGGGGTCGGTCTCGCGCGAAAACTGGGGCTCGACCATGGCGTGGCGGTGTTGCACCGCAACGGCTGTATGGACGCCCCCCTCATCAACACCGACGGCGACACACGGCTGAAGACGGGCTTCCTGGACGCGATGAGGGCCTTTTATGCCGCTTCGGGCCGTTGGGCCGCCGTGGTGGACTACGCGCACCCCCTCGCGGGCACGTCCGCCGACGCCGCCATCCTGGGCTATGAACTCTTTCTCCGCTACCATGAACTGGGCCTGGCCTTCGCGGGATCGCCCTATGCCTATCCCACCATCGGATCCACCATTTCCTGCACGGCCCGCGCCTATGTAACGGCGGGCGGGATGAACCGGCGGCAGGCGGCGGAGGACTTCTACTTTCTCCAGCAACTCGCCAAAACGGGCAAGGTGGAGCGCATTCACACCACCCGCGTTCAACCCGCCGCCCGCGCCTCGCACCGCGTACCCTTCGGGACGGGCCGCCGTGTTCGGGACTTTGAGGAGAACCCGGACGACGCGTTCCGGCTCTACCATCCCGAGAGCTACCGCATCCTCCGGGATTGGCTGGAGGCGGCCCGCGAGGGAGGCAACGCCGCCGTTCTCACGGCGCGCGCGCAGGAAATCGCGCCGAGCCTGGCGGGCTTTCTCGACCGGCAAGGTTTCGCCCGGGCCTGGGAGCGCATTCTCGCCAACAGCCGCGGCCCCCAAGGGCAGCGCCGCTTTCACGAGTGGTTCGACGCCTTTCGCACGCTCAAGCTCCTTCACCACCTGCGCGACGAAGGCCTGCCCCGCCAGGAGATGTTCGGCGCCATCGGCACGTTGCTGGCCTTGCGCGGGGAAGCGGCGCCCTTCGCCCTTGGTCCCGCGTTGCGTGATAACCTCGATGGACAACGGGCGTTGCTTCACCATCTCCGGCAACGCGCCGAACAGGTCGCGCCATGACCCTCACCGCCATCCTGCTACTGGGGCTCTCCGCCGGGATGCATGCCGGCTGGAATGTGTTGGGCAAGCGGGAGCATCCGTCCACCGCCTTCTTCTTCCTGGCCACCGTGGTGGGCACGGTGCTGCTCCTTCCGGCGGGAATCGGGTACGGTTTGGCGCTGCTCCATATCCCGGTGCGTGTGTGGTGCTTCGCCGCCCTCAGCGGGCTGTTCCAGGGCGGCTACTTCGCCGCCCTCGCCGGGGCCTACCGCGCGGGGCACATGTCCATCGCCTATCCCCTCGCGCGGTCGCTGCCCACCCTCCTCGTCCTGGCCGTGACACTGCTCATGGGCCGTGGCGCGCAGGTGAGCGGCCTCTGCATGATGGGCATCGTCCTCGTGGCGACGGGGTGCCTGCTGCTGCCCATGCGCCATTTTTCCGATTTGCGCCCCCGCAATTACCTGAACGCATCGTGCCTCTTCGCGCTGCTGGCCGCCGTGGGCACGACGGGGTATTCCATGGTGGACGATGAAGCCCTGCGGCTGCTGCGGAACACGCCCGGCCTTCCGGGGGGCGACAGCCTGCGCACGCTGGTTTACTACAACCTGGAAAGCGTGAGTGCCACGGCCTGGCTTGGCTTGTTCGTCGGGCTGCGTGCCGAGGGACGCGCCGGCCTGCGTCGCGCACTGCGGACGAGCCTGGCCCCCGCGTGGTGGACCGGCGCCGCCATCATGCTGACCTACGCCCTCGTGCTGATCGCCATGGCCCACGTATCCAACGTGAGCTACGTCGTCGCGTTCCGGCAACTCAGCATTCCCCTGGGCGCGCTCCTCGGCGTGGTGCTCCTCAAGGAGCCCGGCCACCCGCCCAAGATCCTGGGCGTGGCCATCCTGTCCGCCGGACTCATCCTTGTCGCCCTGGGGTGAGGCGAACCAGGTGGACGGAGTGGACAGACCACTGGGTCCGCTCTTCTTTCTCAGTACTCCCGGCAAAGCTCATACAGCGCTTCGACGGCATCGTGGTCGGCGCTGAAAGGGCAGGGGGCTTCGCGCCGGTGCTCGAAGTAGCCTCCGGTCACGCCGTCACACGCCGAATCGGTGGCGAGCCACACGGGCGTTGCCGCGCCCTGTTCGGGAAGCTCGTGTCCGCCAAAGCCCAGGTCGTTGCTCAACTTCGAGTTCACGTCGCCGGGATGACAGGCATTCACGGTGATGCCGGTCCTTTTCAGTCGCTTGGCATAGGCCGACGACAACATGCGGTCCGCCTGCTTGGATTGGCGGTAGGCGCTGTCGTTGTCATAGGGCCGCCGCTTGAATTCCGGGTCCCCCAGGTCCAGCCCGCCCGCCCAGTAGCTGGCCACGTTCACAATGCGCGCGGGCGCCGATGATTCAAGCACCGGCGTGAACACCTCCACCATCCACGCGTAGCCCAATACATTGGTCGCCCATTGCACCTCGATGCCTTCCGGCGTTTCCACGCGACGCCTTGGACACTGGGCAGCATTGTTCACCAGCACATGAAGCGGCCCCTGCCAACGTTCGGCCAGGGCCTGAACGGATGCCTTTCGCGAAAGGTCGGCCATTTCCAGCCGGATGTTGTCCTGGCCCGTGGCGTGGCGAATGGTCTCCAGCGCTTTCGTGCCTTTCGCCTCGTTTCGGCAGACCAGCACGACCTCGAAACCCGGTGTCCGGACGATGCCGGCCGCGATAGCCTGGCCGATGGCGCCATTGGCCCCCGTTACCAGGGCGACCCGGCAAACGGGTGTCCTACTCATGGCTCATTTTTCCTTTCCTCGCCCACTTGGCCGCCCGCCGCGTCCGGGAGGGCATGCTTGCACAAACGGGGATAGGCTTCGGTCAAATGGCGCGGCAGGGGGTATCGGGCCGCGCCGATGGCGGCCTGGATTTCGATGGCATTCACCACGGCCTGACCCCGGTAGTGATTGTTGGTGATGACGAACAGGTCATTCACCTGTTTCTTCATGCGGCGGATTTTTTCGATCCAGGGCTTCAATTCATCCTCGCTGTAAAGGTAATTATACCGGTCGTTGCGCCCGGCATTCTCGCGGAACCAGTCGTCGTGGTTTCGACCGTGGAGCCGCACATACCCGACGGACGAGGTCACCTGCTCGTCCGGCCCGATGGAGTGGTCGAAAAGGGGCTGATCGATGTTGCAGAAGGCCACCTGTCGCTCCCGCAGCCCCGCGTAGACCTCCGGCACGTTCCACGAGGCATGGCGGACCTCGAGCGCCAGCGGATAGCCGGCGAAGGTGTCGATAAGCCGTGCCTGCCACCGGCGGTTTTCCGGGGTGCGTTTGAAACGCCAGGGGAACTGGAGCAAGAGGGCGCCCAGGCATCGGGCCTCCTGGAGCGGGGCGATGCCTTCGCGGAAGGCCTGAAGATCCCGGGGCGTGGGCCACGTGTCACGCTGGTGGGTGAAGCGTTCCCACAACTTGACGGTGAAGCGAAAGCCCGGTTTCGCGGCCACCCGCGCCACCCAGGCCTCGCAATGCCGGGGATTCGGCGGATGGTAGAAGGTGGAGTTCACCTCGACCGTGTCAAAGAGGGGGAGCAGAACGGACAGGGGATGGACCGCACGCGGCATCGCCTTGGGATAGACGATACCCTTCCAGTCCTCGTAGGACCACCCCGCGGGCCCCACGCGAATCGTCGCTTCGGGCGTACTGCTCATGGGGTCCATTATACGCGCCCGGCGGTGCGGTGATTATCCGATGACGGTGCCATGGGGGATCACGGCATTCTTCAACACGATGACGATGCCATCCCGTATCACCCAGCCGTCCCCATCCTGATCGCGCAGTCGCTTGTTTCCCCTGATCACCACCCCGCGTCCGATACGGGCGTTATGGTCGATGATGGCATTCCGGATACGGGATTTTTTGCCCACACCCATGGGGATGGTTCCCCGACGCGGACGGTTGGTCTCGAAGGCGTCGGCGCCCAACATGATACACCGCTCGATTCGTGCCCCTTCATGGATAATGCTTCGGATCCCGATGATGGCATCCTTGATGGTGGCGCGGGAAATACAGCTCCCCGCGCAAACGATGGCGTTGTCGATGATGGCGTTCTCGATACGAACGCCGGGCAGGGCGCGCAGGTGGGTGAATATGGCGTGATCGGGGTCGTGAAACTTGAAGGGGGGCCGTTTTGACGTGAGCGCCATGTGAACATCGAAATAGGAACGAACCGTCCCGATATCCTCCCAGAAACCGTTGAACATGTGGGCATGGACCCGGTGTGATTTCAGGGCGTTGGGAAGCACTTCCTTGCCGAAATCGGTCCAATCCGGATGCCCTTCGAGAAGGTCTTCCAGTACTTTCTTCTTGAAGATATACACCCCCATGGAGGCCAGGTAGGGCTTGCCTTTACCATCCAGGCCCACATCATCAAAAAGCTTGGCCGGCGTGACCAGCGCGTCGAGCGTTTTCTCGTCCGTGGGCTTCTCGACGAAGCGCCGGATACGTCCACTGGCGTGTACCTTCATGACGCCGAAGCCCCGGGCATCCCGGCGACTGACCGGTAACGCGGAAACCGTGATATCCGCGCCCTTTCGGATGTGCGTGTCGAGCATGGTCCGGTAGTCCATGCGGTAAAGCTGGTCGCCCGCAAGGATCAGGTAATGGTCCACGTTCATGTCACGGATATGGATGATCTGCTTGCGCACGGCGTCCGCCGTGCCCTGAAACCAGTCATCCCCCGTTTGCTCGGTTTGCTCCGCCGCCAGCAACTCCACGGAGCCCTGTGAAAATGCGTCGAAACGATAGGTGTTGTTGATATGCCGGTGGAGCGAATGACTCAGGAACTGGGTCAATACCACCACCTTCTGAATACCCGAGTGGATACAGTTGCTCAGGGGGATGTCCACCAGGCGGTAACGTCCCGCAACCGGCACCGCCGGTTTCGCCCGTACACTGGTCAGGGGAAACAGACGGCTTCCCCGGCCGCCGCCCAGAACAATCGCGCCTACCTGCTTCATCATGTCTCCGCTCCTTCGTTCCACTCGTCTCATGATCCTGTTCCTCCCCTTGGCCGCTTACAGATCAAATACATAGATCAAGCACACGCAGGCAAGCCCCCACAACACCACCGTTACCGCCATCGGCCAGTCCCGCAGCAACGTGCTGCTTGGATCCCCGCCCCCTTCGCCATGATGAATGAGGTGCAGGTAGCGAAACAGCCCGTACACCACGAAAGGCAGCGTCAGGTAGAGTTTATCGGTTTCCAGCCGCATAACCACCTCGGGCGAACAGGTGTAGATGGTGTAGGTGATGATGGTGCCCCCGGCGACGATGAGGATGAGCTGGTCCAGGTAGGCCACCGAGTAGTGATCCAGCACCGCCCGATGCCCCCCCGCATCCTCGTCCAGCAGGGTGAGTTCATGACGGCGTTTGCTGATGGCCAGGAACAACGCCAGGAAGAGGGTACACACCACCAGCCAGTTCGAGAAGGCCACATCGAGGGCCAGGGCGCCCGCCATCGCCCGAAGGACAAAGCCCAACGCCACCGTCATGACATCGATGATCGCCACGTGCTTCAAACCCAGGGAATAGGCCATGGTGAGTCCGGCGTACACCAACAGCACCGCGAGAAAAGGAAGCCCAATCCACCCCCCCAGCAGAATCCCCGCGGCGAAAAGAACCAACGTGATCACCCAGCCCGCGGGAACAGGCAGGGCGCCGCTGGCCAGCGGCCGGCACCGTTTTTTCGGGTGTGCCCGGTCCTGCTCCATGTCCATCAGGTCATTGAATACGTACATGGCGCTGGAAAGCAGGCAGAAAGCGGCGAAAGCCAACACGCTGATGGCGATAAGAGACGTATCGGCCGCCCGTTGCGAGAACACCAGCGCCGCGAAAACCAGCAGGTTCTTGGTCCATTGATAGGGACGCATCGCCCGCAACGCGGCAAACAGCATAACCGGTTCTCCTCACTTCACCGTTATTGTGCCTTCCATCGAAGTGCAAAGCAAACGAAGGAACGAATGGAGCCGGGGAGCCGTTCAGCCCGGGCGGCAAATACGCCCCTTCGTCCAAGTGGGACCGTGCCCGCCCGTATGATATCCTTCATTGGAAGCGGCCGTGCCTGTACGGGAGAACCGGTTTCAAAGGCCCGAACACTTTCAACAGAGGAGCCAGAGCAGACATGATGGCATGTTCACGACGTGATTTCATTCGGGGTTCGATGGCCGCGGGGGCGATGGCGGCGGGCGTGGCCCATTCGGAAAACAGGCCCGGCCCGGGAAAGAAACCGGAACGTCGGAACGTCCTGGTCCTTTTCACCGACGATCACGGGGCGCACCTGGGATGTCTGGGCACGCAAGGGCTGAGAACACCGAACATCGACGCGCTGGCCGACCGGGGCGTGCTGTTCCGCAACGCTTTTTCCAGTTCCGCTTCGTGTTCTCCAAGCCGAATGGCCCTGCTCACGGGGATGTACTGTCACTCAAACGGCGGCTGGCGCAACGTACACAGTCCCGGGATCACCGGCCCCGAAGAGGACTACGGCAGGCAATCACGGTTTCGCCATATCGAACCGGTGGGGGTACACGAGGATATTCCGACACTCGTGGAAATCCTAAACCCCTTGGGCTATGTGACGGGAATCACCGACAAGTTGCACTTGAGTCCCATCTGGAAGTTTCCTTTCACCCACCGCTTCGTGGCGGGAAACAGTCCGGCCCAACTCAAGGAGAAGGCGGGACGATTCTTCGCCGATTGCGGGGACCGGCCCTTCTTCCTGCAGGTGAATATCGGGGATACACACCGCCCCTTCGTGCGACCCTATCTCAAAAACTTTGATGTGCCGCCCATTGACCCGGATGCCATCAAAGTGCCGCCAAACCTCTGCGACACGCCCATGATGCGCAACGATCTGGCGGAGTACTACCGGACGGTGCAGGTGGCGGATGAGAAGGTTCGTATCTGGTTGGAGACACTGGCGGAAGCCGGGCTGGCGGAGAACACCCTCGTCATCTTCACCGGTGACCAGGGGTATTGCTATCAAGGCGCGAAAGCGACGATTTACGACGCGGGGATTCGCGTACCCATGATCCTCCACCGGCCGGGCGGGGTTGGGGGAGACGTGACACGGAAGCTGGTGAGCCACATCGATCTCATGCCGACCATTCTCGAATGGCTGGGGCTCGACATACCCGAGACGGTGCAGGGCCGGTCGTTGCTGCCCTTCCTTGACGGAAAAAAGGATTTCCCATGGCGGAAGTATATTTTCGCCGAGCATAACGCCCATGGACCGGGGCCCCTGGAGTTCTACCCGAGCCGTGCCGCCTGGGACGGACGATTCCAGTACATCCGCAACCTCACGCCGGAAAAAAGGTGGGACGGCGATATTGATTCACTGGTCAAGGAAGGGTTTTCGGCGGCCGTGTCCTGGGTGGGCCCCGCCGATTCCTTCCCCGGCGACACCCCTATCCCGTGGGGAAACCACGCCTATGAAGCGACCATTCGCGCCAAGAAAGCCTTTCCGGTCCAATATGGTTACCTAAAAAGACTCTTCCATCGACCGGCGGAAGAACTTTACGACCTGCACGACGACCCGGGCGAATTGAACAACCTGGTGGACGACCCACGTTTCGCGGACAAGCGGGCGGAATTGCGCCGGGCAACGGAGCAATGGATGAAAGAAACCGGGGACCCGGGAAAGGCACTGATCAACACCCCGCGCAGGACATGAAAAAGGCCATGGCCGAAACGCCAAAACCCGGCACGCCGGTTCTTTTGCGAAAAGAATGGTGGGCCCTGTAGGACTCGAACCTACGACCAAGTGATTATGAGTCAC
>JAJRTN010000150.1 GCA_024278275.1 Candidatus Hydrogenedentota bacterium
CCGCCACCTGCAAACAGCACGACCGCAACGTCACGGAATACATCACACGGGCCTGCGTCGCGCGTCTTCACGGTCGTCCTGCTTCATCGCTACTGCCCGTGTCCACCGAAATCCTGGCTCAAGTGGCCTGAACGGTTACAAGATATGCAGTCACAGAGTCGGTCTTCTTGTTTTCTTTTGTCAGCATACTGACGTGACTCGTCCGTTTCCGAGCGAAGTGATCAGGCGGTTTCACAGGGACGCGCCCTGTGCAGCTTCAGAATGCGGTAAGTCTTTTGGTTGGACCTTCTTCCAGACCACCTTATCGTCTCCCCTACTATGTTCGACCCAAGTCACCAATCGCCCTAGAAATGGGCCAGGAATGGTTTGCTCAGCCAAAGGGTTGACGAAGAGCGATATCGAATCCTCTGGTTCCCGAGTAGCGTTCCAGAGATCCACAGGCGAGTAAAGAACACCCGAGATGATTGAGAAGTCGGGCTTCTCGAACAACACGGTATCGACCTCACTGCCGCAGTTGCGTTGTACCATTCTCCTGTGGCTTGACTGGGACCACGAGCCGCCACCAGTGGGGAGAATGGTCGCTCCGGCTCCCGCGAGCACAGAGAGTGGGGCGGGGTGATGGGCATCGAGGAACGAGCCAAACAGGTTCAGATCTGATGCACTCAGCGCAATGACGGCACAGGCATCGGGGCGGATAACTCCCCGGTCCATGTAGTCGCGCATCTTCTTACACTTATCGGTCAACGCTTGCGTGAATCGAAGTAGGCACTCTCGCTCGGGAAAGTCGCCGACTCCATTGAGAATGGGCATCGGCACCCTGTCAGGCTGTGTTCCAGCAGTGGGCGCTATCGCTTCGACAAATACTAGACGGTCACCAAACTTCAGGGAAATGTCCGGCCCCGTATCTGACTTCGAGGAATCCGGCTGGAATCCAACACGAAGCATGCCCACAAAGAGGTACATTTCCCACCAACGTTGGTGAAACTCAATCTGGAGTTTCTTGAGAAATCCTCTGGGAGCAAAGGGCTCATACTGTTCCCACAACGTACTGAAAAACTCTCGACGCTCCACCGAATGCTCATCAAGCCCTTCACGGAGCCGTACGTAGAGCCAATGCTCTCCGTCGCGCTGTTGCTGAAGAAGGTCCTTCATGTGTCCTTGGTTTCCACAGCCATTTCCTTCACACGAGTCCGTGAGAGGGCGATAGTGATAGCCCCACCCTTTCTTGACAGAAGAGATGCCCTGACTGTTGGCCTAAGCCATGTGTCATGGCACCTCGCACCCAGCATAGGCACTATGCCCCTTATGGCACGCACAAACCATAGCACCAAGACACCCCAATCGCAAGGTGGATATATTCGATGGGCACTTGCATAGTATGCCCTGCGTTTTCTCACCTCGCACCATCCCTACGACAACCAGAAAATCCAATAAGCACAGCACTGTACGCCCTATCGTATTACTGAGTGCCAGCACTACAACGCTACTATATGGACCTCTCTCGGGGTCAAGAGATCGCTGGTTCAACTCCAGTCGCCCCGACCATCTAAAGCATTACGGCCCAAGGGTTTCTGAAATGGAGACCTTTGGGCTTTCTGCTTGTCCGGCGAAGCAACCCCAAGGCGAGCCTACTAACCTTCACCGGTGGAGGGGAAGTACCGTGGCGCCCCCAGCGTTATTGGTTTCCGCCCCTCTGGTGCTGCAACGGCTTGACAATCCACAAAGGGCTACATGCCGCCGTGAGGATGCGTGCGTAAAACCATCGCACTGCACCGATGCCTGGTTGCAATTCTCCAGTACGGTGTGCAGGATTGAGGGGTTTGGAAACACCAATAGGGGAAACCTGCCATGATGATGCCCCATGTACTTCTGACAGTAATGGTTTGTCTGGGGACCCCGGGGGCCGCCATGGGTGATGGCCCCGTCACCGCGACGGACGGCGCTTCGCTCCAGGCCGTGATTGATGCCCATCCCGGACGCATGATCTTCCTGCCCGATGGGGACTACGTGGTTCACGAAACGGTGCGTATCAGCACGGACGGCACGGGACTGTATGGCTTTGGCCGTATCGTGCAGGAGAACCCGGACGCCCATGTGCTGGAAATTGAACACGCGGCAAACGTGCGCATCGAGAACATCACGCTGACGCGGGCAAAGGGAAAAAGGGACGCCACGGGACACGGCGTGTTGTGCAGCGATGTGCGGGGCGTGGTGCTGCGCGGGTTGCGCGTGGTGGACTGCCGGTCGCGAAGCGCGGCCATCGCCCTGCGGGAGGCCACGAATGGCACCATCGAACAGTGCGAGGTGATCAACTACAAGCGCATCGCCGTGGATGACCGGACGGAGGACCCGGTTCATTGGGGCTATGCCTTCAACGCCATCGACGGTACGGGCATCGAGGTGAAAAGCTCGACGGGAACGGTGATTCGAGATAATCGCGTGGTGGAAGAAAACCTGCGGCCCACGCCGGAGGTCAAGGAACGCTTCAACCTGGGTGCCCTGACCAAGGGCGCGAAACCGAGCACCCAGGGGAAATTCGCCGCCGCGGCGTTTGCCAACCAGTACGTGAGCAACTGGCACCAGGGTTCGGCCATCCTCGTCAGCGGAAGCGGGGTACACCACACCATCGTCTCGGGAAACTACCTTCAGCACTGCGCGCAGGGCATCGATCTCCATTCGGACAACGTGGTGGTGACGAACAATGTGGTGGATCATGGCATGATAGGCATCAAGGGCACCCACGGCTGCCGCAACCTGGTAATTGCGAACAACCTGCTTACCCATATCGATATGTGGGGCATCGTGCTGAATCCGGGGCAGGCATCCCATTACGCCGAGGAGGCCACGAAAGAAACGCCCGCCAGGGGACAGAACGTGGACGCCGGAACGATCATCGCCAATAACATCATCACCGATTACGGCTACGGGGAGGAGTTCTGGAACTATGGCGGCGGGAGTTACGCCATGGCCTTTTTCGAGGGACAGCTCGACACCAACCCGCCGCTGACCGATGTCATCATACAGGGCAACATGGTCTACAACACGGGCAAGGACGGGCACGTGGAAGGGGACAAGATCGTCAAGGAAGGCCCGCGCTACCGATACGCCGTCTACGTGGGGCCCTGGGGCGAGGAAAACGATCCGGGGCCGACCTTCCCCAGGCAGCTCCATTTTCAGGGCAATCTATTCCATCCCGGCAGCGAAGGCGTGTCCAATGTACCGTTGACACCGTGACTCCCTTCCTGCCGACTTGACTGGTGCGGTACGATGGTGGCATACCTTGCATGCTATCCGGCGGCACGTTGGCCATAGGTCGGTTGGGCATGGAACGGGGAGAAAGCGCGCATGATTTCCGTATGCCACGGTGGGCTGATTCTCTTGTGCGGCCTTGCGGTGACGCCACATGCCGTGGCTTTGCCGGAGGACGCACCGGACCATGGTCCGGCCGGGGTATTGGCGAAGGCCGGCTTGTGGGTCCTGGCGCCGCCGAAACAGGTAAACCTGACGCCGGGCGTTCGATTGGATCTGACGACCTGTCGCACCGTGTGGTTTGCGGACCCGGCTTTCCCCCAAGGGCGGGGCATGGCGGAACGACTGGCAACACGCCTGTCGACCGCCACCGGCCTCTCCTTCGTGGTCGGGACGCCGAAGTCGGGGGCACGGAGCATCCGCCTGGCGGTTTGCCCGTCGGGCGCGGCGTCCGGCAAACTGCCGGGGATCACGGCGGAGGATCTGGAGGGGCTGGGCGGTGAAGGTTATGTACTGCGCGTCGATGACACGGGGGTGTCGTTGGCCGCGCGGGATTGGGCGGGGCTTTTCCATGGCATCACCACGCTGGGACAACTGGCCACGGACCGCCAGGACCTGCCCGGTCTGCGTATTCGTGACTGGCCGTCGCTGCGCTACCGGGGCCTTCAACAGGACATTTCCCGAGGACAGGTGCCGACCATGGCCACCTTCCGGCAACTGGTGGACCTGGCGACCGAGGCGCATTGCAACGTCCTTGAGCTTTACATCGAGCATACCTTCAAGTTCAGGAGCCACCCCGACATTGCACCACCCGAGGGGATTAGCCCGGAAGAGGGCCGGGCGCTTTTCGACTACGGGGCGGCGCGGTACCTGGAGGTTCATCCCCTGTTTCAGGTGCTTGGCCATTCGTACCACATTCTGAACAAACCGCAATACCAACACCTGCGCATCGGCCCCTGCGAGAAGCAGCCGTGGATCATGACGTACGACATACGCAAGCCCGAAGCCGTGGCTTTTGTCAAGGAGTTGGTGGACGAATTGTGCCAGGCCTTTCCCGGGAAACTCTTCAACGTGGACATTACGGAGATTGATTGCGACGGTATGTTGGCCGCCGGCATGACTATCGACGAGTTGACGGACCTGGTGTTTGGCTACGTGCTTCAATTGAATGAAATGGTCAAACGCCACGGCATGCGGCTCATGATTGCCCAAGGTCCGCTTGACAGTACGGGCCATCTGGCGGGCATGGGCCCCAAGCTCGACGAACTGCCCAAGGACATCATCGTGGGCAGCTACTACTGCGCGGGCGGTAACTACCAACCGGCCTGGGAGAAGGATTTTCCCCGATTGAAGCGGGAGGGCATCGATTTCTTTGCCCAAGCCTGGATAGGCAGCCACATTCGGCTCATGCCGCCCGCGGAGCACGCCAACGACTTTTCGGATAACGAAGTGCGCCGTGGTCTCCAGTACGGCGCCCTTGGAAGCATCACCTGTGATTGGGGCGATGCGGGAAACTATCACCTCACGGGGCAGGCCTGGTTTGCCTTCGCCTATCATGGAGCCTGCGCCTGGGCCGGCGGCGACGTGGACCGCGCCTACTTCGACGAGGCTTATACGCGGTTGCTCTTCGGCCTGAAAGACGACAGCGTGGCGCGGGCCTACCGCCAGGCGAGCAATATCAGCCAGGAGAAGGTCCGCGTAACCCTGGAAGACGGCACCGTGGCGGCGCGCCCTTCGTACCATTTCTGGGAGTTCTTCGGCGACCCCTTCACGCGCAAGGAGATCGTGTCTTTGGCCGATCCCGGGGCCGAGGGCGCGCGCATCATCAGGCAGGCCGGTCCCGCCGTGACGCTCCTTGAAAAGGCCCGGTCCAAGGCCACGCGCAACGCGGTCAACCTCGACCAGTTGCTCTTCGGCGCGCGCAGCTTCGAGGCCCTGGGCCGCAAACTCGTTGCCCTGGGCCACTACAACGACACGACCTATCCACGCGACAGGGTGGCCGCCGAGTTTGATGCCGTGGCCGATACGTATGAATCACTTAAGGCAGAGTTCCGGCGCTTATGGTTGGCCGAGGACCGCGAGAATGACCAGTTCAAGGGGCATTGCGCACGCTTTGACTGGACCATTGTTTCGCTTCGACAAAAGGCGAAGGAACTGGGGGACGGACTTTCCGGTTCCTAGAGCGTAACATAACCCGTGACACGCTTGAGCGTTCTGAAATTGGGCCGTGGTTTCAGTGGTTCTTGTTGTTCCCCCCACGTTGTGGAGGTGGAGGAAATCAATCCTGTAACCGTCCGAGGCATTTATGAAATCGGGGGAACCTTTTACGTGCCATTCAATGGCCCGCGTTCGGTCCCGGTATTTCGTATGTTGCGGCTTTCTCAGCCGCAACATACGGGAGCATGTGGCCGTTACGCGTACATCACCTTTTCACAAAGGGCACACGATAACGCGGCAACCAGAACAGCGTACCGGGCAGGCTATGACAGCGCAATCGTGACACGACCGGCAAACGCGGGAGGGTAGGCCAAGGCCCACCCTGCGGAAGCGTATCGTGATGGTCCTGTGAACCCTTCGACCATTTGCTATACTGGCGGAGGGTGAAAAATGGTGGGAGGAAACCCATGTTACGGCACGTCCGCCTTCTGAACCTGCTTGTTCCGTTTAGCCTCGCCTGTCTGCCGGTTGTCGCGGCGCCGGTGGCCTTGTCCAACGCGGGCTTCGAGGAGGGCGGTGCCCTGCCAACCGGATGGACCCTCTCGGGGGGAGACGGTGCGTGGACACAGGAGGGCGAGGGGGGCGGCCGGGGCATCGAGGTCTCGGGCATCGGAGACACCGCCAATTACTGGCGTACCGGGGCGTTGGGACTGTGTTCCAACGCGGTGTATCAACTGCGGTTCAGCGTGCGCCGGTCTCGTGGCGGCGCCTCGGGTTGCGCCACCACGGGGCCCGTGTTCGCCAATCGCGATGTGGGCAGCCTCGGCAAGGATTGGCGGCGTTGCACATCCATTTTTGTCACGCCGGACGCCCTCACGCCCGAAGTGGACTGGCTGCGCTTCGGCCAGTGGCAGGTTAACGGCACGGTGGCCTATGACAATATCGACCTGGTGCGGGTGGAGCCAATCCATCGGCAGACAAACAACCTCGTGCTGGGGGACGGCGAGTCGGTTACGGGAAAGACCTACCGGTTCACCGCGCCCTTGGGCGACCGGAACGGCAACTACTGCCGTCCCCTGCTGCGCCATCAATGCGCCTTCAACAGCAACCGCTGGGTCTTCGACAGCCCGGCGCGCGAGGTGGTTTACCGTCAGGAAGCGGGGTCTATTCTCCAAACGCGCGCAACGGTGGAAGTGAACATGGTCTACCACGCGGGGGGGACGTTGTATGTCTTCGCCGGCGTGCCCGGCGGCGCGGAGGTGTTGCTCGGCACGATGACCGCCGAAGGACCGGCCACGTTTGAGGTGCCGGAACGCCTGCTTCCCGCGCGGGTTATCGACATCCGCCTCGCGGCGTCCGGCACGGCCCGGCAGGACGGCCCGAACCTCGCCGAGGGCGCGGCGGCGGCGCAACCCGGCGCGTTCCAGGTCGGGGGATACACCTACGAGGCGACCCTGGCCGAGGCCCCGGGCGATAACGACGGCACGACGATCTATGTGGCCGAGCGTGTTCCCGATGGACGGGTGGACGTGAAGGTCCTGGGGTTCGGCGACATGCGGCCCGGTGGGGTGAACGTGTTTCGCGCCTCCCTTCGCAACGATTCCAGCAAAACGGTGTCCGTCACCCCCACCCTTCGTTACGTCCACCGGGACGGTCCCGAAGAGAGCCGCCGAGAGCATGTCTACGCGGCCTCTCCCCTGGCCCTGGCCCCCGGCGAGGCCAGGCCCGTGAGCCTGGCCTTTCCCCTGACCATCACGGGGGACATGGCGATCCGCCTTTCGCTCGGCGAGGACAGCCCCTATACCGCCGAGGCGTGGCTTAACATCCCCGCCTACTATGCTATCGACTACGGTGAACGGCTGCCGGACAGCAGCGACCGGGCCGGCCTGTGGTGGGCGTCCTCGGGGTGGAAGGTGTGGCCGGAACGGCCCCTTCCCGCGTTGGAAGGTGCGGCCATGCGCATTGCCCTGGCCCGAAACGAAAGCGAGGCCGCCCAGTTCGTGCTGCGTCCCCAAAGGCCGTTGAAGGGCCTTAGCGCGACCCCCGGCGTGTTCAAGCGCGGCGGCGACGCACTGCCCGGGGGTTGCGTCGAGGTACTTCGGGTCCGCTATGTGGACATCACTCAACCAACGGACGAAACGGGCGTGCGGGGCGCCTGGCCCGACCCGTTGCCGCCCTTTACCGCGCCCATCAACCTGGATGGCGGGCGCAACCACCCGTTTTGGGTGCGGGTGCGGGTGCCGGAAGGGACGCGACCGGGACTTTACAGGGGCGCCATCCGTTTGAAGGCGCAAGCGTATACTGCCGAAGTGCCCCTGCACATCGAGGTTTATGGCTTCACGCTGCCCAAACGGATGACCTGCGTCACCTCCTTCGGCATCAGCCCGCAACGCATCTTCCAGTACCAGGGCCTCACCGATTCCGGGCAACAGCGCGCGGTTTGGGAGAAATACCTGGAGACGCTGGCCGCGCATCACATCTTCCCTTATGACCCGGCTCCGCTGGATCCCTTCCGCGTGACCTGGCCCGATGCCGGCCCCTGGGAAGGTGGTGTCCGGGACCGGACGGTGAAGCACTCGGGGCAAGCATCGGCCCGTATCGAGGACACCAGTAAGAGCGCCAGCCACGGCCTGAACTGCGCCCGTCGTATACCTTTGCCGGAGGGCGGTCTGCGCCTGGCCTTCTGGTACCGCACCGGCACGGCGGGTCACGCCTTCAATGCCACCGTGCGTTACTTTCGCGCCGACGGCCGTTGGCTTTCGGGAAAAAACGCGGATCTCGTGGTGGAGGGTAGCCCGGACTGGCGGCGTTTTGAGCACTCCTTAACCACCTATCCCGAGAACGCTACCCATGGCGCGGTGACCCTTTGGGGCGCGCGCTGGACCGACGGCGGAGAGGAAACGGGCACGGTGTGGTGCGATGACCTTGAAGTATCCGCCCTCGCCGATGGGCGTGTTTTGCTGCGTGAAGGTTTCGAGCCGTTGCCCGCGGAGTCCCTCACGCCGAAAATCGACTGGACGGCCTGGGACCGGGCCATGACCCACGCCGTGGACGACCTGGGCTGCAACGCCTTCAAGATCCCCATGGTCGGCCTGGGCGGCGGCACCTTCCACGACCGCGTGGAGCCGTCCCTCCTGGGCTACCGGGAAGGCACCCCGGAATATACCACCGCCTTCACGGCCTACGCCCAAGCGGTGGAGGCCCACCTCGCGGCCAGGGGCTGGCTCGACGAAGCCTATGTCTATTGGTTCGATGAGCCGGATCCCAAGGACTATGCCTTCGTCATGAACGGTTTCGAGAAATTGCGCCGGGCCGCCCCCGGCCTGCGCGGGATGCTTACCGAGCAGGTGGAGGCCGAGTTGGTGGGCGGGCCGAAGATCTGGTGTCCCCTCACCCCCGCCTACGACCCCGAATTGGCCGCGCTGCGCCGGGAAAAGGGCGACGAATTCTGGTGGTACATCTGCACGGGACCCAAGGCACCCTACGTCACCCTCTTCATCGACCATCCGGGCACGGAGCTGCGTGTCTGGGGCTGGCAAACCTTCAAGCGGGGCATCACGGGGATGCTCGTGTGGCAGACCAACTACTGGACCAGTCCCACGGCCTACACCGACCCCGAGCACCCCCAGAACCCCTACGAGGATCCCATGAGCTGGACCACGGGCTACGGCGTGCCCGCAGGCACACGGGCGCCCTGGGGCAACGGCGACGGCCGCTTTCTATATCCCCCCGAAGCCGCCGCCCATGGCCGACCCGGCCGGCCCGTGCTCGAAGGACCCGTGGTCAGTATCCGCCTGGAGATGTTGCGGGACGGCATCGAGGACTACGAATACCTGGCCCTGCTGACGCGCCTTTTGGCGAAGCACCGGGACAAACTCTCCGCCGGGACGGTGTCGGACATTCAGGCCCTGCTGCGAGTCCCGGGAACCATCAGTCGGAACCTGACGCAATTCACCCGTGACCCCGCGCCCATGGAGAACCGCCGGGAAGCCCTGGCGCGCGCCATTGCCAGCCTCTCCCGCATCCGCTGAACGCCGGGGGCACACGTGTTTCCGTGTCTGGCCCGGCGTGGCCAGCCCTGGGCGGCGCGTTTCGTTGATATCGTCGGCGTGGTGGTAACCCGCGACGAAATGGACCCTCTCGGCGGAGTTCCCCCCACTTTCTTCGTCCCCATATTGGTGACCCATCGATGGCCGTCCGATCTGCTAATGTGAATTATCACACGGTTTGCCATCATTTTTCAGCAGTATATTCTGTAATTATATTGAAAGATGATATTATATTATGTATAATGAATGTTTTGACGAAGAATCTTTAAAAAGTAAACAGAAAGCGTTTCAGAATGTCCCCCAAAACTCCACTGCCGGGCAAAACAGACCTCGCCATCCTGAAAATCCTGCAATCCCGGGCTCGAATCTCCAATGCTGAGCTTGCCAAACAGGTAGGGCTGTCAGAGTCTGCGTGCCTGGCACGGACCAGGCGGCTTCAGGAAAGTGGCACGATCAGGCAGTTTGTGACCGTGGTGAATGCGCAAGAGGTTGGCGTAGCGGTGACCACATTCACCTTCGTCACCCTCGCCCGGCACAACCGCGCCATGGCGGAGGCCTTTGTCGGCCACATCCGGCGGATGCCCGAGGTTATGGAGTGCTACAACGTAACGGGACAGTGGGATTACCTGCTCAAGATTGTCGCGCGCGACATTTCCGCTTACCGGGATTTCGTCATCGACCGGTTGATCGAAGCCGAGGGGGTGGACAAAGTGGAAACCCTCATGGTCCTGAAAGCCGAGAAAGTAACTTTTGAACTCCCATTGGATGCATTGCCGGAAAGGATTGAACCATGTGCGCCGTGAATCCGCTTAAATTAAAGGCCTGCTTACTGGTGGAAGGAATCGACGCCGGCCCCGAAGCCCTTGCGGGGGTGGGCACCCGGTTCAAAGAACAGAACCATGGACTTTTCGGTTGGGACATGGTCAACCACAAAAGCCTGGACATGCCCGATGATTTTGTCTTGTCCGACGGGACCGTGGTGCAATTCCGATACAATCCCTCCTCGTCCTTTCGCCTGGAGACCTCCGGGGACGGTTTGTATGTCTCATACCTGGGGGAGCAGATAGACGACGCGCGGCTCATCCCTCGGCCCCAATTCTATGACCGTCTCACGAGCGATGGAAATCCCATGCGGAAGATAGCCCAGATTGGCGGTGAAGACTGTTTTTTTGTTTGCTATCAAAACTATTGTTCTCACTTTGGCAGGGGTGAGCAATGCAACTTCTGCAACCTGGTGCCCACCAAGAAAACCTATGACGCTGTCCTGTCGAGAAAAGAGATCCACGAAATCGGGGAAACCGCTGCAGCCGCCTTTTCGGAGGGCATGTGCAAGCACATCTTATTGACCGGGGGCTGCTTCAGCCATGAGCGGGAAGTGGAGGTGGTGTGCGACATTGTCGGGGTCATCCGGGAGGCCCTGGAGGTGGACACCGTTCCGGGAACCATTCTCCCCTCGGCGACGCTTCAGGAGGACGACATACGGCGGTATCGGGATGCGGGGATTGGGGCTATCGGATACAGCATGGAAATATGGGATGAGGCCTATTACCGGGCCATCTGCCCGGGGAAGGCCCGGGTCACGTCGCACGATGATTTTCTGAAGGCCATTGGCAAAGCCGTTCAAATCTTTGGTCCGGGCCGGGTCTATGGTGTCTTCGTTATGGGGCTGGAACCGCGCACCACTTTTCTCGAGGGTGTCCGGGAATTGGCGGCACGGGGGGCCAATGTCGTCCCCTTTGTATGGAGCCCAAACCCGGGTTCGCGCCTGGAAGGGCATCGCGCCCCCACGGCGGAATGGTACATGGAAACTATCCTGGAGGCCGGTGAGATTTTCGCCCGCTGTGATGTGCCCCGCGGCGATGAGAATCACTGCTATCGATGCGACGGGAACTCCATGCTTCATGATATATTGCGCAACATCGAAGGGACTCTCCCCGAAAAGGCGACGGAAATGACCCAAGCCCCCGCAACATGAAACGCCGCGCGTCCAGGGCAGGCGGGTACCCGCTGCCGGGCCTCAGAACCGATCCATGGTCCATACGTAGGAGGTACGTTTGGGGAAGAGCACGCGGAACAACTCCCGCGCCTCGGGCTTGACCATGCGACGGCGCGCTTCGTAGATATCATCGGCGTGGCGGTAGCCCGTGACAAGGTGGATCATTTCGGCGGAACTCACACTCACCTTGTTCATCCCCGTGACGGCGGCCACGTCGATGGCACCCCGGTTGGCGCGAATGCGGCAGGGCTTTCGGTCCACGATGAGGGTTAACTCGGCGCGCGTTTCGCGTGCGGCGTAGCGGGTGAGCAGGTTTTCCCACTCCGGGATAAGGGATTCGAGGGTTTCGTACAGGTCGACGAAGGCCAACATACCCCCCGCGTTGCGCTCAATGTGGGTCTCGTGGACCGACCTGTATTGCAAGAGATAGCGGATAAAGGGGTGGGGCGGCGGGGCGGCGAAACGCACCCGGGGAATGCACTTCTCCGCGGCCAGACCGGCGCAGGCGTGCAAGACCGCGCCACAGGCCCGCCAATCCTGAACCCCCACCTCGTCGATGGTCAGGTTCCGGTCGTGCTCGCGGGGGAGAAAATAGGCCAGCATCTTGCCCTTCACATCGGTGAGCACGCGAAGCCGCTTCCACCGTTCCCAGAGATTGGTGATGTGGGCGCCACTGCGAATTATGGAACAGGCCACCGCGCCGTCGTGGGCGTCGTGCATCTTCTGGATGGACCGGATATCACCCGGCTTTCCGTCGCGAATGCGGTACTCCTGGTGGGGGATGGCCGTTGCCTCCAACACGTCCACCGAAGTCACGTATTCCGCCAAGGCCGTGGCATACCCGAACTTGTGGTAGAAGTCCGGAATCCCGAAGAGCATGGACACGTGATAACCATGGTCGGCCATGTAGTGCAGCGAGTCCTGGAGCATGGCGGAGGCAATACCCTTGCGGCGGTGCCGTTCCGAGGTGGCCACCCACCCGAAGCCCCCCATGCGCAGACGCGCCTCGCCGATGCGGATGGTGTCGGTATTGATGCGGTGCGCGCCCACGACCTCCGTTCCCATGAGGGCCACGCGGGTGTGTTCGCGCTGAAACCCGGGATAGTTGACCCCCATGGTTTCCAGGGCGCGGGATGAGTTGAAGTAATCGCCGAAGCATTTTGCCATTAGATCGTTGGCGAGCCGCAACTCCTCTTCCGTCTCCACCCCCCGTGCGATAACGTCCGTCATGGTACTGCTTTCCTCCTGTCGGGAAAACGATACCACATATTCGGCGAAGCGGGGAAACGTCCGAAAACACTATTCGTGGCGCAGGGCTTCCACGGGGTCCATGTTGGCGGCGCGGATGGCGGGGTAAATGCCGAAGATCACGCCGACCAGGCCCGATATGCCGAAGGCCATGAGGGGGGACCAGGGGGTGATGATGGTAATCATGCCGGCGAAGGCGGTAATGATATAGGGAATGACAATACCCAGGGCGACCCCGATGAGGCCGCCAATCCCGGAAAGGATGACGGTCTCCACGAGGAACTGCATGATGATGTCGCGCCGCCTGGCGCCCAAGGCGCGGCGGATGCCGATTTCGCGGGTGCGCTCGGTGACGCTGGCGAGCATGATGTTCATGATGCCGATACCGCCCACGATGAGGGAGATGGCGGCGATGGACCCGAGCACCAGGTTGAAGACCTGGGCCATTTTCTTCGCGGCGCGCAGTTCGGCCAGGGGTACCACGATCTCGTAGTCCCGCTTCTTGTGATTTCGCGCCAGGATTTCGTCCACGATGCGGGCCGTTTCCTCGACCTCGGCCTTGTTTTTTACCTCGACCACGGCCTCGTGCAGTTCAACGCGGGTGGCTTCGATGCTTCCGCTGTTTCGTTTCACCAGCACTTCGCCGAAGCGATCCTTGGCGGCGGACAGGGGGATGTATGCCCGGGCGGTGGCCACCGAAGCGCTTCCCTTGCTTTCCCCTTTATGTTTGGTCCCGGCGTTGTTTCGGCCGGCCTGTCTGCTTTCCGCCTCGATGACGCCCACCACCCGGTAGTAGTCACTGCCCACACGCACGCTGTTGCCCACGGGAGACGTAATCGGAAAGAGTTTGCCGGCCGTCTTCTCGTCCAGGACGCACACATTGGCTTTTTGGAGGGATTCGAGTTGGGAGAAGAAGCGGCCCTTGAGCAGCTTGAGGTTTCGCATCCGGGGATACCAGTAGACGCTTCCCACCACCTCTCCGTCAACACGCTTGTCCAGATGCCATATGTTGGTTTTGATGATGCGGCCCGGCACGACTACGCGCACCCCCGGGATGGAACCCTTGATGCGGTCCACGTCGGCATAGGTAATGCCGTAAGGGAGCACGAAGCTCTGTTGGGAACCAAGGTTTTTCGTGCCTGTGGGGCGCTTGCTTCGAATGATGATGTTGTTGCTGCCAAGACGCCGGATTTGTTCCTGTGCCTCGAAACTGGCGCCCTCCCCCACCGCCAGCATGGCGATGACGGAACAAACGCCGAAAACGATGCCCAGCACGGTGAGCAGTGACCGGAGCCGGTGCAGCCACAGGCTCTTGAAGCCCAGCAGGACGGCGCGCCGAAGCCGGGAGAGGGTGAAGCCGCCCCGGGAATGCCTGACCATGTCCCGAAGATCATCCATGGGTGATATCTGCCTCCACGCGGCCGTCGCGGAGGCGCACCACGCGCATGGACCGTTCGCCGATTTCGTTGTCGTGGGTGACCATGATGATCGTCTTTCCCTGGCCATGGAGTTCGTCCAGCAGGGCAAGAATCTCCGCGCCCGACCGGCTGTCGAGATTCCCCGTGGGCTCGTCGGCCAGGATGATCAGGGGGTCGTTCACCAGTGCCCGGGCAATTCCGACGCGCTGTTGCTGGCCGCCGGAAAGCTCGAAGGGCTTGTGGTCAAGGCGGTTGCCCAAGCCCACGCGGTCGGCGAGGGCCGCGGCAGCCTCACGGCTCTCATGGGCGGGAACGCCCTGGTAATAGAGGGGCACCTCGATGTTTTCCACCACGGTCAACTGCTGAATGAGATTATAGGACTGGAAAATAAACCCCAACCGTTTCCCCCGGATGCCGGAAAGCGCGTCGTCATCGAAGGCCGAAACATCCTGGCCGCCAAGAACATAGCGGCCGGCGGTGGGACGGTCGAGGCACCCCAGCACGTTCAGCATGGTGGATTTGCCGCAGCCGGAGGGCCCCATGATGCTCACGTACTCCCCCTCCTGGAAGGTGAGGCTCACCCCGTCCAGGGCATTCAGCACGTTTTGCCCCATGTGATAGGTTTTGGTGACCTTCTCAAGCGAGACGATGGGCGCCCTCGACATTACACGTCCTGTTTCTTGGCGGTGGCTGTTGTGTTCCCGGGTGTTCCACCCCGGGGCACTTCCGGCGCGGTTCCACCGGGCTCCTCGCGCAGCGCATCGGGCACACGGAGCAACACGGTCTCTCCTTCTTCCAGCCCCTTGACGATCTCCACGAAAGTGTCGTTGAACTGGCCGGTCTCCACGACCCGCCTTTCGGGGGTATTTCCCTTGAGAACGTAGCAGACCTGTTCCCCCTTGTTGGGGCTCACGGCCTGCAGGGGAACCTGCAACACGTCTTTCAGCGTGTCGATGATGATCTCCGCCTCGGCGCTCATGCCGGGCTTCAGGAACGCATGGGTTCCCTCCACCAGGATGGTCGTTCCGTAGACCTTGAGATCGGGGCTCATCCACCGGTTTTGGGAGTCGGGCAGCACGGAGATCTTTTCAACGCGGCCTTCCAGCACCTCATCAGGGAAGGCATCCACCCGAATGCGCGCCCGCTGCCCCTTCTTCACTTTCTTGACCACGGACTCATGTACCTTTACATTGACCTCCATGAGCGTCGTGTCGGGAATGGTGATGATCACCTGTCGTTCACGGACCGTGGCGCCTTCTTCAATACGCTGTTCGTTCCGCCACCACTGCTGATTGCTGCCATAGACGACCAGCCCGGAACGCTTCGCCTTGATCACGCACTTGGCAATCTGCTCCGCCAGTTCCTTGCGTCGCCGTTTCTGCAACTCGTAACGGGCTTCGGCGGAATTAAGCCGGGCCTTGGCCTGGGCCAGTTTGGCCGAGGCCGTGCGCATGGCGCGCTGAAGTTTCCGCAAGGCTTCCTCGTAATCCGAGAGCAGCTTCTCGGCCTGTTTCGGGAACTCGTACTTGATATACAGGTCCTTGCTGGTTATGGCGGACTGGGTGCTGATCCGGCGCCGCTGGAGGGCCAACTGGTCGTTTTCCAGTTCGTTCTTGGTCACGAAACCCCGGTCAAAGAGACGCTGCGTACCCTTGAGCTTTTCGTCGGCAAGCCCTTCCTCGTTCTGTGCAAGGATGAGATCATCCTCGAACTTCCTGAGCTTCTGCCCCGCTTCTCCATCGCCCAGGAGATTTACGTCGGCGTATTTCTTCAGGGAGAGCGTGAGACCCGCGCCAACGTTATAGGTGGATGTCACCTCGATACGGTTCCCGCCCTCCGTCCGCTTTTCACCGTCGTCCGCGGCGGGAGTCTCGCAGGGGGCCGGCCGCGCGGAGGAAGGTTCTCCAGGTTCCAGTGCCACCGCGTTCTTTTCACCTTCCCCCTCGCCTTCCTCCGCCTCTTCGACGTAAACGGGGATTTCGGAGGCCTGTAACTCCTCGGCATCACGCTCCTGCATGGATTGCCTGATTTCCGCGAGTGCCCGTTCCGACGCCTTTTCCAGGCCCAATTCGTCAAGGATGGATTGGGCCACGTCTGCGCTCAGGTACTTCTCCAGGTCCATCTTGGCGAACTTCGCCGCAAGGCTCGCCGCCTTGATATCGCTCTCGTTCTGGTTGACCGTGATATCGTATTGTTCCCGTGCCTCGGTATAGGTGGCATAGGAGTTCTGAAACTCGAGTTCCTGCTGCGTCTGGCGGTCAATCAATTCCTTCGAATCCAACTCCACCAGCACCAACCCGTTCTTGATATCCTCCTGGGAGACGAAGTACCCCTCATCCACAATGCTGAGGATTTTCGTCTGTCCCTGAACCTCGGAACGCACTTCCTGCGATTCCTTGGCCTCGATGCTGCCACCTTCGGTAACCAGGATTTCCAGGTCGCCCCGGGTCACCGTAAAGGTCGTTCCCGAAGCATCTTCCTCTCCACCACCGCGCAACAGCAACCAGGCACCGGAAAAGAGGATGAGGGCAAGCAGGAAACCCCAGGATTTCCTGCCGAAACGACGTTTCCGAGCGCGCCGCCCGGAAGCGGTTTCCTCACGGGGTGATGGCATCGGTCACTTCCTCCCATTGCCCATCTTCCTTGATGAAAAGGATTCCCATGTCCTGCCAGAAGGTCAGGCGCGCGATGGTGTGGTTTATCAACTCATCGGTAAGGTTGTTTCTCGCGGAAGTCAGGTCGTCCTGTGCGTCCACCAGGTCGCGGGTCGTTGCACGGCCGAGTTCGGCGAGCAGTTCCTGCTCCTCCACGCGGCGTTCGCCCAGCCGCAGGCTCACCCTGGCGACTTCATAGTTGAGCCGGGCCCGGTCGAGGTCGCGCCAGGCTTCCCGCACATCCAGTTTGACGTTGTCTTCGGCAAGCGACTCCTCCCGCCGTGCCCGCTCCAGGCCGATCAGGGCCGCCCGGTAGTTGTTTCGCTTGGCCTTCTGATCAAAAGGCAGATCCAAATCCAGGCCCGCGGACCAGCGGCCACGCTGGAAATCAATCTCCTGGAAATTATCCGTCCCGGTGCTGCCCGCGTTACCCGTAAGCACCAGGTCCAACCCCGGCTTGAGGGCGTCCGCCGCCACCATGACCCGCCGCTTGGCGTCGATGGTTCGGTCACGGGCGTTGTAATAGTCCAGGCGCGTGGCGAGGGCCACCTTGGCCGCGTCCTCGGGGGAAACGTTGAACTGGCGCAAGCCATCCTGGTGGAGCCGGTCCAGTTCGGCCATATCCAGGATAATGGCCGCGTCCGTGCTCAATCCCAACTGAATCTTGAAGCGATCCAGGCTGGCTTTATAACTTTGGAGCGAGTTGATCCAACTGTTCTTGGCGTTCAACTCCGCCTGCTCGAGGAGCCCAAGATCAGACTGGGACTTACGTCCCTCCGCCGCCAGGGCGCGCTGGAGCTTCAGGTTCTCCTGGAAACGCAGATAACTGTTGTAGTTGTTCGTCAGACGGTCCCGTGCCTGGAGCACCCCGTAGTATTGTGAGCAGATGCTCACGGTAAAGGTCTTCCGGAAGCGGGTGAAGCTGCGTAAGCTGTAGAGCACGTCACGCTCCGCCTGCGTCAGGCGTTCCGCCGCGATCTTGCGGCCCGCGCCCCGCAGGATGGGCTGCGTAAACGAGGCCACCAGCGCCGATGAGGTCGCCACGCGGTCATCGCCGGTGAGAAAACGGAGGAAATTGGAGGTAAGATTGACCGCGAAACGTCCACCGCCTTTCAGCAGGACACTGGTTCCAAAACGGGTTTGCCCCGAAAGGCTGCGCTCATTCCTGACCTCCGTGCGCACCCCGTCGGCGCCCGCCAGCGTTCCCGCTGCGGCCACCAGGCCCGCATAGTCATTGAGCAGGGTCGCCGGTGTTCCCGTCAGGCTTTCAAACTGATCGATAATGGCGTTGGCGCCGCCCAGGGCCGCGCTGAAGTCCGTCGGCCTGGTTACATCCCGGGTTGTCCGGTTATAACCGCCCGACAGAAGCCCGGAGAAAATGGGGGCGTAATCGTAGCGGTCGAGGGTCAGGGAAAGGGCTTGCAGGTAAAGCGATTCGCGCTGTGCCTGGTAGTTCCGGTTGCGGCGTACCGCGATGGCCAGCGCCCGTTCGAGCGGCACAATGTGCGCCCCCACCTCGTCGTTTTCCCCTAGGGCCGGGTCCTTTTCAGTCACTTGCTCCAGCCCATCCAGCGGATCCCAGGCGCTATCCTGGTCGATGGTAAAGCCGGGGGGCATTCCGGGCACGTCCGGCGATTTTTCCGTGACGATACCATATACTTCCTTATCTGCGGATTCACGGTAATGCGTTGTTGCGCATCCTCCCAGAAGCGTTCCCAGGAGGAAGGCCAGGCATCCCGCTCCAGGAAAGAACACGGAAAAGCGCGCGTACTGGACGAAAATGGTAACCGTTTGTTTTGTCATGCTTCCGAGATACCCCGTTAAGGCGGACATGAAGACGTCTTTCCCTATGCTGATGTCCGACTGGATGAAAAACGATCAAAGACTCCACCCTGCAATTATTAGACCCTTTCGGGAAGGAAAGGGTGACGACACAATAATCCCCTGTAATTAAACCCCGGCGGGAAGGTTCGGTTCCATCTTGTCAGGCCCCAGGGCCTGAAAATAGTCCCGGATGGTTTCCACGTCCTGGTTGATGGCGCGAACGAGACTGTCAAGGTCCGCAAACTTCACTTCGGGCCGCAACCTCTTGTAAAAGATCAATTCCAGGGTTTCTCCTACGATATCACCATCAAAATCAATCAGAAAGGCCTCTATGGTGATGTCTTCGTGTCGTATGGTGGGTGCAATACCGATGTTCACGGCCGCCATGTATCGGCGGCCGGTCACGATGGCTTCGGCCGCATAGACCCCGTGGGCAGGTATGATATGAGGTCCGGGCCGGATGTTGGCCGTTGGAAATCCCAGTTTCCGGCCGATGCCGCGTCCCCGGGCAACCTCGCCCAGGATGGTATACCGGCGTCCGAGGTACTTCTCGGCCTGATCCAGCGCGCCCTGGAGTAGGGCTTCCCGGATAAGCGTGCTGCTGATGCGTTCCCCCTGCATGATAAGGGGAGGGACTTCCTCCACCGTATATCCCAGCGCGGAAGCCCGTTTGGCGAGGTAGGCATGGTCTCCGCCGGCATTTTTCCCGAAAGCGAAGTCATGCCCAACGATCAGGTGCCGGGCACCACATCGCCGCAAGACGATATCTTCGAGGAACACCGAACGGTCCATGTCCGCCGTGGCGGCATTGAAGGGGAGCACGAAAAGGATGTCCACGCCCATGGCCTTCAGCAGTCGTTCCTTGAGTGTGTCGCCGGTAAGCAGGTTCGGCACGCCGTTCGGCGCGAAATACTGCCTTGGGTGGGGGCGCAGGGTCATGAGGGCGGCCGTGCCGTCCATACGTTTCGCGGCATCTTTCAGGTGGCGAACGATGCGTTGGTGTCCGAGATGGATACCGTCAAAGCTGCCGATAGTAAGGCAGAGATTGGACGTTTTACCATGGAAAGCGCGGACATCGTCAACAACGCGCATATACCCGGTCCTTCCCGCGTGGCGTAATCATGCAAAAACACGTTTGGGATGGACGCGCGCTCCCACGGCCGTCGGCTGAACAAGCCCCAATGCCAGCAGGTCGCCCGCTTCGCTTTTGACCTGGACCCAGCCCTCGTTCACGGGACATCCTTCGAGTAAATCGGTGCTGGTCACGGTGTTCCCGGCCTTGAGCGTCTCCAGGGCTTGCGGAAGAAGGACCACGATGGGCAGGTCCAGGGCGTCGCCCATGCGAATCAGGCGGTCGCGGATCACTGCTTCGTCCGTGAAGGCGTCCACGGGCAACGCCGCGGTGACCTCATGGCGTCCAACGGCCGTGCGTCGCAACCCGGCGAGCACGGCGCCACAACCCAGCTCTTGTCCGATGTCGTGACACAGGCTGCGCACGTAGGTGCCCCGGCCGCACCGGACACGCACCCGGGCGTCGGGCGCGGTGTACTCCACTACGTCAAAGGCATACACCCGAACCGGTCGGGGTTCGCGTTCCACGGTTTCGCCCTTTCGGGCCTTCTTGTAAAGCCGTTCCCCCCCCACCTTGACGGCGCTGACCATGGGCGGTACTTGCATGATTTCACCCACATAGGGCATGCACGCCGCCTGGATGCGCTCGGCGGTCATATCAGCGGGCACGGTATTCTCCTCAATGACCTCACCGTCGAGGTCGAAGGAATCCGTGACCACGCCCAAGCGCATGATGCCTTCATAGGTCTTATCGAGGCCCGTCAAGTGTTCCGACAAGCGCGTGGCCTTGCCCAGGCAAACCAGGAGCAATCCGGTCGCGGCCGGATCGAGCGTTCCCGTGTGCCCCACACGGCGGATTCCCGCGGCCTTCCGAATGCGGTCAACCACGTCGTGGGAGGTCATTCCGGCAGGTTTGTCGACCAACAGCAGTCCCGTCATGGCGATTCCTTCATGGCCCTTTCCAAGCGGTCCAATACCGTTGGCATGGCCTCGGCCAGGGACATATCGAGGGTGACCCCCGCGGCGGCCGCATGGCCTCCGCCCCCGAATTGAGCGAGGAAGACGGCTGAATTGAACTCCGGAACGGAGCGGAAACTCGCTTTGGTTGTGTGAGCATCCACTTGGGTGAAAAGTACGGCCACGCGGACGCCGTCCACGTTGCGCAGGTAGTTGATGAGCCCGCCGGTATCTTCCTTTTCCCCGCCCACGGCCGCCAGATCCTGGTAGGAAACATAGGACGCGGCGATGGCTCCGTCGGCCCTGAATTCCGCCCGGGCAAGGACATGGCACAACATATCGAACTTGGGCCGGGACATGGCGCTAAAAACCGTTTCGCATATGGGCGCGGTTTCAAGGCCGGTTTCATGGAGTTTCGCGGCTATCCTGTGGGAACGGGCGGTCGTGTTGACGTACCGGTAGCCGCCGGTGTCGGTCACTTGGGCCACGTAGGCGCAGTGGGCGGCCCCCATGGTGAGGGGTATGTCCGCCGTCTCGAACAGGTCCACCACGATCTCACCCACGGCGGCATAGGAGGAGTCGATGAAACCCGCCGTACCATCGGGATATTCCGCCAGGTGATGGTCCACCACGAAAACTTTCTGCCCCGGCTCAAGCCAGTCACGAACCGCGCCGATTCGGGCGAGGGAGGCCACGTCGACGATGACCAGGGCCTGGAAACGAGGCCGTTCGGCTTCGCAGTTGATGATATCCTTCGCGCCGGGCAGACCACGGTAAACGGCGGGCACGGGGTCATGCAAGGCACAGGTGACGGTTTTCCCCATGGCCCGCAGGAAGTGGGCCACCCCCAGCAGACCACCCACGGCATCGCCATCGGGACTGACATGAGAGGTCACCAGGAAGGACTCGGTTTTCCGCATATCTGCAACCAGGTCCGAAAGACCCAGGTGAAGCATGGGGGCTTCGTCCTGCTCGCGGTGAATCGTTTCAAGCACACTTTCCAGGTGGTACACCTTGTCGAGAGAATCGTCTTCAAAGAAACGGATCTCCGGCGTGACGCGCATTCGCAGGTGCTTGCCCACTTCACGCCGGACCCATCCTGCGGAGTTGCGCAGTCCGATAAGCGAGCTCTTCCGTTCCTTTTCTTCACCAAACAGGCTCACATGGATGTTCGCGTAGCGCAAGTCGGTAGACATGCGCACGGACATGACGGATACGAAACCGATCCTGGGATCCTTGAGCCCCCTGGTGATGAGGCGAGCGACTTCTTCGTGAATCAGTGCGCCCACGCGGGCGGGACGGCCTGTCTGCATTAGAACATCTCTATCCGATAGTCGGCGAGTTCGGCTCCCGGTCTGTTGGAAGCGAACCGGACAATTTCGTTCAGTTGTGTGTTGGCGTGGGCGTGCTCGTTCGAGACGACGCACACGGTAAGACGGGCACGCTGCCACAGGTCCTGGTAGTCCGTTTCGGCCACCGAACAATTGTAGCGGTTTCTGAGCTGTTGCTTCAGCCCTTTCACGACACGACGCTTCTCTTTAAGTGAGCGCGCCTCACGCGTGAGCAGGTCTATCTGCAAAACACCAATGGTCAAGGGTTCCAGCTATCCGCGTAATTGAGGTTTTTCCCACGATCCATTCCGAATGCCCAGGTTCACACCGCCGCGACATTCCATCTTTTGCGGCCCTGGCGCGGGAAATTTTTTCTCCACAAAAGCGCCTGCTACAAGGTCTTGGGGACGAGTTCCACCTTGAAGGACTCGATGATGTCCCCCACCTGTATGTCATCAAAACGCTCCAGTTTCATGCCGCATTCAAAGCCCTGTGAAACGGAGCGCACGTCATCCTTTTCGCGCCGCAGCGTCCCAATACGGCCGGTGTGGATGATTTTGCCGTCCCGTATCAAACGGGCAAGCCCGCCGCGCACGGTTTCACCGTCCTGCTGCATGCAACCGGCGATGTTGCCAATGGCGGAGGAACGGAAGACCTGCCGAATTTCGGCATGTCCCACGATAATTTCCTTGGACTCGGGCGTGAGCAGGCCCTCAACGGCCTTCTTCACCTCGTCAAGCAGTTCATAAATAACAAGATAACTGCGAATGTCCACGCCTTCCTGTTCAGCGACGGCCTGCACCTTCGCGTCTGCGGTGACGTGGAAGCCAATGACGACGGCATCGCTGGTGCTGGCCAGCATGATGTCCGATTCATTCACGGCGCCCACCCCGGCGTGTACTACCTGGACACTGACTTCCTCATTACCGATCCGGGAAAGGCTTGAGGTCAGCACATCCACCGAGCCCTGTACATCCGCCTTGAGCACAATGGAGAGGGTTTTCTGCTCGATCCCTTCCATGCGCGCATGAAAGTCTTCCAGGGTCATGCGTTTCCGGGCGGGACCGCGTTTTTGACGGTTCACATCGGCCCGCTTTTCCGCCACGCCGCGCACCATCCGCTCGTTTTCCGAAACAATGAATTGGTCGCCCGCCGTGGGGGGTTCACTGAAGCCGGTCACCAGGACGGGCGTGGAGGGACCGGCTTCACTGACCTGTCTGCCACGGGAATTGGTCATGGTGCGCACGCGACCGTAGGTTTGCCCGGCAAGGAACATGTCCCCCACCTTCAGCGTGCCGCTTCGAACCATGACCCACGCGACGGGGCCTTGTCCGCGGGATATTTCGGATTCAACGATGGCGCCGCGGGCGGGCTTATTGGGGTTGGCCTTCAGCTCCAGCATCTGGGATTCCAGGATCAACATCTCCATCAGCTCATTGATGCCCTCCCCCGTTTGGCAGGAGATGTTCTTCATGATGGTCTTTCCCCCCCAACTCTCGTCCACCAACTCATACTGAACAAGTTCCTGACGCACCCGGTCGGGCTGGGCGTTGATCTTGTCGCACTTGTTGATGGCCACCACGATGGGAACTTCCGCGGCCCGCGCGTGGTTGATGGCTTCCACCGTCTGCGGCTTCACGCCATCGTCGGCGGCCACCACGAGTACCACCACGTCGGTAATACTCGCGCCACGGGCGCGCATCTGGGTAAAGGCCTCGTGTCCGGGAGTATCGAGAAAGACAACACGCCCCTGTTCGAGTTCCACGTCGTAGGCCGCGATGTGCTGGGTGATGCCGCCGGCCTCACCGGCCGCGACACTTGCCTTGCGCACATAGTCGAGAAGAGAGGTCTTTCCGTGATCCACATGGCCCATGATGGTAACCACCGGCGGGCGAAGCACAAGACTCTCGGGGTCGTCCGGTTCCTCGGTGAACAATTCTTCCTCCTCGGGGATAACCGACCGCACCTCAAAACCGAACTGGGTCGCAACGGTTCGGATCACGTCAATCTCAAGCGATTGATTCTTGTTGGCCATGATATTCTCTTCCATGAGCGCGAGAATAACATCATTAATGTCCGCGTCCATGCTATCCGCCAACTGCTCGACCGTCATGGTTTCGTCCACTTCGAGCACACCACCGTGCTGTGCCACGGGCTGCCCCGATTCGTCCCGTCGTTTCCTGCGCCGTTTTTTCGGGACGGTTCCGGGCGCTCCACCGGCCTGATAGCTTTTCACCGCCGCCGCCGCGTCCCGGCGAAGGATCTCTTCCATGGCTCGGGCGCGCTCGGCGCGACGCTGCCGTTTCTTGGCCGTCTTTCCCGTTCCGCCGCGTTTTCCCCGACCGCTTCCCGCGGCCGGCTTGGGTCCCGAACGGAATTGCCGCTCCGCCCGTCCCTCTCGTGCGCTGCTTTCCTTTACCGGAAGTGGCGCGATGGGTTGGCGCACACGGGGACGTTTGCGTTCTTCTTTTTCGCGCTCCCGTTCCTGGGCCTTGCGAATTACCTCCGCCACCACGGAAGGATCGGGAACCGGCAAGGGGCGTTCATTCCGCTTGCGCTCCTTTTCTTCCTGCATGCGCTCGGCATGGGCCAGGGCGCCCTCATCCGCATGTCCATCGACCGCCCGGTCCGCGGATGCTTCATCCTTCGTATCCGGGGCGGGCGGCAGGATTTCAGCCAGAACCGACCCGTTCGCCTCGGTTTGGGCGGAGGGTTGGGCTTCTTCCCCGGGAACGCTCTCCGGCGGGGCGGCACCTTCTTCGGCCGGGGCGGTATGCACCGGCGTTGCTTCAGCTTCACCGGTTTCGGGGGGTGCCTCGGCGGTGGCGGGTTCCTCGGCCGGGGTCACCACCTCGGCCGGGGAGGCGACCACGGTTTCCACGGCGGGTTGATCAACTATCGTGGCTTCCGCCGGGGGATTCTCTGTTTCTATAATCTGTGGGGCCGGGGCTTCCACCTCTTCCGGGGCGGCATCTTTTGTCGCCTTCTTTTTGGCGGCGGCTTTTTTCTTCTCGGCGGCAGCCTTCTTCTTCTCGGCGGCGGCCTTTTTCTTGGCGGCGGCCTTGGCCTTGGCGGCGGCTTTTTTCGCGGCGGCCAAACGGCGTTTCTCATTTGCTTTCTGAAGACGCTCCGCCTTCTTGCGCTTCTCCTCCTCCTTTTTCTGGATTTCCTGGAGGAAGGTTTCGAGCGAAGAGGGATCCTCATCCACATCCATCAGGATGTCGCACTGATCGTCATTTATCTCCACATCGACGCTACTCACCTCGAAGCGAAGCTTGCGCAATGTGTCGAGTGCCTCATCGGCACTCATATCGAGTCGCTCGGACAGACTTAAAATGGTCTGCATCTACAATTTCCTCCCAAAACACCGTATTCATATTCCGGCCATGCCGGCGCTTTCCGGTATCCGCTTTCGCGGAGCCGGGTATTCTCTACTCATTATCGGGGGCAAGGGGAGCGGGATCCGGCGTGGTTTCCGCCGGGCCTTCCTCGGGCTCTAAAGCAAGCCCATCCTCCCGGGGGACGGTCTCGGATTCGGGTAACGCCTCATCCAATCCTTCTTCTCCTCCGTCCTCCGATTCACCTTCTCCGTGGATATCGATATTCCAGCCAATCAACTTCGAGGCAAGCCGGGCGTTTTGTCCGCGCTTGCCAATGGCCAACGACAATTGATCCTGAGGTACCGTTACGCGAATGGAGCCCTTTTCCTCATCGCCTTCCAGGTTCAGAATATCGGCGGGGTTCAGGGCATTGGCGCAAAGTTCAAGGGGGTTGTCGCTCCAGCGCACGATGTCAATCTTCTCGCCCGACAATTCCTCCACTACCGCGCGAACGCGGGAGCCCTTCATGCCGACACAGGCCCCCACGGCGTCCACGTTGGCGTCATTCGAGACCACGGCGACCTTGGTACGGCTGCCCGGCTCGCGGGAGATGGCCCGGATTTCCACGGTGCCATCGTAGAGTTCGGGAACTTCCTGTTCGAACAGGCCGCGCACCAGCTCGGGTGAAGTCCGCGACAAAATGACGCCGGTTCCGCGTGGTCCCTTTTCGACCTCAAGCAGGTAAGCACGAATCCGGTCGCCGGGCTTGAAGTTCTCACGGGGAGACTGTTCACGGTAGGGTACGATGGCTTCCGCCCGTCCCACGCTCACAACAATGTTCCCATGATGGATTCGCTTGACCGTGCCCGTAATCAGGTCGCCTTCACGGCCCTTGAATTCATCATAAATACGATCACGTTCGGCATCCTTGATTTTCTGAATAATGACCTGTTTCGCCGTTTGCGCGGCGATCCGCCCGAAATCTTTCGGTTCGGTGGGCACTTTAAGGCGGTTGCCCGTCACCACCGCAGGGTTTAATTTAAGCGCCTCTTCAAGACTGATTTCAAGAGCGTCATCCTCCACGGTTTCGACGACGGTTCGGATTTCAAAGACCTTGAAAGCCAAGGTGTTTTCGTCCACGTCAACGGTCACGTCGCTTGCCCGGTTCATGCTCTTGCGCGCGGCGCTTTCGATGGCACTCCGAATGGCGTCGAGGAGCGTTACGCGATCAATACTCTTCTCCGCTTCGAGTTGCTGCAAAATCACTTTCAGATTTTGATCCAAACCGGCCTCCTTTCCTCGTCCTAACGGACGAGGTTCGCCTTCTTGAGGTTCTCGATATGCACCTCGACATTTGCTCCTTCGCTTGTTAAAAGGATTAAACCGTCGCGGAAACCCTGAAGGATGCCGCGAAAGTTTTTCCGCCCGAGCAGTGCCGTGTGCGTACTCAGTTTAAGTTCCTCGCCGGCAAAGCGCTCGAAATCCGCAGGCTTGCGCAATGGGCGATCAAAGCCCGGCGAGGAGACCTCGAGAACATAATCCTCCTCAATATAATCCCGTGCATCGAGTACGGGGTTCAAAAGCTGTGACACCGTCTGGCAATCGGCGTGCGTAATGCCACCTTCTTTGTCAATATAGACCCGAAGGACCCGTGTCCCGTGCTGTTTGCCGAACTCGACCTCGACGAGATCGTAACCGGCCGCCTGCAAGTCGGGCTCAAATAGCGTCCAACTTTGGCGTATGATTTCCGGAACGTTCACCGTGAATCTCCGGGCGTACCAACAAAAAAAGCGGGTCGAGACCCACTCACGCGAGAAGCCACACTTGTTCACCTGCAGTTTAGCATAGTACCCCGCGCTTGTGCAATACGTCCGGGAGCGTTGGTGAAGGCCGAAAACCGCGCTACCGGCTGTTTTCTTTGAGAAGGTTAGGCGGACCTCCATACCTGTATGCGCGTAAAAGCTCGGGGCCCATTGGACCTTCGCCCTGCAGCCGGGGGCAGCTATGCCACACAAAAAAGGGCATATCGAAATGCGCCTCACACAGGCCCGTGAACGGGCTCGCTTAACCTGGTGGAATCGCCATTACCTGTTGTGGCAATTCGAGTTCATCAGCCATCCAGAAACACCAAAGATGCTTTTGTTAAAGGACTTGCGTTAACCCTGATTTTCAAGGCCAGACGGCTGAATTCGTCTTCTTGGGCCGGGATGATGCTGTTTTTGGAAGACAATTCGGCAGGCTTCACTTTGCGCGCAATATCGAGTATAATTGCTCAATAAGTTGAGTAATCGGGAGATTGGTATAGGTGTTCAAGCGACAGGTTTTCCATCAATTACGTAAACGCATATCCGAACCGAGGCGGTTCATACAGGTTCTCGCGGGACCACGACAGACGGGCAAAACCACTGCTGCGCGCCAAGTCGCTGAGGTGGTTGACATGCCGACGCACTATGCTTCTGCGGATGCGCCGACACTTAAGGACCGAACGTGGATTGAGCAGCAGTGGGAAATCGCACGAATGGCCTGCCAGTCAGCGGGACATACTCAGCAGTGCCTGCTTATCTTGGATGAGATTCAGAAGATTCCCGGATGGTCGGAGGTTGTGAAGAGGTTGTGGGACGAGGACACCGCTTCGAAGTGCTGTACGCACGTGATTCTGCTGGGCTCCTCGCCATCGTTGATGCAGATGGGGCTCAGCGAAAGCCTGGCAGGCCGATTCGAGATCCTGCCTGTTACGCACTGGTCGTTCGGAGAGATGCACGAGGCCTTCGCATGGGACCTCAAACAGTATGTATATTTCGGAGGCTACCCGGGGGCGGCAGCACTCGTCGGCGACGAAAGCCGATGGATGCAGTATGTGCTCGAGTCGCTAATCGAGACGTCAATCTCGCGCGATATTTTGTTGATGACACGCGTTGACAAGCCCGCGCTTCTTCGACGCCTATTCGAACTGGGCTGTTCCTACTCGGGCCGGATACTCTCCTTTCAGAAGATGGTTGGTCAGTTGCAGGACGCGGGAAACACCACGACCTTGGCCCACTATCTTCAGCTCCTTAGCAGTGCCGGTCTTCTCACCGGTCTTCAGAAATACGCTGGACAGGTCGTGCGGCGGCGCGCCTCAAGTCCTAAACTGCTTGTCATGAATACTGCCCTCATGAGCGTATCCTCGGGCATCACATATGAAGAGGCGCGGATTGACTTCGAGTTCTGGGGGCGGCTCGTTGAGTCGACCGTTGGGGCGGCGCTTGTCAACGGGGCGACAGGAACGAACATCGAGGTATTCTACTGGGCCAACCGAAATCGGGAGGTCGATTTTGTCTTGCAGCGTGGGAAGAGGCTTGTGGCCATTGAAGTCAAAAGTGGACAGAGGAGAGGCACACTTCCAGGCATAGAGGCCTTTTGCAAGGAGTTTCCCGTCACGAGAAAGCTGTTGGTAGGTGCGGATGGCATCCCCCTGGAAGACTTTCTCACGGCCCCCGTAGAAGAGTGGGTGGAATTGTGATATTGTCGCGAAGGTGTTACTCAAATCGTTACCTATCATTGCAAAACATAGACAACATGGGATGGGTGCGGTCGGTGAGCGTATCCCTTTGCATCTCAGTAAGTTATTGGTTTTTTAGGGGGGCGTGAAGATCGGGCTCTGCCGGCTCATAAGCCAAAGGCCGTGTGTGGTTAACGGCACAACACGGCGAGATTGCGCCCCGTCCCGCCATCACGGCGGTAGGAATGGTACGTCGTTCCGCAAATCGTGCAGCACCCGGAAACCTGAATCTGCCCTTCAGGAACCCCCGAGGCGATCAGTTGTCGGCGATTCGTCTCCCACAGGTCCAGGAAACACCCTCGCGCAGGCAGCCCTTTCCCACGCCAGTCCCGCGCCATTTCCTCGGACACTTCGTAGCAGCAAGGCCCGGCGGAAGGTCCGACAAGGGCCCAAAGGGTTTCCGGGGCGGCGCCGAAGTGTTGCACGAGGGCATTGACGGCCGACCGGGATATTCCCTGCCGCGTGCCTTTCCGTCCGGCATGGACCAGCCCGATGGCCCCCGGCGCAACCAGGTAGACGGGCACGCAATCGGCCACCATGATACCCAGGGGAAGCCCCGGCACATCGGTTATCATGCCATCGGCGACGGGAGCGCTCACCAGGGCGTCCATGTTGGCGCCGCAACCACGATCCGCGTCGGAAACCACGGCAACACGGCTGCCATGCACCTGGCGGACGGATACGAGGTGGGCGGGCTCCAGGCCGCAGCGCCGGAGATACGCGGCGCGTTGCCCGTCCGTGCGGGGTGACCACCCGCAATCTCCATCGTCAAGTCCGGAGAGTCCGGCCACCGTGACGCCTTGTTGTTCCAATGTATCGAAATGAACCATGGTCTCTCCCGTTGCGGTAACCGCTCGCGACTTTTCTAATCCGTCATTGCGAGGAACGAGCCGTTGCGCGATAGCGGAAGTACGCTATTGCGAAAGCGTAGTGACGTGGCCATCGAGTGTGTCATGACATACTCCCATAACCCAGCTTGTCACGGTCGCTTAGGCCCTCGCAATAACGGTTTATGAAAGGTGCGAACGGTTTTCCAAGGTCGTTAACGCTCCAGCATGTGGGGTCCCGCCGGCACGGTAATCACGATGCCCCTCCATGTCCTCCGTGATCCAATAGAAATTCTTTTCAACCACGAAATACACGAACGGGAATGGTGACATTTTCGGTCCCCCCTGCATCTGCATTCTCTTTCTTTCGTGTATTTTGTGTATTTCGTGGTTGCATCTTCCCCCCGATTGGTATCCCCCGTGAAGACAAGTGTCCTGAAGCAAAACCGCGTTCCCGGCCCGGAATCAGTCCTTTTTCCAGGGTCACGTTACAGGATGTACTTGGACAAATCCTGGTCTTGCACCAGGTCGGAAAGCCGCCGATCCACCTCGGCGGCGGTGACTTCAACCCGGCTGCCCGCCCGGTCCGGGGCGTCGAAAGAAATATCCTCGATCAGGTTTTCCATCAACGTATGCAGCCGTCGGGCGCCGATGTTCTCGGCCTTTTCGTTGGCCTGCTGACACAGCTCCGCCACGCGGGCGATGGCGTCATCGGTGAAGACCAGTTCCACGCCTTCGGTGGCGAGCATGGCGCAGTATTGCTTAATCAGCGAGCCCTGCGGTTCACGGAGAATGCGCTCGAACTCGTCCGACGAAAGGCTGTTCAACTCGACGCGGATGGGAAAACGCCCCTGCAATTCCGGGATAAGGTCGGAGACCTTTGTCATGTGAAACGCGCCCGCGGCGATGAAGAGGATATGGTCGGTGCGCACCGTGCCGTACTTGGTCATCACGTTGCTGCCTTCCACAATCGGCAGAATGTCGCGTTGTACCCCCTCTCGGGAAACATCCGGACCGTGGCCCTGCCCCCCCGAGCGTCCGGCGATCTTGTCTATTTCGTCCAGGAACACGATGCCCGCGTTTTCGACCCGTTCGATGGCGCGCTGCGCCACCGCGTCCATGTCAATCATGTCCTGCAGGACCTCCTGTTCGAGGAGATCCCGGGCTTCCGCCACGGTAACATGGCGCGTGGTGGAGCGTTGCGGCATGAGACGGCCCATCAGGTCTTGCAGATTGACCCCCATTTCCTCCATGCCGGCGTTGGAGAAGACCTGCATGGTGGACATGCCTCCCGTGTCACGGACCTTGACCTCCACCTCCCGTTCGTCCAGGTCGCCCGCGCGCAGTTTTCGCAGCAGGATTTCGCGCGTGCGCTCCTCGGCGGAATCCTCGCGAAGATTGCGGGCCGGACCTTCATCCCCCGCGGCGGGGTCGGCGGGATGAAACACCCGCTGCGGGCCGGCGGGCTGTTTGGGCAGAAGGAGGTCCATGAGGCGGCGTTCCGCTTCCTCCCTGGCGGGCTGTTCCGCTTCCTTCATCATTTCCTCGCGGACCAGGTTGATTCCCACCTCGACGAGATCGCGTATCATGGATTCGCAGTCCCGCCCCACGTAGCCCACTTCGGTGAACTTGCTGGCCTCCACCTTGATGAAGGGCGCGTCCGCCAGCTTAGAGAGCCGTCGGGCGATCTCCGTTTTCCCCACGCCCGTGGGACCGATCATGATGATATTCTTCGGCGCCACCTCCTCCCGCAGATCCTCGGAGAGCTGCTTGCGCCGCCAGCGGTTGCGCAGGGCAATGGCCACCTTCCGCTTGGCATCATCCTGTCCGATGATATGACGATCCAGGGATTCAACAATCTGCCGGGGTGTAAGGGATTCCATGAGAAACTTTCTTGGGTTAGCCGAGTTTATCGACCCGCCGCTGGTGGCGTTCCTGGCCGCTGAAAGGGGTGGCGAGCCAGACATCAATGAGTTTCTTGCACCGGTCCAGGGGGGTCGTTCTTTTTCCAAGACACAACACGTTGGCGTCGTTGTGTTCGCGGGCGAGTTGCGCCATCTCTTCCGTACAGCAGACCGCCGCGCGGATCCCCCGGTTTCGGTTCGCGGCGATGCTGATGCCAATCCCGGTGCCGCAAAGCAGTATGCCCCGTTCCGCCTGGCCCGCAAGTACGGCGTCGGCCACCTTCTGGCCGAAATCGGGATAGTCCACCGAATCCGGACCGTTTGTGCCGCAATCGACCACCTCGTGGCCTAATTCCTCCAGGTAGGCCATCAAGGCGGGCTTGAAATGCGGTCCCGGGTCTTCATAACCGGCATGGTCGCTGCCGAAGGCGATTTTCATGACGTTCTTCCTTTCCATACAGGGGGAAATCGGGTATGTCGGCGCAATGCGTCCGCCCGATGGTGGGGTATTTTACGCATCCGCCCCGGATTGTCACAAGTGGGCGGGGAAATACCCTTCCGCCAGGGGAGCGTGTTCTCAATCGTCATGAGACCGTGGAGAGAGGAAAGGCTATCTCGCTCTTGCTCACCCGGCTTGCCGTATCAATGTGCCATCATCTTCCCGGCGACGGCGGTGACAATCCGGCGGGGGAAAACCTTGGCGGCCAGGGCGCCGGCCTTGTTGCCCAGTCCCGTAATGATGACGCGCCGGCCCCGCATGCAGGCCTGGTATCCTTCCCGGGCCACTTCCTCGGCTTTGCCCATGGGAACCAGGCCCTTCTTGAAAACAGCGCTGTTCTCCATATCCGCTTCCCGCGCGAACTCGGTGGTGGTCGCGCCGGGACACAGACAGGTAACGGTCACGCCGGTGCCGGACAGCTCGGCGGCAATGGCCTCGCTGAAAGACAGAACATAGGCTTTGGTGGCGCAGTAGGCCGCAAAGTGGGGACCCGGCTGGAACGCGGCCGTGGAAGCAACGTTCAGGATCCGGCCCCGCCGGCGTTCCACCATGCCGGGCAGGACCAGGCGCGTGAGCAGCGTCAAAGCCACCATGTTGAGTTGCAGCATGGCGGCCAGGCGGTCGGGATCGTTTTCCACGAAAGCGCCGGAGTGCCCGAAACCCGCGTTATTCACGAGAACGTCCAAGGCAATGCCGTCGGCCTGCAAACGGTCAATGAGTTGCCGGGGCGCCGAAGGATTGCTTAAATCGCAAACCTCGACCCGCGTACCGACCTGGTACGTTGTTTCCAATTCCGCAGCCAGCTCCCGTAACTTGTCTTCCCGCCGAGCCACCAGGACCACGTCCCATCCATCGGCGGCGAAACACCTGGCCAATTCCCGGCCGATGCCGGCCGATGCACCCGTAATCAATGCCATGCGCGACATTTCACCATCCTCCCGGCGTGTCCGCCCCATGGCGGCTTGCCTTTTGTTACACCAGTCTACTCCAGCGATACCCGTTTCGGCCAGCGGCGTATCGCGGAAGTTGGGGAGAGCCTCCCACCCGCACGGTTAGCGTCGGGGACGCATGGAAATATTTCGGCTGCTGAAATACCAGGGCCATGAATGCTATCCTCGCGGACGGTAGCGCCACTGTTTGGCGATCCCGGAAAGAAGGGAGATATCCGCAATGACTTCACCCACGGAAATGGACCGGCGCGGTTTCTTGGGCACGGCGGCGGCCGGGGCGGCACTCACGGCCCTTTCCCGGACCAATACGGCCCGGGCGAATGAAGGAGCGAAGATGACGAAACATCCCAACCTGGTTTTCGTGTTCGGTGACCAATGGCGTCAGCAGGCCACGGGTTACGCGGGAGATCCCAACGTCATTACGCCGAACCTTGACCGGCTGGCGAAGGAAAGCCTGAACTTCACGAACGCCGTGTCGGGCTGTCCGGTCTGCACGCCGTGGCGGGCGAGCTTCCTCACGGGGCAATACTGGCTCACGTGCCGCATGTTCATGAACGATGTGTGCCTGCCGGACAAGGCGGTCTCCCTGGCCGAGGCCTACCATGACGCGGGTTACGACACGGCGTATATCGGCAAGTGGCACCTGGATGGTCATGGCCGGTCGGCTTTCATTCCCCGCGAGCGCCGACAGGGCTTTCAGTTCTGGAAGGTGCTGGAATGCACGCACAACTACAATCACTCGGACTATTACGGTGATGACCCGGAAAAGCACACGTGGGAGGGCTACGACGCCATCGCCCAGACCCGGGAGGCTCAACGGTATATCCGGGATCATCCCAAGGACAAGCCCTTTTCGCTGGTCCTCTCGTGGGGGCCTCCCCACGCGCCGTACCAGACCGCCCCGGAACAGTATCGCAAGATGTACGACCCGGCCAGGATTGTGCTGCGTCCCAATGTGCCCGAGGCGTGGGCCGAAACGGCCCGCCAGGAATTGGCGGGCTACTACGCCCACATCACGGCACTGGACGATTGTGTCGGCGACCTGCTGAAAACCCTTGACGAGGAAGGCATCGCCGACGACACGATCTTCGTGTTCACCTCGGATCATGGCGATATGCTTCGGTCGCAGGGAATGACCAAGAAGCAGAAGCCTTGGGACGAGTCCATCCGGGTGCCTTTCCTGCTGCGTTACCCGGCGAAACTGGGGAAAGCCGGGCGGACCGTAAGCACCCTCCTGAACGCGCCGGACATCATGCCCACCCTCCTCGGGCTGAGCGACGTGACCATTCCAGCATCGGTGGAAGGAATGAACTTCGCGCCGACCCTGCTGCGCGGGAAGGATCCCGAGGTGGAGGGCGCGCTGCTCATGTGCCCACAGCCCTTCGGTCAATGGCCGCGAAGTGACGGCGGCGTGGAGTTCCGGGGGATTCGGACGGCGCGATATACCTATACCCGCACCCTCGAAGGGCCGTGGCTGCTCTATGACAACGAGACCGATCCCTACCAGGTGACGAATCGGGTCAACGACCCAGCGTACCAGGCCGTGCGGGAACGCCTCGACGCCATGGTGCAGCGAAAGTTGAAGGAAACGAACGACGATTTCCTCCCGGGGCCGGAATTGTTGGCGAAGTACGGCATCGAGGTGGACGCGACCGGCACCGTGCCCTACGCTCCTTGAACAACGTGACGGCCATGCCATGGGGGCGGGGATGACGGTAATGTAGAAGCAGCTTCCAGCCGCTTCTACGTTGGGTTATGCAAAAAGCCCCGGCGAACCATGAGGTATTCGCCGGGGCGTGATAATCCGTTGCTGAATGACGCGCTACTCGGAAGCCGCGGCCTGCCGCGCGCGGCCACGGGGGGCCTTGGTGAACTTGCCGGCCTTGATGTAGCGGGCGCAAACCTTTACGCGATGCACGCGGCCATTTTCGTCCACCACGCGAATGCGTTGAAGATTGGGTTTCCAGCGGCGTTTGCTGATACCGGTAACGTTCTGACCGATACCGCCTTCGCGCTTGGCTTTACCACGGCGAACCACCTTGTTGCCCACGCGCGGGCGTTTGCCACTGTATTCACACACTCTGGACATGGCCGTTTCCTCCGGAAAAAACTATCGCCGGACGGACCTGCCCACGAAACGGTTCGTTGGGAAGCGTCTGCCGGACGTGCTATACTCCACTCCAAGGGAGCCGAAAGTGTAGCATACCCGGGGCACCGGTTCAAGAATGCCATTTGCGAAAAGACGATGTTCAACAAGACCGCCACATGATCCTGTGGGTTCGGGGGTGGGAAGTCACAATATACGGGAACCGGCTTCGCGTTCCCGCGGATGGCACGCAAGGAAAGTCCTACATCGCAAATGTCTCATGTGAGCCACCCCACCCCACGGATTCCACTTTCCCGTCCCGCGCTCCGGGGCCTGGCGGCCCGGCGCTTTATGGGCCTCGTCCTCCTGATCCCGATTTTCTTTTCCGGCTGCGTGCATTCCCGTGCTCCCCTGCGAACCGCGACCGTGCCCGAAGGGGCGCCCGGCGTGCGCGACGTGCTGGCCGAACTTAACCGGCAACAGCAGGCCCTGGTCTGTTTCCGCGCGACGGGGCGCCTGGTGGTGAAGCTTCCCGGGGATGCCGCCGCCTACAGTTTCCGGGGCACCCGCCTCCTTTACGCGGCGCCGGACCGGTTTTACGTGGAAGCGCGGAAACACGGAGCCCGCGCCTTTCTGCTCACCGCCGCCGGCGAGGAATATGTGGTGGTTTCGCCCACCAGAAGGGCCTACCTGCACGATACGGAAGCGCGTCTTCCTTCAGGAGCGGGAGAATACGTATCCCCGGCCGACCTGGCGCGTGAAATGCTGTTGGGCGGAGACTGGGCCCACCTGTCACCCCGCAGGATGGAGATAACCGGGTTTGATCGCATTACGGGCGAGGTGACCGTCGAAGTATACCAATCCGCGAAACACAAGCAACTGCTCCGGCGTTTGCACCTCCGGGGCGGTCCCTCCTGGCGGGCCGTCCTGGAACAACGCTTCGATCCGGACACCGGACGGGTCGTGGCCGAAACCAGCCGTGAGAACTACGGGGTTATGGCCGGGGTTCTTTTCCCGGAACATTTGGAAACACGCTTTCCCGGTCAGGATGCCTGGATGCGGCTCGACGTGCGTCGCCTGGAGACGGAGGTCTTCTTCGGCCCGGAGGTTTTCGATGTGGAATCCGCCCTGCGGGACGCACGCCGCCGGGGTTATAAACGAATGGAGACGGTGGAGTGAAGCACCCATTGGCGGGGATGACACCCGAAGAATTGGCGGAAACGTTGCGGCTCAAGCCCTTTCAGGGCCGTCAGCTTTTTCAATGGATACACCGTCGGCAGGTCTTTCAATTCGATGAAATGACCAATTTGCCAAAGGCCCTTCGTACCCATTTGAAGGAAACGGGGGACCCCGTCCGTCTGCGTCTTCTGCAACGCACGGCCTCGGCGCGAACCGGAACCTGCAAGGTGCTGCTCGCCCTGCCCGACGGCGAAACCGTCGAGTCCGTACTCATCCGCGACGGCCGCCGCGTCACGCTCTGCGTATCCTCCCAGGTAGGATGCGCGCTCAAGTGCGACTTCTGCGCCACCGGGCTGGCCGGATTCCGGCGCAACCTGGAGCCCGCGGAGATTGTCGAGCAGGTGCTTTACCTGTTGGCGGGAGAGGAACTGTACGGCAAGACCCCGAACATCGTATACATGGGCATGGGCGAACCCTTTCGCAACTATGGTGCCGTGACAAAGAGCATCCGCCTCCTGATGCACCCCGAAGGGCTAGGCATTGGCGCACGGAAAATCACCCTTTCCACCGCCGGTGACGTAAAAGGCATTGAACGCTTCGCGCAAGAGGACTGGCAAGTCCGGTTGAGCGTATCGCTCCACGCGGCCAATGACACGCTGCGGTCTCACCTGGTGCCCCTGAACCGGCGTTACGGACTGGCCGACTTGCGCAAGGCCCTCCTGGGTTACCAGGCAATAACGGGACGGCAGGTCACTTTCGAGTGGACCCTGCTGGAGGGCGTGAACGATTCCAGCCGTGATGTGCGGGAACTGCTGGCCTTCCTGCGGGGGATACGCGCCAGCGTGAATCTCATTCCGTGGAATCCCGTTCCCGGCCTGGACTACGCGCCCGCGTCGCGCCGCCAGTGCCGGGCCTTCCTCGACCAACTGACCGAATGTGGGGTGAAGGCGACCTTGCGCCGGGAGAAAGGACAGGATATTGAGGCGGCCTGCGGACAGCTTCGCCGCATCGCCGGGGAAGGTTTCAGCCCTTCTTCCCCCTGACACGGCATGGCCGCCTTGGGCAGGAATCCGGGGTTTTCAGCACGCAGGATGCGCTGAAGCGCCTCCTGCAATTTCACGCCAAGGCGGTCACTGTCTGCATATTGTTGATTGAAGTTCGCGCCCACGCCGTGCCCGGCTTCTCCTTGATTTGCGATCTCCTCCTTCACGGGGCTAGGGTGAAGGCGCGTGGTCCGCTGAGAGCGGGCTCTTCGTGTAGATGTCCTTCACGGTATCGTCCGCGCTTTTGGGAAAGGGCCGGGTCATGCACATGGAATCCATGGGGAAACGAGGATTGGCGTGGTGCATGGCGGGGGGCGCGGGCCTTTTCTTTGCGCTTTCCTTGTGCTTCCTCGCGCCGGGAGAGGAGATTGACATGATGTCCGCATCGGAACACGAACCGATCGTCTGGTTGTCCACCCCCGCGCCGGATGCCTTCGTGGAGAGCGCCCACCTGTCCGTTGGCACGGAGGGCCGCGCGCTGACGACGGAAGTCTTTGGTGAGGTCTACTTTGATGTCGCCCTGACAGATGCCCAAGCGGCGCAATGTGCTTTCGTCTATCTCCTGCTCGATCTGCCCAGCCCGGCACAAATTGAGTTGTTTTACCGTCTGGAAGGAGGCGAGGGGTTCGACAACGCCCATTTCGCCCTTGGTTCTAAGCCCACGTTCCTGCCCGGCCCTCGCGCCTATCGCATCGACATGAGGAACCTGCCCGGCTGGCGAGGGAACCTGAAAGCGCTGCGGGTGCGCCTGGGGGGGCTCATGTCCGGCGCCACCATCGGTTATGGAGGCATCGCCGCCACCGCGCGGCCTCTCGACGCACTGCCCGGCAAACCCGGTTGGCCGGTTGCTCCCATTGCCGCCGGGCCGCCTTACCGGGGCGAGCGCTTTGCCACGTGCAGTCGTACGGTGGTTTCCATGGACGAGGTGACCGCGGCGGCCGGTCTCTCGACCTACATCGCCAATCCCAAGGACAGCAATCCTTACGGGTTGAACTTTGATCCCCAGTCCCAGTTCAGTCTTGTCCAATTTCAGCCCGGAATCGGGCAAGCGGAGGTGTCCCCCAGTGTCGCCGTTTCGGTTGAGGTCACGCCGGAGCCGGGCACTCTCAAAGCCACCCTCGATTTCCCCGGGGGAATGATCGAGGTGCAGGCGACGCCCCTGCGGGAATTGTCCGACACCGCCGAAGCGGAAGGAGCGGTACTCTACCGGATTCAATCCCGGAACGGCGCGCCCGTATGGGTGGACTGCGGCCAGATGGCGCCCATGACGGTTTGGGAACGGGGGGCCTGGCTGCGCACGGGTGTGACCAAGGGAGTGCCCTGTACCGTCACGGTGGAGCGTGGCGGCGCCATCGCCATCCGCCATCCCGAGGTGCCCTGCGTGGTTGTGCTTCGCCCCGGTCCGGGGGCGGAGCCCGTCACCCTTTCCCGCGACGGCACCACGGGGCGCATAGACTTTCCCGGTGGCGCGGGCTGGCTGGTCGCCGGCTTCGCGGCGGACGCGGATCGTGCCCTGGCCCTTACCCGGGGCGACCCTGTTCCCATGGAGTCCGCGAGTCTGGATTATTTTCGGCGTGTATTGGACCACTTCCGCATCGAGACGCCCAACCCGGTCATCGACGAGGCTTTCCGCACGGCCTGGCTCACCATGGATTACACGTGGGTCAAGCCCTACGGCTGCATGGAATCCCTGCATCACTGGTGGGCCATCTGGCAGCAGTATCCCTCGGCAAGCTTCGAATGGGCCGGTCTGACGGACCGTTCCCGCGAGAACATCCTCGAACATGCGCGACGGCAGTACAAGAGCGGCAACATCCCTTACCTGCTTTTCTTCGGGGAGCGTCACTCTGATTTCGGCGGCAACAACCAGACCTTTATGTGGCAGGTTCAACATTACCTCGAAACCACGGGTGACACGGAACTGGCGCGTGAAGTGCTCCCCGTGATACGCCGCCTGGTGGACGCTTTTTGGCGCTATGAGGACCTGGACGACAACGGCGTTCCGAGTTTCGGGGTCCAGGTGTTGACCCAGGAGGACTACATCGCCTCCCCGCGCGACGCCGTTTCCCCGGCCGCGGTGGGCGTGGAGATGTGGCGCACCCTCGCCTTGCTGGAGCGTCTCTCCGGGAACGGGAAGGAGGCGGAGGCCGCGGAGCGGAAGGCCGCCGAGGCCGCCGTCCGCTGGCGAAAAAGTCTTTGGATGGACGATTTGGGCCGGCCCGCCTATTTCGTGGATGACTTGGGAGAAAGGCGGCTTGAAGGCCCCTACCACACCTTCGTGTTGCCGGTGGTCCTCGGTTTGCTGGATCCGCTGGACGCCTACACCACGGCCCGTCATCTGCGCGACCGCCTCATGGGAGCCAGTGGCGAGTTGTATTACAGCAACCTTTTTCCGAACCACATCAGCGGTGTTCGGAGCAGCCCCTACGGCCCCACCTGGGGCATGCAGGCCGGCGCCTATATGCAACCCTGGGCCACCCGACTCTTCAATGCCATCGGCGCGCCCGACGCGGCCATAGGGCCCCTCGAAACCGTGGCGCGATGGGCGACCATGTTTCCCCACCTCGATGCGTGGCCCGAGTCCTCCACCGAATTCACCCCGGCCTATTTCTCCAACACTGCGGCCAGCTATGCCCAAACCGTCATTGAGTCTCTCTTCGGATTGCGGCTGGACCGCACCGAAAACCTTTTGCGCGTGCAGCCGGGTTTTCCCGGGGACTGGGACCAGGCGCGTATTCAACTTGGCCCGGTCCGTGCGTGCTATCGGCGAACGGGCCAAGTCTACGAGTATCGGATTACGACGGACGAGCCCTTGCGCCGCGAACTGCGTTGGCCCCTGCCCGTGGGTGCCATTACGTCCGTGGAAGTCGACGGCGAAGCCGCTGAATACACGACGGAGCCTGCCGTTGGCGGAATGTGGCTCTGCCTTGCCACCGAGGCACGTCGGGAAACGCGGTTCCGATTCCGCGCGGAACCCGTGACGTGGCGCGTGGATCATGCGCGGAGCCTGGCCGAGGGGGAGGTCATGGACCTTCGGGTCTCGGGCGGCGAGGTCATGGGCGTGGAGGACCCCTGTGGTGTAACCCGGGGCGTCGATCAATCCGGAAAAACCGTCCGCGTCCGGTTGGCCGAAGGACTCCTGGACGAAGCCATGCGTTACGGCCGGCTGGGGCAACTGAATTTCTCCCGGCGGACCTTCTTCCTCCGATGCCGCGCCGGGGATCAGACTTTCTGGGCGCCCATTGATTTTGCCCTGCTGCCACGGGTGGAAGCGGCTCCCGCCAACGACCTCGAAGGTTCGGAAGGCCGTTGGGCATTGCGTCTCACCGTCCGAAACAACACCCTTTCACCCCTGCGCGGCACCGGCGTGACACGGTGGGCGGGAAGGGAAAGGCCCCTTTCCATCAACGTGCCCGCGAGAGGGGAACAGGAGATTGCCATCGAAACGCCCACGGAGGCCCTGGTCGCCCTTTCGCCCGGCGAAAACCCCTTGCGCCTGGTGTTGCCCGGCGGCACCGGCCTGGACCTGGCGTGTCCTGTCATTGCGCCTTTCCTGAAACAAGGGGGCGCCTTCGTCCCCGTCCCTATCCCCGAGGAACAGCTTGTCAGCGACGAGGGCTGGAAGGACTTCGCCGCCTTCCCCGTTTTCTGGCAGGGCCCCTACAACGGTTTTCCACCCCCCATGGACGCCCTCCGTGGCCGGACGAAGGTGACCTGCGACCGCACGCCCGGCGTCGTTTTTCCCCTGGATGAGGCGGGACGGTTCGCCCTGGCCTCACGAAAAGCCGGCCGCAACGCCATCACCGTTCCCGTGGATGAGTCTTTTCGCAAGATCTACCTCCTGGTCCTGCCACTCGTGGAGAACCACGATATGTTCACCCAATGCGGCTTGGTGCGCGTAACCTGCAAGGCCGATTTTGATCGACCGCCCTTCGATCCCCGGGAGGAACCCGTCCAATGGACCCGGGCACGCTATGACAAGATCGTCATCCAGCGGCCCCTTTACACCCCCGGCGACCTCGACAGTTGGATGCCCGAGCAATACGCCGGCCCCATGGCAACGGCCCGGCAAGGGCGCGACGCCCCCCATGGGCTGCTTGACCGGCTCTCCGAGAACGATGGGGACTGGGCCGAGGGCGTCCCCCTGGCGAGTCCCTACGGCATGTTTGCCATGTTCCAGGCGCCGCCGCGCAATGGTTGGCCGGAAGGGGCATTTCGTTCCTTTCCCCAGCCTCAATACTGGGCGTCCTGCCCCGAAATTCGCACCGACTCCGCCGTTTTCAACGTGGTCGAGGTGGATCTTGGCCGAAGCCGCCACGTGGAGTCCATTGAACTCATATGCCCCCTTCAGGATGCCGCCCTGGGCCTCGTGTCCGTCGTGGGGCTCCGGTAACTTGCCTGTTGCGGAGGTGGAGAAAATCGCCTTTTCGCAAATGGCACGTGAATGGTACAAATTGACTTAACCCCGCGCGGTATGGTATTTTACGACAGATTTTGCACGGTCGTGGACGACTGCACGGAACAGTAGTCCCTGGTGCTTCCCGCCTCGGGCGGTCCCCCGGTGTGTCCAACACGAATCGGGTCTAAAGCATGTCCAAAATGAAAGTCGCCCTCATCGGCTGTGGCAATATCGGCGCTGATATCTGCATCGCTCTGCAAAAGGGCGATATGGAGGCGGAGATCGGTGCCCTGCATGATATTGATGAAGACCGGGCCAACCTGCTTAAGCGGACGTTTCACCTGGACGCGAAGGTTGCCGGTCTGGATGAAGCCATCGGACTCTGTGATTTCATTGTGGAGTGCGCGGTGGCCTCGGTGGTGGAGCCCGTGGTGAAGTCCGCCATGAGGCAACGTCGCCATTGTTTGATTATGAGTGTTGCCGGCCTGGTGCGGCATCTTGATCTGGTGGAGGAGGCGCGGCGGCGGAATATCCAGATTCGGATTCCTTCCGGGGCCTTGTGCGGCCTGGATGGTGTGCGGGCGGCCATGGAAGCGGGTTTGCATAGCGTGGTTCTCACCACGCGCAAGCCACCGCGTGCGTTGGAAGACGCACCGTATTTTAAGGAACGGCACATCGACCTGAAGAACCTCACGGAACCGAAAGTGGTTTTCGAGGGAAACGCGCTCGAGGCGGCCAGGGCTTTTCCGGCCAATGTAAATGTCGCCGGGGCCTTGAGTATCGCGGGAATCGGACCGAAAGAAACAATGGTACGGGTTATAGCCGACCCCAACACGACGGATAACTGCCACGAAGTGACCGCGGAAGGCGCTTTTGGCCATTTGAAAACCATCACGTCGAACATGCCGTCTCCCCGAAATGCGAAATCGAGTTATCTTGCGTCTCTCTCGGCATGCGCCGAGTTGCGTCAGGCCGCGTTGGCTTTCGTCAAACGCGCGGAAAAGGCGCTTGAACATACTGTGACAACCTGAAATCACGGCGCTTCACGGAGCGCCCGGACCGAACGGAAATGGAGAAAATGACATGTACGCAGTTGTCGTAACCGGCGGCAAGCAATACAAGGTCGCCCCGGGCGACCGCTTGCGCGTCGAGAAGCTGGACGCCGCGGTGGGCACGTCGATTGATTTGGACCAGATTCGTCTCGTCTCGAAGGAAGACGGCCTGATCATCGATCCCTCGGCACTCAGCGCGTCCAAGGTGGTCGCGGAAATCACCGCGCAGGGCAAAGGAAAGAAAATCCGGGTTTTCAAGAAGAAGCGGCGGAAAAACTATACCCGGCTTCATGGGCACCGGCAGTTGTACACCGAACTGCTGATCCGTGATATTCAGGCATAAAGGAGAGAAAGCATGTCTCATAAGAAAGCAGGCGGCAGCTCGCGTAATGGCCGCGACAGTGAATCCAAGCGGCTGGGCGTGAAGAAATACGGCGGCGAAAAGGTTATCCCGGGCAATATCATCGTTCGCCAGCGGGGTACCAAGTTTGCCCCGGGCGAGAACGTCGGTCTTGGCCGTGATCACACGATCTTTGCCATGACCGAGGGCACGGTTCGGTTCCGCTTCTTCAAGCGCGGCCGTCAGTGCATCGACGTGGTTCCCGCCGGCGAGTAAAAAAGCATTTCGGGGTGTTTCGCGCCGGAGTGCAGGTTCAAACACTTTCCCCCAGCCCGGTTCACGCGGGCTGGGGGTATGTTTGTTGTTTGCCACGAGGGTACACGCCGGCCGTCGGATCGGGCCGTCGGATCGGGTTAAGGTCATGTTCATCGATTATGTTCGCGTAAGGGCCGTGGGAGGCGACGGGGGCCGGGGCTGTTGCAGCTTCCGGCGGGAGAAGTATGTTCCCCTGGGCGGTCCCAATGGTGGCGACGGAGGTGATGGCGGTGATGTGGTCTTCGAGGTGGCGCCACGGCTTACTTCCCTGCTGGATCTCAAGTACCACCCTCTTGTTCGGGGACGCCGTGGCGCCCACGGACGGGGAAGCGCCCAGCACGGGCGCCGTGGCGAGGAGACGATCATTGCCGTGCCGCGGGGAACGGTGGTGCATGACAGCGCCACGGGCGCGGTGCTGGCCGACCTCACCGAGGCGGGGCAGCGCTTCGTGGCGGCCCGGGGCGGCCGGGGCGGCAAGGGCAATGCGCGCTTCGTCACGCCCACGAACCGTGCGCCCAAGTTTGCCGAAATGGGTGAGTCCGGCGAGGATCAGGAATATGTCCTGGAGTTGAAACTTATCGCCGAGGTGGGTTTCGTGGGATTGCCCAACGCCGGTAAATCCACCCTGCTTTCCGCCATCAGCGCGGCGGAGCCGAAGATCGCGGATTATCCCTTCACGACCCTCTCCCCCAATCTTGGCGTGGTTTCCCTGAGTGACCATCGTACCCTCACCGTGGCGGATATTCCGGGCATCATTGAAGGCGCGGCCCGGGGAAAAGGGTTGGGACATGACTTTCTGCGCCACATCGAGCGAACGCGGGTGCTCCTGTTCCTGATCGATCCGGGCGACGAGGATCCGCTGGAGACCATGGGGGTGTTGGAAAAGGAACTGGCGGAGCACAGTCCGGCTTTCGCGGAGCGCCCCCGGGTCGTGGCCTTTACCAAGTTGGACGTGACGGAAAACCGGGAGGCTTTCTCAGGGATTGCCGGAGAGATGGGGCATGTTCACGGCATCTCCGCGGTTACGGGGGAGGGCGTTCCCGCATTACTCGAGGCGCTTTGGGAAGCGGTACAACGGGCGCTTCGGACCGAGGCCGAGGTGGAGGAGGAACCGGAGGCGGAGCGGGTGTACACCTACGAGGCGCCTTTCTCGATTCGCTCCACTTCGTCGGGGTTTCGCATTGAAGGTCGAAAGGTGGTCCGCGCCGTGGCCATGACCGACTTTGAAAACGAAGAAGCCGTTCGACACCTGCAGCTTGTACTCAAGAAAATGGGACTTTTTCGGGCACTCAAGCGCATGGGAGCGAAAGCCGGCCAATCCATGTTCATTGGAGACTTCGAGTTGGAATATGAGCCCGGCGACTGATGCAACATGGCGTAAACCTCAACGTTGCATAAAAACCCGGGCGGCCGTTGGCGCCTCTTTAAAAAACGTATCCCCGCGAAGCATGGGTTGACGGTATGGCTTGGCTCTTTTTCAAGGAGTGCCGCATTCGCGGGATGACGGCGGGGATGGCCGCAGGGGGCTTATGCATAGAGGGCGCGGCCGATACGGATTTCGGTGGCGCCTTCCTCAATCGCTGTTTCGAAATCGTTGGTCATGCCCATGGAGAGGGTTTTGAGACCGTGGCTTTCCGCCAAGGTGCGAAGGGTCCGAAAAACACGGCGGAGGGCTATTTCATCGGCGTGCGACGGGGCCATGGTCAGAAGCCCTTCGATGTCCAGGCGATCCAGGCCACGGAGTTTGTCGAGGGTGGAATCCAATTCATGGGGCGCGAAACCGTGCTTGGAGGATTCGCCCGAAACGTTTACCTCCATGAGGCAGGACATGGTTTTTCCGGCGGTTTCGCAGCGGGCGTGAAGGGCCTCGGCCAGGCTGATCCGGTCGATGGCGTCCACGCGCTGGAAGCATTCGACGACATGGCGGACTTTCCGGCGCTGAATGTTGCCGATCATGTGCCAGCAGATGTCAGGGTGATTCATGGCCTCGATTTTGGGCCTGGCCACGTCGGCACGGTTTTCACCGAGGTGGCGAATACCGAGACCGTAAAGAATCCCGGCTTCTTCAATGCCCACCATCTTGGTAACCGCCACGAGCCGAACCGTCTCGGGATCGCGTCCGGCCCGGAGGGCAGCCCGGGCGATACGTTCACGAATCCGGTTCAGGTTGCGCTTGATGGTGGCGTGGCGTGTGTTGGAATCCGGTGGCATAGTTCCTTACACCCATGAAGTTGTATGCAAATGATCACGAATACGTGTTTCCTCCTCCCTTCCGTCCTTCCCGCGAATGCGGGAATCCGGCGTGAGACGGTCGCTTGAGGCTCCCCGCCATGACGGTCTTTTGGCCCCGGTCACGCCGGGGTCAGGGAGATAGGATCTCGTTGGGAATGTTGGAAGTCGTGATGGGCCCCGTTCGCGATGAATCTGCAGGTGAGAACATGCCCAGGCGAGTCGTGCGCTGAAGCATGCCCTGCGGGATGTCCCATGAAACCAAGGAAGAATCGCTGATAAAAGCGAATCCCGTCCTTTTTACGTCATTGTGAAGGGGCCTAAGCGACGCTGGCAACCTCCTGTTATGCAGGGGCCGGATTGCCGCGTCACGTTGCTTCTTAAAAGCGCTCTTTCCACTATCACATGACGACTCGTCCCCCACTTTTCCTGCGTCAGTTTCTTCGCTTGTTCCTGCCACGAAGTTCGGGAGGCATGCCCCGGCAGTCGGTTCCACCTTCCTGGCGCAGGATCCACATTTTCTCAGACAAGGAGAGGTTGAGTCCATGCTTCTGCTTAAGGCGGATGATCATCTCCGAGCCTTCGTCCCAGAAGTCGTTACTTTCCCAGCGTGCCTTCTCCAAGACGCCGATGGCGTCTCGGATCTTGTTTTCACGAATCAGGTCCTGTGCCTTCATGCGAAGGCGCCGGCCCACGGCGTAGGGTTCATCCCCCATGCTTTCCCAAATCTTGAGCGCTTCGGCCCGGTACTTATCCGCCTCGGCCTGGAGTTTGGCCCGTTCGTCCGGGTCGGTGGCCTTGTCCAGCGCCTGCAGGACCTCCAGCATGCGCTTCTCGGCGATGCGTCCTTCGTTTCGCCGGACAAAGCGGGGGGCCACGGAAGAGCCGGTGGCGCTGTTGGGGTAGCGCTTCATATAATCGATCCAGCCGGCCCGGGCTTCCTCGAACTGGCCGTTCAACTCCTCGACGATATACAACTGGCGTGGCACCCAAACCTCGTGGGGTACGGAGACGGCGGTCTTCAGGGCGGCCACGGCGTTGGGATAGTCGTTGAGCTTGTTCTTGTAGATGGCAAAGCCCAAGTCGAAGGGAAGCTTATAGTTTCGGGGGTTGTGTTCGATTCCCGACTGGAGGAACTCGGCGGCCCAGTAGTAGAAAGATTCCTTTTCTCCCACGCAGGTGCCGTACTCATCGCTCCATACCTTGAGGTTTTCCGGGGTGTCATCGAGTTTGGCCGTCACGTTGTAGGCCACGTGCCAGGCACCCAGGAGATAAGCATCGATGAAATGGGGGTCGAGGAGTACGCATGATTCCATGAGGGGCACCATGAGATGTACGGTGCCTTCGTGCCAGAGGCGGTCCACTTCGAGCCAGATGAAGTTGGCCGCCAGTTGGCGGAAGCCGAAAAAGAGGTTGAATATATTGGCACCGGAGACATATCCCTCATACTGGGCAAGCTTCAGCTTCTGATCCCGTGCCCGTGCCAGAAAGTCCTTGCGGACGCCGTCCAACGCGCCATTCCGTGCCAGCTTGAAAAGAAGATCATAGTTCTCGTCGCTGGCGGTCAGATAGGCCAAGGTGCCCACCGTTCGCCCGTCGTCCATGACCCGCTCTTCCCTGGGCACGTCGGGGAGCAGGCCGGTGGCGGCTTTCTCCACTTCTTTCAGGAAGGCCACATCGTTGGCGTACTCGACCGTTCTCTTCGTGCGGACTTTTTCATCGTCGAAAAGCCGAACATGGGTACCCGCGGCGATGATCCACTCGTAAAAAACTTGTCCCTCGCGGATGCTGTCGATGTGACGTCCCTGGAGGGTTCCCAAGGTGCCTGCCACGAGGAGCAGGACCGCCAGTATGAGGTTCATTGGGCGCTTCATGGCGGTTTAGAGCTCCTTGCGGCGGAAGACCCAATAGGCCAGGATAAAGCCGACCATGGCGTACACCAGCCCATAAATGATCAGGTTGGGGATAAGAACATCCGCCGGGGGATCATTGGGCGGACTATTGACGATCTGGGTCTTAAGGCTGAAGTACTGCAAATTGGGCAACACGTTGTAGAGGACGCGTGCCAGCCCGCCGATGAGTTCGTCCAGCTTTTCGCCGGTTTGTCCCGCGCGCTCAATAACATCCTTGAGATACTGTGTCAGGTTGCAGGTGATGTAGATGAACAGTCCGGCGATGGTGGGCAGGACGGCGGAGGTGGAGGTGCAGGAGATGGCGAAAGTGAAGGCCGATACAATGAGGAACTCAAAGTAGGTAAGCAGGATGGACCACAGGAGCAGGGTGGGGGGAATGCCCTGTCGCAGGTAGAGGGCGACGAAGAAGAGGCCGCCCATGAGCAACAGGTTCAACAGGATGATCGCCTGGATCCCCATGAACTTGCCGAGGAGGTATTGAAAGCGGTTCAGGGGCTTGCTCAACACGCTGTAAACCACTTTGTTTTCCATTTCATTGGGCACCATGGATGCCGAGATGAAGACGGTAATGAGCATGCCGAAGATGGAAATGGTGGTGACACAAATATCTTTGATGAGCTTGAGGTCGATATCGGTCTGGGCCTCGCCGACCATGCGCTGATTCATAAAGGAGGTGATAAAACTGGCACCGAAGATAACCAGCAGGCTGAGGATGAGAAAGCCGATATAGGACCGCTTTCGGATCCCCTCACGCCAAGTATACACACCGATACAGATCGGTCCTCTCAGGAAGTCCATCAGGCATTACTCCGCTTTGCTTCCGCCGCGCCGACGACGCGGACAAATACATCTTCCAGGCTTTCCCGCCGTGGGGCCACGCGCACGAGGGTCAGTTTTTCAGCCTTGCACAGCTCCAGGGCATCGTAGGCCGACAGGCTTTCGGCCACGCGAAGCGTGACGACGTCCCCCACCTTGTCTTCCTTGACCATTCCCTTTTCCGCCAGCCTGGCGAGGGCGGAATCGTCGATGCCGCGCACCTCGATATTGAGGTCACGGTCGGTGAGCAGCTCGTCGATGGTCCCCAGTGTCTGGAGAACCCCCTCGAAGAGAATGCCCACCCGGTCCGAAATCAACTCGACCTCAAGCAACTCGTGGCTGGAGATGAGAAGGGTTTTGCCCTGATCCCGCAGCACGCTGAGAATGTCACGGATTTCCTTGCGTGCAATGGGATCGAGACCGGTGGTGGGTTCGTCGAGGATGAGGAGCTGGGGGTCGCTGATCAGGGCCTGGGCCAGGCCGATACGCTGGCGCATGCCCTTCGAGTAGCCGCGCATCATTCGCTTGCGGGCGTGCCCCATGCCGACCTGCTCCATCACTTCGTCAACCCGACGGTTGAGTTTGGCGCCCGTCAGACCGTAGAGCTTGCCGTAGAACTTGAGAATCTCCTCCCCCCGGAGGAAATCGGGATAGTAGGCGCCTTCGGGGAGATAGCCGATTTCGCGTTTGACCGCGGACGAGTAAATCCGGTCGGAACCCATGATGCGGATGCTGCCGGAAGTGGGGAAAATAAGTCCCAGCAACATCTTGATGGTGGTGGTCTTTCCCGAGCCGTTCGGCCCGAGGTAGGCGAATATCTCGCCGGGGTTGACGCTCAGGTTGAGGTCCGTCAGGGCGTGGACATCCTGCCCGCGCCGCGCCCCCTCATACACCTTCGTCAAGCCATGGGTTTCGATTACTGACGACACGTAATAAGGGCCTTTCATGCTTTGGTTTAGCCGCGCATCACGAACCGCGGAGGCGACCGGTCCGGTGAGATTGGCATCCAGGACGTAAAGTCATGACAGGAAGCAGCTCGCCCGAATATGGCCGAAGAGCCGCTTGAGGCATATCATACAAGGTCCGGATGATATCAGATCACTTTGAACGAATCAATTCCCCGTAATTTACTTCAGCGGCGCAAAATTGGAGTACGTAGTCTTGGTGGGCCTTGGCCACCAAGACGGAAACCTTGACGACGAAACAGCCTCTCTTGGAAAAGGGGCCATGGAGCGCCCTGTTGGCGCGGGACACGTGCCGCCAACGGGCATGCGGGAGCATGCACCCGGTAAAAGAGAAACGCACCACAGGTGCATTCCAGCCAACCCTTCGCGCCGTCCCCCGGGAATCCTTTCAACCCATGTTCACGGACTTATTCGTCACTTTGGCTCCCCATTGCATGCCCCGATTTATGCAACAAGAGAGCTGACAGCGGAGCATGTTCCCGGGCCTTCGCCGGGACTCCAATCCCAGGCCCGGATTTTTTCACCAGCCTCCTGTTGCGTACGCGTATCCCGGGTCATCTCAAGGACTTGTCTCATTTGGCGACCTCGACGTGTGTCTACACGCTGTCGTCCGCCTCGCTTCGTCAACCCCCCTGACTTGGTCCATCTACCCATGGGCACGACGAAGCGGGTGAACTGCCCGGGCCAGGCTCGACGGATTCATACAATAAAATCCACGAAACCCAGCAAGACAAAAAATCGTGTGGAGGATACCGTGAAAATGATAAGTTGGTATCATGTATGTCATGATATCATGATAGTGATTTTGGCCGCTTATCGCCAAAGTCATCACAACGATGCACGGCCCATGGAGGGCCGGTGCGAAACAAGAGGAGACGCAGTCATGCAACAAACCAGACGGGGGTTTACCCTCATCGAACTCCTGGTCGTCATTGCCATTATCGGCATCCTGGCGGCCATCCTGCTTCCCGCGCTCGCACGGGCGCGAGAAGCCGCGCGCAGGGCTTCCTGTGCGAACAATCTCAAGCAGTGGGGGCTCATTTTCAAGATGTATTCAAACGAAGAGCGCTCGGGAGCTTTCCCGCCGGTGATGGTGGACATCCCGACGGTACCGGCCAGTAATCTCAACATGAATGGCATCATGTCGTACCAGGGTGGCTCACTCTACCCCGACTACTGGACCGACCCGAATATCGCGAAGTGCCCCTCGGACTCCGGTGGCGACCGGACGGCCGCTTCATTGGGAATCCGCGATGATTTCGCACAGCAGGTTCGGGATGCCGCCACGCGTTACTCCCAAACCGGCGACCCGGCGGACAAGACCTGTCTGAACTCCCTCCTTTCCATGCCGGTGTCGTATTTTTACACGGGCTGGGCCACCCGCAGTTGCGGACAGTTGGCCAAGATCATTGCCAGCAAGTACCGGATTGTCGCGTGGGCGCGGGGCAACGTCCCCAATTCTGTCTATCCGGCCACGGAGGTCTGCGGATTTCAGACAACGGGCTTCTCGGGGTGGATACCGCGTGACTTTCCGGGCGAACTGGGCGCGAGCGGCATGATGTGGCCCGAGGGTTCGGCGGCCTGGGTGATGGACGAAAATGGCGATCCGTTGCCCGACACCTATCCCGTGCTGAAGGAAGGCGTGGAACGCTTCTTCATCACCGACATCAATAATCCTGCGGCGGGCGCGCAGGCCCAAAGCAGCATTGCCGTCATGTTTGACAGTTTCGGCGTCAATGACGACAACGCGCTGGGAACGGGTTCATGGGACTTTGGCTGGACCATGCCGGATGAGAAATCGGGGATTATGCGCTTCAACCATGTTCCCGGCGGTTGCAACATTCTCTACATGGACGGCCACGTGGAGTTCAAGAAGTATGGGCGTGAATATCCCATCGGCACGAATTACCGGGACGGTGCCTGGCTGGGTGTGGTGCTGCCCAACCTGGTTCCCGTAAGCTCCGGGTTTGGTTGATTTCAACCCGACCCCACCGTGGATTGATTTCGGGGCCCGGAACCGGCCCGCCATGGCGGGCTGATTCCGGGCTTCCCTGATCCGGGTGCGGTGAGGCAGGGCCGGGGAAGAGGGTACAGGCGGAGCCCCCGTTTGGCTCTTTACCGGTGAGGCTCTGCACAAATGGTCACGAGTGCGTGTTTCCCCCGCCTGTCCTTACTGTTCCCCGAACGCGGGAATCCAGGGGAAAGATCAAGGTGCTGCGCCGTGCCATGGAGTCCCGCTTTCGCGGGGGTGAGGGCTGGTCGTGGTATGGACGGTCGCAGCCGCTAAGTGGTTTCGGCGAAGCCGGGTTCGGAGAATGATATGGCGGCTAATCCCGTGGTGGTGTTTGGCGCGGGGAGCATTGGGCGCGGATTGCTTGGCCAACTGCTGAGCGAGAACGGGATGCCGATGCTGTTCGTGGAACCGGTGGAGGCATTGCGTTGCGCGTTGGCTGAATCGAAGGGCTACACGGTGCGCCTGGCGGGGCGGCAAGCGGAAGACTTCGTGATTAGCGGCTATGAGGTTGCGGCTCCGGAGGAGCGGGATCGTATTACGGCGGCGCTGGCCTCGTGTCCTTTTGCGGCGACGGCGGTGGGGGGAGTACATTTGCCGGACGTGGCGAATCTCGTTACGGAAACAATTGGTGGTGCGCGCCGGGCACCGCTGCCAATGCTCCTGTGTGAGAATTGGCCGAATGCCGCGGAGGAAATGGCGCATTGTTTGAACACGAAGGCATTGGCACGGGGGAAAGTGGTTTGCGTACCCTCATCCGTCGAACGCATGGTCAGGCCGGCGGAGGGGCTTGGTCTCGTGGGCGAAAGTTGCGAATCCCTGTTCATCGACGGGACCACCTGGCCCGGCCCTCGTCCCGCCTTGAAGGGCTTCGCGTTCGTGGAGGCCCTTGAAGCGTACTACAAGCGCAAGCTTTTCACGAATAATGCGGGCCATGCGCTGCTGGCTTATGAAGGGGCGCTTCGCGGTTGCGACACCTTGTGCGCGGCCCTGGAGCATTCGGACATTGCGGCCCATCTCAAGGCGTTGCTCCTCGTTGCCGCGGAAGCGCTTCACCGGGAGTATGGGTTGGGCCGGGAAGCGCTCGACCGGCATGTGCGCGACCTGCTGATCTACCGTTACCCGAACGAAGCCCTGGGGGACACGGTGGCACGGGTGGGCCGTCAGCCGCTGCGCAAACTGGGCCGCGAGGAACGGTTGACCGGCCTGTTACGCCTGCTGGCAAAGCACGGCCTGGACGCGACGCCGGTCCATCGCGCCATGGCCGCGGCGCTGTGCTACTTTGACCCCGACGATGAAGAATGCATAAGAATGCGGGAAATGATCCGGCGGGACGGGCCGGCGGTCGTGCTTGAATCCGCGTGCGGCCTGTCGCCCGGCCAGCCCGCTTTTGAGGCCGTCCTGGCGTATTACGGGAAAATGGAGCGATAATCATGCGAAGAGCGGTGCTGCGAGACGTGAAGACCCTAGCGTTTGAGGAGGTGAACCGGCCGGCGTGTCCGGAAGACGGCCTCCTGGTCAAGATGAAGACCTGTTCGGTATGCGCCACCGATGTCAAGATCTACAACCATGGGCACCAACTCTTGCAGCTCCCGAGGGTGCTGGGCCACGAAATAGCCGGGATTGTGGCGGAAACCGGTCCGCGTGCGGCCGGCGGGTTCGCGCCGGGGCAGCGGGTGGCGGTGTGCGCGGTCATCAACTGTGGTCGCTGCGACTACTGCCTGCGTGGCGCGCCGAGCATGTGCCTGGACTTGGAAGCCTTCGGCTACCATTACGACGGCGGGTACGAGGAGTACCTGGCCGTGCCCGCGAAATCCATCCAGTGTGGCGGCGTGAATGTTCTCCCGGAGACCATGAGCTTTCAGGAAGCGTCGTTGGCCGAGCTTCTCGCGTGCTCCATCAACGGCCAGAACCTGTCGGGCTTTCAGTTGGGGCAAAGCGTGCTTATCATCGGAGTCGGCCCGGTGGGCCTGATGCAGGCCCAATTAGCGCGTGCGCGCGGGGTGTCGTGCGTGTGGGTCGCCGATGTGCTTGCGGAGAAACGCGCCCTGGCCGAGGCCCTCCTGGGCGACGGGGTGGCGGGAACCCTCGACACGGCCGACGAAGGGGCCTTCCTCGATGCGGTACAGGCGGTCACCGACGGGCGTGGCTTCGACCAGGTCATGTTGTGTTGCGGCGTGGGCTCCATCCAGCGCGTCAGCCTGGCGTGCGTGGCGAAAATGGGTTGTGTCAATTTTTTCGGGGGGCTGCCCAAGGGAAACAGCCTGGTGGAATTGGATACCAATCTCATCCATTACAAGCAATGCCGCGTGGTGGGCACGCACGGCTCGTCGGCGCTGGAGAACCGTGAAGCCCTGGCCATGATCCACGCCGGCCTGATCGATGTGAAGCCGCTGGTGACGGAAACCATTCCACTGGATGCGCTGGAAGACGCCTTGCGCGTCACCCGTCCGGCCCCCAGTCGTCTTAAAAGCGTCGTGACGTTTGAATGACGGCGCGGCCGGGAGAGGGGTATGGTCGCCTTTTGGATAACCCCTTCGAATTCCAGCTTCGGCCTGAAACCCGGTTCTCGTTACAGGTGCGGGCGGAAAGATACTTGTTTCCTGCCTTATCCGCATAGTGGGCAGGCTGGTTAGGCACGCCCACAAATAAGGGCCGTAAAGCGCTCCCTGGATTCCCTGCCTGGAGCCGGCCGAAAAAAACGGCGTGAACACAGAATTATCACTTTGTTTGCGATGGGGATGGCTGCTTTTTTGCAGGTTTTCACGAGAGGCCGAGAGGGGAAGGTGTTTTGGGGGCTAAAGTGTCTAACATATTGGTATAAAATCATTTAAGATAGAATAAACTCTTGACAGTGAAAGATGGTAATGACAGGATTGGGGCGCTGGAGAAGATTTTTTGATTTTTTTCTTGACATTTGAAAAGGATCGTGGTATAAGCTGCCTAAGTTTGCCCGCCAAACTGAACCCACTCCATTTGAAAGGACGGTGAGATCCATCATGCAATGTACCTTGTGCAACGAGCACATTGATGACATCGAGTTTGAGCTCGATGATGCCTTCGAGGTTGAAGGCGAGTACTGGCACGCCGAGTGTTACGCCGAGTATTTCGGTGAGGTCCTCGAGGCCGTGTAAATTCCAAGCCATCCGATTGTGGCCCGCACCCCGGCAGCAGCAGGCAGCCGGGGTTTCTGCTTTTCGGGCTGTTTCGCCTCTTTCACGTTTTCCGGGGGACTGTCCCTTGGGCCGTTGCTCATGGAAGAACACCTCGCTGGAAACGGTCGCAATTGAAAACGAGGGTAAGCTGCATCTCCGTCGTCCGCGTGTTACAATAAACACTCCAAATGTAGCGTGTCCGAATGGGTGTGTTACCTGGTATGCGGCAGGCACGGGCGGGAAGCCCGTGACGAGCGTCCCCGTGGAGGCCCGTGGGGACAAGGCATGGTAAAGACAACGGGATGTCCATACGTGGTTGAGAGCGCCATAATGCTCGGTAAGAGGAAATGGTCTCGTTGAAAATCACCTTTTTTTTAATTCGTACAGGGCACTTCCAGGCACGGCTCGGTTAATGGACCGGCACGCCGCCCCGCGGCGCGCATCAAGGGAACCCCCACAGTGAGTAAGAAACGTTCCAATTCGGGCGGCAACCATTTGCTCCCCTTCGAGAAAGAACTGGCGGAAATGGAAGCGGCGGTCGCCGCGGCGGAGACGGAGGAGGAAAAGCAGGCGCGTCGGCAGGCGTTTGACGAAGCGCGGACGCGGGTTTACGCTGAGTTGACGGCGTGGCAACGCATTCAGCTTGCCCGTCACCCGCAGCGGCCGCGCATGTTGGATTATACGAGTCGCATCCTGGATGACCTCGTGGAATTGCACGGTGATCGCGCCATCGGGGACGATCCCGCCATGGTGTGTGGTATTGGCCGTTTCCAGGGTGAAACCGTGTTTGTCATGGGCCAGCAAAAAGGCATACAGACGGACGAGAAGGTGCGTCGCAATTTCGGCATGGCCCACCCCGACGGTTACCGGAAAGCCATGCGCATGATGCGGCTGGCGGAGCGTTACGGGTTTCCCGTGATTTCCTTTGTGGACACGCCGGCGGCCCATCCCGATATCGAGGCGGAGCGTTTTGGCCAGGGGCCCATTATCGCCCAAAGCATGTTGACCTGCCTGGAGCTGAAGGTCCCCATCTTCTGCGCGATCCTGAGCGAAGGGGGGAGCGGCGGGGCGCTGGCCATCGCCGTGGGCGATTGGGTGACCATGTTCGAGTATGCCATGTACGTTATCTGTCCCCCGGAACGGTGCGCGGAGATCCTGTGGCGGGACGTGGAGCAGAAGGAGTTGGCCGCCTCGGCCATGCGCGTTTCCGCCCCGGAACTCTTCGAGCTGGGAACGCTGGACAGTATCATGCCCGAGAGCGACGGTGGCGCCCACCGCGCGCCCGATGCGGCGGCGCAGGTGTTGTCGGAGGAAATTGCCAAGTTCCTCGACGGCTGCAAGAAAGGACTTTGGACGCCCGAGAAACGGCAGGCCAAGTTCCGTGCCATGGGGCAGTTTCTTGAACCGGCGGTCGAAGCAGAACTCGAACATGTCTAAAGCGGGGCCCGGCGTGCTGGAGGACAGGGGCGACCACCTGCTGTTGCGGGTTCGGGTGCAACCCAAGGCGTCGCGCAATGCTTTTCTCGTGGTGGAGGGCCGGGTGCGCGTGGCGCTTACGGCCCCGCCCGTGGAGGGTGCGGCCAACAAGGCGTTATGCGTTTTCTTGGCGAAGCGCATGGGCGTGGCGAAACGTTGTGTCACTGTTGTTGGCGGGGACAAGTCACGGGACAAGACCTTGCGTATCGAAGAATGTTCACCGTCCGAGGCCCGAAACCGACTGGGACTGGGCACATGACCTTGCATGAAGGGAAAGCATGAAGCTAAGCGAGCAGATCACCGAGGCCGCGGAGGCCATTCGCCGTGTGTGCGACATCAAACCCCAAGTGGTGATTGTGTTGGGCACGGGACTGGGGGCCCTGGCGGACCGCATTGAAGTCAAGGCCCGGATGGATTACGGGGATATCCCCCACTTTCCCGCGTCCACGGTGGAGACCCACGCGGGTGAGCTGGTGTTGGGCGAACTGTCGGGCAAGCGGGTGGTGGCGCTGTCGGGCCGGTTCCATCCCTACGAAGGCTATTCCCTTCAGCAGGTCACCTTCCCCATTCGCGTGGCGAAGGCCCTGGGCGTGTCCACGATGGTTGTGTCCAACGCGGCGGGTGGGATGAACCCCCAATTCCGGGCGGGCGACCTGATGGTGATTACGGATCACATCAATCTCATGGGCGACAATCCGCTGATCGGTCCCAACGACGACGCCCTGGGACCGCGTTTTCCGGACATGTCCGAACCTTATACGGAATCGCTCATTGAACTGGCGGAAACTATTTCCCTGGAACAGGGTATAAAGCTGTTGCGAGGCGTGTACCTGGCGTGCACGGGGCCCTGCCTGGAGACCAGGGCGGAGTACCGGTTCATGCGGGCCATCGGCGGTGACGCGGTGGGCATGAGCACGGTGCCGGAGGTGATCGTGGCGGTTCATGCGGGGCTGAAGGTACTGGGTTTCTCGGTGATTACCGATGAATGCTTCCCGGACGCGCTGGAAGCCGCCGATATAGAGAAGATTATTGCCACGGCGAATGGGGCTGAACCCAAGCTGGCCACGCTGGTTTCGGCATGCCTGGCGCGGATGAGCGCGTAGTCCCGTGGCGCCGTAATTCGCCTCGAACGGGCGGGTCTGATATACTGGCACATGCTCCTTGCAAAGAGAGGCGTAAACCTCGGGTGCGACACGTATTATGAGGCATTCATTGAAATCTCATGCCAACAACACAGGGGGGTATAGTTCATGCCGGTAAAGACGGTTCGAGTTCTTTTCATCCTGGCTTGTATCATCATGGGTGGCGCTTGGGCGCAGTACCTGGTGAATCTTTCCCGCGAGGAATCCCTGTCGCCGGGGGATACCACGCTGTGGATGCTTCTTGGCGCCATCGCGGGCGGCACTGTCGCGGCCCTGGTGTTGTTCGCGCTGCATTTCGTTACCCAGGAACTTTATGAAAAACTTGCGCCCGCCCTGATCGCCATCGTGCTGGCCATGGTGGTGGGTTATCTTCTTGGACGCTATATTATTTTTCTCAATCCCGACATGGACGGGACGATCCAGGTTTTTGTGCTGGCCACGCTGGTGTTGCTCTTTGGCTTCGCCGGTATTTCCCTCGGCCTGACGCGCGCTTCGAGTTGGGACACGCTGATTACCGCGGTGGAACGCCACAAGAACGACCGGGGCTGTCTGAAACTGGTGGACACGAGCGTCATTATTGACGGACGTATTTCGGATATCTGTGCCAGCGGTTTCGTGGAGGGCACGTTGTTGGTGCCGCGATTCGTGTTGCACGAATTGCAGAATATCGCCGATTCATCCGACGTGCTGCGTCGAGCGAAGGGACGGCGCGGCCTGGACATTCTGAAGGCCCTGCAAGGGGAGGAATCGCCGGTACCCCTGGAAATCATTGATGATGATCCGGCCGACATCCGTGAAGTGGATGCCAAACTGGTCGCCTTGGGCAAGCAGTACGACGCGAAGATTCTCACCAATGACTTTAATCTCAACAAGGTGGCCCAAATCGAGGGCGTCGTGGTGCTGAACATCAACGATCTGGCCAACGCCTTGAAGCCGGCCGTACTCCCCGATGAGCGGATGGAGGTCAAGGTGATCAAGGAAGGCAAGGAATCCGCCCAGGGGGTGGGCTACCTGGACGACGGCACGATGATCGTGGTGGATGGGGGGCGTCCTTACCTGGGCAAGAAGGTGCAGGTCGTGGTGACCAGCGTCCTCCAGACGGCCGCCGGCAGAATGATCTTCACCCGCTTCGATAATTTACCGACGTGAATACGCGCCTGCTCATCGCGGCGGCGGGCTTGGGGGAGCGGCTGGGCGGTCGCCGGCCGAAGGCGCTCGTACCCTTGATGGGACGACCCCTCCTTTTGCGCACGTTGGACCGTTTTCGCGAGGCGGGTCTGACCGAAGGGGTGGTGCTTGTGCCGCCGGGTTGGGGGGATGGGTTCTCCACCATCTTGGCCGGGCGTGGTTTGCGGCTGGTTGAGGGAGGCACACGCCGGCAGGATTCGGTGGGCCACGGGCTCGCCGCGCTGGATGACGATGCGGAGGTGGTGGTCATCCACGATGCCGCCCGTCCTTTCGTCAGCGTGGAGGCCATCCGGGCGTCCATCGAGGCCGCCGTCGCATTCGGGGCCGCCACGGTCGCCATTCCCAGTATCGATACCATCCTGGAGGGCGATGCGGAGGGCTTTCTCCAATCCACCCCGGAGCGCAGTCGTCTTTGGGCCTGCCAAACGCCCCAGACCTTTCGCGTCGAGGTCATTCGTGAAGCCCACCGCCGCGCGACGGCGGAGGGCTTCGAAGGCACCGACGATGCCTCCCTGGTGCGACGCATGGGCGGCCGGGTGAAACTGGTGATGGGATCGCGGCATAACCTGAAGATCACTTTGCCGGAAGATCTTCGTCTGGCGGAGGCCATGGTGCGGGAGGAACTGGCGTGATTCGCGTGGGCCAGGGCTACGATCTCCACCGTCTGGCGGCGGGACGGCCGCTCATCCTGGGGGGCGTAACCATCCCCCATGAGAAGGGGCTGCTGGGACACTCCGATGCCGACGTGCTGGCCCATGCCATCACCGACGCGATCCTGGGCGCGGCCGCCCTGGGCAATATCGGCCAACTTTTCCCGGATACGGACCCGGCCTTCCAGGGTGCCGACAGCCTGGAACTCCTGGAGGAAGCCTGCCGGCGTGTCACGGAGGCCGGCTACCGGCTGATCAACGTGGACAGTACGGTGGTGGCCGAACGCCCTAAACTGAACCCGCACCTGGACGCCATTCGCGCACGGCTGGCGGCGGCGCTGGGTTTGCCCGTGGAGAGGGTTTCCGTTAAGGCGAAGACCAACGAGGGCGTGGGAGCGGAAGGCGCCGAGGCGGCCATCAGTGCCCAGGCCGTGGCGTTGGTCGCGCGGGATTAACCATGGGCAGGGAACGTCTCGACATTCTGGTCCAGCGCCGGGAAGGCGTGTCGCGGTCCAAGGCCCAGGGGCTGATCCTGACCGGACAAGTCGTCGGCCCCGACGGCACGAAGCTGAACAAGCCCGGCGCGCGTTTCACGGAAGACACGGTCTTCACCATTCTCGAACAACCCCGCTTCGTCAGCCGGGGGGGCGAGAAACTGGAAGCGGCTTTCAAAGCCTTCCAGCCCGACGTGACGGGATTGGTCTGTATTGACGCCGGGGCCAGTACGGGCGGTTTCACGGATTGCCTGCTCCAGCATGGCGCGGCCAAGGTCTACGCCGTGGACGTGGGGTATGGGCAACTCGCCTGGCGCCTGCGCGAGGATCCCCGGGTCGTGGTGATGGAACGATGCAACGCGCGCCATCTCCGGCCGGAACAACTGGAGGAGTCCCCTACCTTCTTCACCGTGGACTGCTCCTTCATTTCGCTGAAGCTGGTTCTACCTGCGCTGGTGCGCGTCATGCCTCCCCATCCCGCCGGTATCGCCCTGGTGAAACCCCAGTTCGAAGCGGGGAAACACCAGGTGGGGAAAGGCGGCGTGGTCCGCGATCCGAAGGTTCACGAGCAGGTTGTTCAGGATGCTTGTGACATCGCCAAGGCGCTTGGCTTCGCCCGGGTGGATGTCATTCCGTCGCCGCTGATCGGGCCGGCGGGCAACCGCGAGTTCCTGGCGTATATGCGCGGGTGACGTCCATGCCGCTGTTTCCCGTCCACTTGCACGGGGTGGTGCGGATTGGGCACAGTGTCCGTGGGTATTGCGAGAGAAACGGGTGATGGGTTGTGTTCGCCTATGCTTGAAACGCTGAGAATCCGGGATTACGCGCTTATCGAGGCCATGGAAGTGGATTTTGGCGGGGGCTTCAATGCGCTTACGGGCGAAACGGGCGCGGGCAAATCCATCCTGGTGGGCGCGTTGAACCTGGTGCTGGGGGCGCGTGTCTCCGGGGACGTGCTGCGGGCGGGCGCCAAACGTGCCACCATCGACGCGGTCTTTCGGTTGGAGCGCCCCTCTCCCCCACTCCGCGCGCTGCTCGACACCCACGACGTGGAACTGGAGGACGGGGCGCTGCTCCTGTCGCGAACGGTTTCCGCGGAGGGCCGGAGCCGGGGCTACGCGGGGGGCAAACTGGTGCCCATCGCGGTGTTGGCGGCCATCGGGGATGAACTGGTGGACCTCCACGGGCAGCATGAACACCAGTCGCTGCTGAAAGCGGAGCGCCAGCTTGGCCTGCTGGATGGCTTTTGCGGGACCGTGGACGCCGCCGCCGAGGTGCGGAGGCAGGTGGGGGAATTGCGGCGGCTCGATGAGGCAATCGACGCCCTGGCGCGGGATGACCGTGACCGGACCCGCCAGGTGGAGTTTCTGCGCTTCGAGGTGACGGAGATTGATGAGGCCGGTTTCGCGCCGGGCGAAGAGGAGGAGGTGCGAAGCCGGTTGAAACGGATTACAAATGCGGAGAGCATCTGCCTGCTGGCGAACCATGCCCACGCCCTGCTGTATGAGGGCGAAGAAACCTCGGCCATTGACGCCATCGACCGGGCGGGACGGGACCTGGCGGAATTGGCCGCGCTGGACGACGGCTTTGATGCCCTCGCGCGGCAACTGGACGAGGCACGGGGCGGCGTGGACGCGGTGGCGGCGGAGTTGCGAACCTATACGGAGGCGGTGGAGTATGACCCGGAAGAACTGGAAGCGCTGAATCAGCGACTGGCCCTGCTGGGGCAGCTCAAGCGGAAATACGGGGGAAGCATCGAGGAGATCCTGGCCTACCGCGACCAGGCGGCGGAGGAGCTGGAGGGCCTGGAACATCGTGACGAGCGCCTGGAATCCCTGCGGCGGGAGCGGGACAGGCTCCGCGAGAAGACGCTGAAAGCAGCAAAGGCACTTTCACGAAAGCGCCATGCGGGCGCGGCGAGACTGGATAAGGCGGTGAGTGCGCGCCTGGCGGACCTGGGGATGAAGGGGGCCGTGTTCAAGACGGACATGGACCCGGTTGACCTGGGGGCGAGTGGAATCGACCGGGTGGTTTTTTCCCTGGCGGCGAACGCGGGGGAGAAACGGAAACCCCTGCGGCAGGTGGCCTCGGGCGGCGAGGTGTCGCGCATCATGCTGGCCCTCAAGTCGGTCTTCGCTTCGGCGGACACGATTCCCACGCTCATCTTCGACGAGATTGACGCCGGGGTGGGCGGCACGGTGGCGCGGAAAGTGGCCACCCAGCTTCGGAGCCTCGCGCAATCGCACCAGGTGATCTGCATCACCCACATTCCCCAGATCGCCGCCGTGGCGGACCACCACTTCAGCGTGTCGAAGCAAACGAAAAAGGGGCGCACCGTGACCGGGGTCCGGGCGATCTTGGGAGACGACCGGGTGCGGGAAGTGGCGCGGTTGTTGGACGGTTCGGTGTCGGAGGTGAGCCTGGAGCACGCGCGAACGCTGCTTGACGCGCAGAACGTGGCGGTTGGGTGATACCAGTTTTTTTCGCGAATTCGTTCGAAATGGCAAGGGTATGACGGAATGCTTCCGGGCAGTGGGCACGGACCGCAACACGACAGGAGACCCAACAGTGGAAATCAGTCGAATCAAGGTAGGCGTCATGGGATCGGCGGGGGGCAAGATGGACGAGGATATCGTCGCGCGGTGCAAGGCACTGGGGCGGGCCATCGCGGAGGAGGGCTGCGCCATTCTCACGGGGGGGTGTCCCGGACTGCCGTATTACGCCGTCATCGGCTGCAAACAGGCCGGTGGCCTGACGGTGGGGGTCTCCCCCGCGCTGAGTCTCGCGGAGCATGTGGGCCGTTACGGCAGTCCCACGGATCACATCGACGTGATGATCTACACGGGCGCGGGACTGATGGGCCGGGAGATTACGGGCGTGCGCAGTTGCGATATCGTACTGATTGTCGGGGGCCGCTCGGGCACGCTGGGCGAGTTCGCCATCGCCTATGACGAGGGGAGACTTATCGGCGTGTTGACCGGCACGGGCGGCGTGGCGGATCACGTGGACGATTTCATGCCTATCATCAAGAAAGACACGGGATCGCGCATTATCTACGATGCCGACCCGGCCGCGCTGGTGCGCCGCTGCGTGGCGGCGTTCAAGGAGTCACCGTCGGAAATCGTGGAACGGGAGGCCGCGGGATGAAGATCACATCGTATGGCGCCGCGGGCGGGGTCACGGGAAGCAAACACCTGCTGGAGATCGAGGGGAAACGGATTCTGCTGGATTGTGGCCTCTTCCAGGGGCGGCGCAAGGAATCCAACGAACGCAACCGGCATTTGGGCTTCGACGTAAACACACTGGATGCCGTGGTGTTGAGTCACGCCCACATTGATCACAGCGGATTGCTGCCCCTGTTGGCGAAGCGGGGCTACCGGGGCAACGTGTACACGACGCCCGCCACGCGCGATTTGTGCGCCATCATGCTGCTGGACAGCGCCCACATTCAACAGCGCGATGCCGAGTGGCTTTCGAAAAAGAAAATGGAGTTTGTTGCGCCGCCCTATGTCAGCGAGGATGTGCAGGAGATCATGCGCCACTTCATCAGCGTGCCTTATGACCTGCGCTTTCCCGTGCTGCCCGATGTGTTCGTGACGCTTCGCGACGCGGGTCACGTACTGGGTTCCGCCATGGTGGAAGTGGAATACGCCGAGGGCGGGCAATGGAAACGCCTGATCTACAGCGGCGACATCGGGCGCAGGAACATGAGCATTCTCGAAGACCCCTGGGAACCCACCGAGGCCGATGTGGTCATGATGGAAAGCACCTATGGGTCGCGCGATCACGACCCGGTGGAGATGATGGAAGGAAAGCTGGCGGACGTGATCAACGAGACCCACGCCCGGGGCGGAAAAGTGATCATCCCCAGCTTCGCCCTGGAACGGGCGCAGGAAGTGGTCTACACGCTCAAGGTACTGGAAAGCAAGGGGGCCATTCCCAAGATGCCCGTGTTCGTGGACAGCCCGCTCACGGTGAACATTACCGAGGTTTTCCGGTTGCACACGGAAAGTTTCGACGACGAATTCCTTGATCTCATGGAGACCAGGGGCGATCCCTTCCAGCTCGGCAACATCCGCTACATCCGCAACCGCGAACAGTCCATGGAGTTGAACGGTCTCAAGGGACCGGCCATCATCATCTCGGCGTCGGGTATGTGCGAATTCGGGCGGATTGTTCACCACCTGCGCAACAACATTGAAGACCCGAAGAACACCATCCTCATCGTCGGCTACCAGGCGCGTAACACGCTGGGCCGCCGCATCGTGGAGCGGCAGCGGGAAGTTCGGATCTTCGGCGTGAGCCGGGAACTCCGCGCGCGGGTCAAGGTGATGAACGAGTTCAGCGCCCACGCCGGGCGCTCGGAATTGATCGACTTCGGCGCGCGCTTTAAGAACAGCGCCCAAAGAACCATCCTGGTTCATGGCGAGGAGGAGAGTCTTCAAGCGTTGAAAAGCGGGCTGGAAGGAAAAGGGGTGAAGGGAATCAGCATCCAGGAGGAAGGCGTCGTGGTGGAGGTGTGATGGAGCGGCGGCATGCCGGATGAGACGGACGGGATTGTATGGAAGCCATACCTGCCGCGCTTTCAGGCCGGCATGGCACGGGATTGGACCATCGCGATAGCGCGGTCCGCGAGGATATCACCCGCTTCCGGTGCCATGCGGCTCGATCCCGTGAAGGTGGTCTCGTAGCCGCCGCGCGCGAAGGCGTCTTTGTGGGGCACGTAACCTACGTTACCGTTAGCGTGGCTGACTACGAGGGTATGCCGGGGGTAAGTCTCTACCTTGATTCGCGGGCCGAGCTCCACGAAATACTCGGCCGGAACGCCCACGAAGGCGTACTCATCGAGATGATGAACCTGCACCTCGGCGGGTTGTGTTCCCCGCGTCCGGATACGGGCCACGAGATCGGGCATGCCCCGATCATAGATGGCGGGGTCGATGAAACGCTGCGCGCCGCGCACGGTGCCTTTACAGGCCTCTTCCGTTATTTCGCGATAGGGCAGCGACAGGGTCGCGGATTGCGAATTGATCCGCGGATTTTCGCGGAAGTCCATGGCGGCAATCACCTTTTGGGCATCCTCGGAGAGCCGCTTGCCGACCTCCTCCATCGTCCAGTCCGCGCCGCTCCTGGCCGGATCGCTTGAATGGATGTTCCCGGCCGCGCCGTTAAGAAAGAGGGTCACGGGCCATCCCCGATCCTTCATGGCCGCCGCGAGAACACCCGGGTAGCCCGCCGACAGCGCGGTGGTGCCGCCGTGGTGCGCGGGATGGCAGGCGTAGTTGACGATGCAGCCGATGGGGTTGCCCTGCTTGTCGCGGGCGGCCAGCACGGCCACCTCCGGATCGATGGGACCTTCAATGTACAGCGCTTCGGGGTCGTCGAAAGTGCCGTGGGTACGCACGGTGCCGTCTCGCATGACCACGCGCCGGTTGCGGGCGATGTCGGCGTTGAATCCGCTCCCCAGGCCGACTTCCGCAGGCCGGAGCGCGGCATGGGCCTCGCCAAAGGCGGCGGTCACCTTCTCGATGAGGTCGGCCACGTATCCCTCGTCGCGGCGTACATCACCACAGTTCGCCACGGCGGGACCGGCATGGTTATGGGTGGCCGAAACCATGACGCGGTTGCCGGGATAGCAGTACCGTTCGGAAATGGCGTCGCGGAGGGCCTGGGTGGTGGTCCATCGCACCGTGAGCGTGTCGAGTTGGACGAAGGCGATGGTCTCACCGCCGGACTCCAGGAGGGCAACACGTGCAAACAGGGGATCAAGAACATGGTCCGCGATGATGTCCTTCAGCCACCCGATACGGTGCGTGCCCAGGGGCGGGGTGATGTCGATTTCCGCGAAGCCTGCACGCAGGGACATATCCATTCTCCCATCCATCCTTGCGGGGGTTACGGTGTGAGCATGTCGGTATTTTTCATGACTTTCCGGATGCCCCGCCCGAGCAAGCGGGCCACTTCCGGTCCATTGGGCGGACGAATCGCCATGACCAGGCAGGTGTGCGTTTCGCAATGCCGTTGCGCGACGGGGTATTGGTCGAGGGAATAATCCACCGGGGCGGCATGGGGCGAGGACCACGGGTGCCCTTGTCCGTAAGCGTCTTGGGCGCGGAAAACGGTCATGGCGGGCAAGATGAATTGCTGCCAGGCGGCGTTGGGCACGCCCTCCGCGTTGATCGCGGCGATGAGGGCGTCGCGCATGGCAACCGGGTTGTCCTGGTGGCCCAGGGAAGCCATGTCGAAGCGGATCGTGTAGTTGTACCAGTTGTGCCCGTGGTTTTCCGGCTCCACCGGCAGGATGAGATGGGGCACGCCGTCCAGTTCCTCCCTCAGCACGGTGACATTCTCCCGGATAAGATCCAGGTAGCCGCTAAGTTTGCCGAGTTGCGCCCGGCCGAATGCCGACACGAGATCATTGCTGTTGTACTTACAGGCCATGGCGTAGTTGTGGTAGCCCGGGTCCGGCGCGGGGTCGCGCGTCTCGCCGAATACGCCCAGCATTTTCCCTTTCTCGAAAAGCGCCTCGTCATCGGTGACGAAGAAGCCGCCCTCCCCCGCGCAAAGCAGCTTGTTCTGGTTGCAACTGAAGGATGCACAGTGCCCCCAGGTGCCCGCCTTGCGGCCCCGGTAGGTCGCGCCATGCCCCTGGCAGGCATCCTCGATAACCTTCAGTCCATGTCGTTCCGCGATGGCCATGACCTTGTCCATGGCCACGGCCAGACCGTGAAGATGCACCACGAGAATCGCCTTGGTCTTCGGCGTAATGGCCGCCTCGATCCGGTTCACGTCGATGTTCATGGTGTCGAAATCGATATCGACAAAGACCGGGATCGCGTCGTTGTGAATGACGCACGAGGCGGAAGAAGGCCACGACCAGGCCGGCACGATAACCTCGTCACCCACGCCGCATCCGCACGCCGCGACGCACATCTGCAAGGCGGCCGTGCCCGAGTTCGTGGCCAGCACGTACTTGTTGCCGTTCCACGCGGCAAATTCCTCCTGGAACGCGTTCAGGTTCGGGCCGAAGACATGCTCGTGCGCCTCCAGCGAGGCGACCACCATCTCGCGATCCACCGCGTCGATAGGCGGCCAAGGCTGGACGGCGCCTTCGGGAACCGCCTTTTCTCCTCCGTGAATTGCCAGCTTGGTACCCAACGTTTTTCTCCTTCCGTATTTCGCATCCCGGTCTACGCGCATGGTACCAGAACATCAAAGGGATACCCTAACCCGGCCAAGCCGGAACCAGGCATCGACTCCATGGAGAAGCGTAGTTCCAAAAAAAGTAGAAGAGGTTTCCATGTTTTCCCGCGAACGCGGGGAAGGGTGGGCCTTGGTCCACCAATGCCAAACCTTTGAGCGAATCAAAAGCCCCTTGAACCAGGGATATGGTGGGCCAAGGCCCACCATACGAATTGAGGCCTCTTCCAAGGGAGGCTGTTTCGTCGTCAAGGTTTCCCTCTTTTCTTATGTGGCACAGCCCCCGGTCCGGGCCGAGTACGGCCCACAGGGGGCGGCTGTGCCACATAAGAGGAGAGCCTTCGGCTTTGTCAAGATGCCTTCTTTGCCATCTCAGTCAACATATTACTGCACAATAATTAAGCTCATTCCCCTCGGAAAGGGCAGATAATGTTGATGATCCTGGATGTTCATGGTACAGGGGATGAAGGCGTGTTCCCGACCCCACGCGCCGCATGGGAATGCATAACCACCGTCCATGGACCGCTGCGTGGTCATTGCACCACGTCGATGAGGGTTTCGTAGTTGGCCAGGGTGTTGGGGGATATGGTGCGGCCATAGGGGCAGGAAGAGGGCATGAGCACGAAACCACGCCCTTCGCCGGCGGTGCCGTCCTTGACGGACTGTTCGGCGACTTTTCGGAACCTTTCGGGCGGCAGGTTCTCGATATCGGCGATCTCGATGTTACCGAAGAGGACCATGTCTTTCCCGTACTCGCGGCGCACGTCGGCGAGGAGGACGTCGCCCTGGGGCGGCGGTTCGATGGGATCGAGGGCGGTGGCGCCCATGGCGTGAATGTGGGGAAGGGCGCTCTTGATGCGGCCGTGGCAGTGAACGCGGGGGAAGCCGCCGTGACGCTTGATGGCCGCGACGATGGGGCCGGTGTAGGGAACGACAAACTCGGCGAAGCGGGCGGGCGGCAGGTAGGGCTCGACGGCGAGTTCCGGTCCGACAACGCGCCAGAGGTGGCCGGGGCAGGCCTTGGCGACGGTCTCGACGCGGCGAAGCAAAGGAGCCGCGAAGCGTTCGAGAAGGCGGTGAAAAAGGGCGGGCTCGGTGTTGGCGATGACGGTATATACCTCCATGGCGAAGAGCAGCGCACCCTCGGCGATGGGGTCGGCGGTGTCGATGAGGATGATGCCCCGGTCCCCCACTTCCCGGTCGAGGCGCGTGATGGCGTCGAGATCGACGGGGCCGCTTTCAAAGGCCTCGTCTGGCAGTTCAAGGAAAGCGCGGAGGTCGTCCGTATCCTTGAGCAGATGCTCCAGCACCCAGGTGGTGTCGGCTCCGGGGTCGCGCCGGGTGAGACGGGTGAGGGTCTTGCGGCCCGTGTCGAGGGTGGTCCGGGTGAAGCGGGAACCCTTTTCCAGGTAGGTTTCATGCGTGTAGAATTCGTGACGTGGCTGGGTGGCGCCGGGCAGGGGCTGGAGCATGGCCATGCGGATGAGGTCGCTTTTCTCCTCGGCCAGTTGGAGCAGGGGCCGCCAGGACGGGGCGTTGTATACGTTGAAAGGATCGGGGTCGTCGGGGTTGACGGAGAACCCGCCGATCTCGTAGAAGTTGACGGCGGGACGGTCGACTGTTTCGCCGCGCAGGGTGGCCATGAGCCGTTCACGGGAAGTCATGGGATCTCCTTAGCGTAACAGGCGGGCATCGGCCCAGTTCGCGTGGTCCGAGGTGACACCATCGCCGGCGTCGCCCACCCTGAGTTCCAGCGTCTTTACGCCCGAGACATTGACGTGAACCGCCACGGGCGGATCGCCCGCGCGCATGATGCCGGATTCCCAGCGGGTTGTTCCATCGCCCTTGACGGCGAAGGTGATGGTTCCCTTGGCGTTGCCGTCCACGCCGACGAAGGCCTCGAACGTGGCGTAGGCGCCGCCCAGGCTGTAGACGATGCGGGACACGGCGTGTGTGCCCAGGCCGCGGCGGTAATGTGTTTCACCGATACGCATGGGCCGCCCGGTGACACTTTGGTTTTTCTGGAGCGTTCCCCAGCCTTGCGTCGCGGAAAGGGGTTCAAGGGCGTCGAGGAACGCGCCGTTGATCCGCTCGACCATCGCCGGGCGGTCGGCCACGGTTTCGAACCCTTCGACGGGCGTGCGCGGCAGCAGGGCCGCCGAGGTCAGTGAGATGCTTTCGGGCCGGGGCAGGGCGTTTGGGTAATCGGGCGTGTCCCCGCCCTGTTTCGTACCCCAAACCCATGCTGCCATGTGGGTGAGGGAGCCCCCCGCGCGCAGTTCGAGTTCGACCTCGCTGTCGCCCGCGGGCAGTCCGGCCTGGAGAAAAAGCCATCGCTCGGGACCGGCGGGGATGGAGGAGGCCGCCCAGCCCGCGTCCGACGGGCCGACATCCAGGGGAACGTCCTCGCCGTTGATTCGCAGCAGGGCGTGGGACGGGTCGGGGGTTTCCCTGCCTTCGAGCAGCGCGACCAGGCGTGCCCGGGGTGTTCCCACGGTGACATGCGCCCTGAGCGCCCAATCGGCCGTCATGCCCCCGGGGGAGACGACGGTCCAATCGGGTCCGAGCACTTCGCCCTCGTGGTGGAACGCATAGCGGACGGCGCGTGTCTTGGTGACTTCGACCTCCAGGCCGGTGTTGACCGTCCCGGCCGCGTTCGTACCCGTCCGTGCCCGTCCCGGTGCCACGGCAAGCACCAGGGTCTCGCAAGGCGCGAGAGGAATCACCATGTTTCCCGAGACGGTGCGGCCATAGTCGCGTGCTTCGGGGTAGAGACTGACCACATCCACTTTGCCGGTACCTTCGGGCACGGGCAGCGTGTAGGTGGCCGGTTCCATCCAGGGGTTGCGCAGCAGCACGAGACCGCGCCCGTCTTTCCAGTGGGCGTACCCGTAGGGCTCGCGAGGCATGACTTCGTCGTTGGTAAAATGGGGCACCTTTCCGCCCTGCCACGAGACCGGCGGAAGCGGCTCCGTGTTTCCGAGTATTTCTTCATTGGCCCGCGCCCAATTCAGCAGGCCGGCGAGGCGTTCCCAGCGGGCATCATCCATGTACTTGGGATTGATGTAGAGCGGCAGAAACCTATGGCCGCGCAACACGGTGACCACGGCGTCGTTGAGGAAGGGATCCTCGGTCTGGACGATAATGCCGAGCACCTCCTGCGCGGCGTCGGGAATGGGCAGCAGGGTGGCGCCTTGCAGGTTGAAGTAGTCGCGGGCGGTCGTTTTGCTTTCCCAGAACACCGGCGCGGGCACGCGGCCGTAAGGGGAATCATCGCCGAAGGTGCCAATGACGGAGTTGGCGTAAAAGAGCCACCAGGGGCTGGGGTTCCAGCCGAAGCAGGTGGTTTCCAGCCACACCTCGGGCGCGGCGGCGCGCACGGCCCGGAAGGCGCGGATAACCCCTTCGGCGATGGCTTCAGAGGCGAGCGGGTCGGGTTCGTGACCATGGTCAGTCCGGTCGCACCGAAGATAGCAGCCGTCCAACTTTACGTGACGGATGTTGAAGCGCGTGACCAGGTCCACGAGACGGTTCTTGAAACGCTCGGCGTAGTGGGGACCGCCCAGGCAACAGATTCGGGTGGACCGTCCACCCCAGGGGATGGTAACCGTTTCAAAGCCATTTTCCCCGGCCCAGTCCGTATCGAGGGCCTGGGCATACATGGCGCTCGGTGAAATCCAGAGCCCCAGCCGGGCTTCCATGGCCCCGGCGGCGCGCTGGATGTTGGCGAAGCCATCGGGAAAGCGGTCCGCATCGATTTCCCAAATGCTTTGCCTGTCGGACCAGCCCATGTCAATGGTGAAGGTGTCGAGGTGTACGCCGTGACGCCGGAAAAGCTTTTCGTCGAAAGCGGCCATGAGCCCGAGGATATCCGGCTCGGTAAAAGGCACGGGGGAGGTCCACCAACTGTTGTAGTTCACGTGCAGACCGTACGGTTCGGGATGGTGCGCGGCGATGTAGGCCTTGAATGCCGCCTCTTCGCGTCCCGCTTTCGCCGCGCCGTAGACCGCCGCGCGGCCTTCGTGCCAGACCCCCGGCTGCATACGCAGGCCGGGCCGGTGCGCCACGATCACTTTGCTCCCCTCCAGGCGCGTCGCCGCCACGGGAAACTCGACTCCCACGAAGAAACCATCGAGAAAAGCGGGATAGCTCTGGTCCGGAGCGCCGGTGAGACGGGCACCGGGCGCTTCAAAGACATCAAACGTCACCTTGGAAAGCACACGCGCTTCCGAGCCGCCGGACAGGCGGTAGCGTGCCTGCTTGCGCAAAACCCGATCCGCCGGAGCCCAGACCAAACGAAGCACCACTTCAAGTGTCGCGCCCGCGCCGACATCAACGGGCGCATAGGTCGCCGTCAGGCCCTCTTCCGCGTCAACGGCGCCGGACACCGAGACAGGCGGAGCCGGGGCGGCCTCCGTACCGTCGGTGAAGGCAAACGCCGGTGATTGGAGGGAAACCTTCAGTTCCTTTCCGGCATGGCGGAAGGCGAGGATGCCGCCGCGTTCGTCGAAGGCGATGGGCATTTCCGTGCCTCCCCGTGCGAATGCCATCACGCCGAGGGCGAGAGTCCAGACGGCAATGAAGGCGGTCTTTCCCATGGCCAGGTTTCCCTTCCGGTCTTGCCTGCGGATTCTACGTCATGGGCATGGCACTTTAACAGCCGCAAAACGCCGAATGCTGGTACAATAGGCAGTGTCGAGGAATCAGGCTCGCGTCGGCTCGTTGCCGGGGTACGCATTGATGCGTTCCGCTGCTTCGGACGAAACATTATCCGCTGTTCCCGGCGCGGTGGCTTCCGGCACGGATCGGCGTTGCGTTTGTTCTTGCGGCGAGGTTGAGAAGACAGCAGGAGACCCACTATTCATGACCGGTCTTAATATACGCAAGTCCCGTTGTATTATGGGTTTATCCTTGATCGTCGGGGTTCTTGCCATGGTTCCTTCGGGCCATGCGGAGGTGGGGGTCGACGCAGGTTTCGAAGCCGCCCTCAACGATTTTGTCACGTGGTTGAAAGGGGCCGGTCTCGAGGTGGATGACGACATCGATCAGAACGGCATACCGGACCTGGACCAGGCCGCGCTGCTCGATTACGTGCTCGCCACACCGTCAGTTTCTTGTCACTCCGAGGTGAAGACGGCCTATCTCACGAACCTGGCCATCGCGGGAAATCATGCCACGATCATTGAAAACTCCGCCCTTTACGTTCTCATGTCCTCGCGTGGTCCCCAGGACTTCGCGAAGCTCCTGGCGGGCGCGGTGACCTTGGGGGAACCCAATACCTTTCATCTCATTCAGGATGCATTGTTGCGCATTTATCCCAACTTCCACCCGGACGCCGATTTGATTCCGAACATCTCCATGGAGATTTACCCGGCCATGGACACGCCCTACCTGGCGGCCTGGGGCGATGCCGACGGGGATGGCGTTCCGAATATCGAAGAGTTCCGGGCCGCGGCAAACCGCGCGGCCTTCCTCCAGGCGGCCACCAGCGCGGGCGCCACGTCTTCAGGCGCCGCGCCGTTGCTGCATATCACCTCCGTCAGCGCTTTCGGACAAACCACCGACGCGAAGATGACGGGGGTGGTGGAAAACCTGCCGGGTGATGGAACGGGTTACCTGGTCACGTTTCTGTCGAAAAGCGGCGACACCTATTACTCCCGGCCCACGGGTTCGGGATTCCTTCAAACAATCAGCAACGGCGTGCCCTGGCAATTCGATTTCAGCGATACCAGGGATCCCTATGCCGTGCGCATCGTGTGTTACGTGGTGCCGGTCACGTCCACGCCCGTGGATTGTAGTGGCGGATACTGTGATCAAGTTCCCGTGCCCCCGGACGCCCTCGCTTCCGCGACGGTCATTCGTTCGCCCCTGACGGATCCCGCAAGCAAGGGGGGCGGTCCCGCGCCCGTGTATCACGAACTTACCACGAAGACCGTCGGGCGGGGGGCGGTCTACACCTCGCCGGCGAACGCGGAACAGTTCTTGTCCGGCACGGCCGTCACCTTGCGGGCACGCGCCAGTCTCGGGTGGCGCTTTGTCCGGTGGGAAGGCGACTACCCGGCCGGTGACCAGCTCAAGGAGGAGATCAGTTTCGTCATGGACGGGGCGCGTCAACTGACGGCGTACTTCGAGAGCGAATTGGCGGGCGCCACGGCATCGTCCTCGGGGCCGGTGGACGTGTTCCTGAGCTATACCTGGCAGGCCGAGGCCGGCGATCTGTCGGGCCCGTTCACGGTGGAAAACGGTCACATTGTTCAAACTGAGACGACGGGATACAACGAACCGAGCGGTCGGGCGTCTTTCCCGTTCTCCATTGCCGAGGCCGGTGTGTTCGTGGTGAAGGCCATGGTAAACGCGCCGAACGTGTATGCCAACGCCCTCGCCGTTAACATGGACGCCGAGGCCGACGACCTGCCCATGATGCAGTGGGATATCCCGGTCACCAACGGTTTTCAGGAGCGGACCGTGTCCTGGCGTGGGTCGGGAACGGCGGGAGCCAATGAGTTCAGCCCGAGATATTTCGCCCTTTCCGCGGGAACCCATGAACTGATTCTTCGGGGACGGGAAGGCGGTACCCAAGTGGCGAGCGTCCGTATTGAGCGGGTGCGGGAAGGCTATGACCTTTGGGTGGATTTCAAATACCATGGAACCGAGAATGGCGGGTACTATACGCCCTTCAATACGTTGGCCGAGGCCCTGGCCCAGGCGGGTGCGGACGATTCCATCGGGATAACGGGGGGCAAGTCGGGCGAGGCCCCCCGCATCATCGTCGCGGCGCGGCTGGAAACGCCCGCCGGACCGGTCCGGTTGGGCGACCTGACGGCCCCCAACACGGCGAAGGCCGCCATGGTACGCGCGGCGGCGCCCCCGGCCACGGAAACAGCTTCGGACGTGGACATGCAGGCCGTTCTCGATGGAATCCTGGCGAATGTCGCCCGGGGTGGCGGCGGCGGGATCACGGCGGGCGACCTTGCCGGTCTGGCGGCTTCGGACGACATCCGCGACGGGGCGACCTTTGAGCCCGTGATACCGTACTCCCTTGGAAAGGACGGCGTGGCCCGCATGGCGCGCGTGGATGGAACCCTCGCCTTGCGCCTGCGCTCGGATGGGGCCATTGATCCCGAAACCATCACCGTGGATGTACCCGCCTATGAGGTAAGTGCCTACCATGTCGCGTGGGTATTCGCCGGTGCCGACAATGATACGCGCGATCTGTGGGTACTGATCCGTCCCTCCGCCTACTGGTACTATGACGATACCTTCGAGGTGCGGGTGAAAAGTGGGACGGTTTCCCCGGTCTATACTTTCACGACCGAGTCGAAAACGGCGTACCAGGATCGGACAACCGTGAAAGAACCACCCCTCTGGCAACCGCTTCCCGGCGTGGATTATGTTGCCGAAGGTTTGAACGCGGACCAGGAGGCGGCTGGGGATATTGAACTTGCAATGCTTGACCTGGCCGCCGTGGGCGAAGCCTTGTCCGGCGGGCTGGGGAGGCCTTACGCCATCGGGCCCGAGACCGTCTTTGACGTGCCCCAGAGGGTATGGCTGCCCATACCCCGAGGCGTGGACGCCCGGGGTGTGGCGCTTTACTATCACAAGGCGCACGGTGAAGACGCCGGATGGTATCCCGCCGAGCGGGTCGAGGGGTTTCTTGAAAAAGGTTCCTACCTGAACCTGGGCTTGCCCGACGGCGACTACCTGGGCTTCCTTGTGCGCCATGGCGGCGTGGTGCAATTGGGCGTGACCACCGTGAACCCGGCCGGAATACCCATCACCAGTGGTACCACCGCTGTGCCCCGGGTGACGCGCACACGTCCCTACGGCTACATGCTGATGGCCCTGTGGCTGGTCGCGGCGATCATGGCCACCGTGGTCCATATGCACGCCTATGAATTAAGCAAGTTCGCCCGGAGGAACTGGATGCAACTCGGGCTGATTCTCCAGAATGAAGACGGGCCTTTCTATGGCAAGGCCTGCTGGAGCGGCTACTACAAGGATAACCAGGGGGTCTGGCAGCTTGACCGCCGCAAGAACCCCGACCGGCGCCGCATGCATGTTCCCACGCCGCGCGAGTTGGATATGCGGAAAACCATCCGCCGTGCAATCGACCGGCGCATCCAGGAATGGGGCGAGCAGGTGTCTACGTCCTAGCCGGGAAAGACCATGGAACCCGGAAAACTTTCCCCGGGCGCATGAGGTGTCACGGACGGAAAACCGCCGGTGGCACGCGCGAAAAAATGGCAATATCTTCCCCGTGGATTCCCGGGTTCGCGGGAATGACGGAAGGAAGGGGCAAACCTGTATTCGCGACCGTGGGTACAGAACTTCACGGGTAAGGGAGTGAAAATCACAGAGGCGAAACGACGAAGCATCGGGTTTCCTTGGCTTTCAGGGGGAAGGTCAGGGTAGTACCGCTCGCTTCAAGGCCGTTTTCGGTCAACACCTCGAGCACGCGCATGGGACGCCGGAAGGTGATGGTCTTCTCGCCGCCTTGCTGCGCGTGAAGGGCAATGAGCCCGTTCCCGGCGTAGAGGGCATCGTCTTCACGGTGGAAGAAATGGACAGGCCCCGCGTTTGCTTCGGCGGCTTTCACAAGCAGGGCGCGAAGATCCGCAATGGCAATCTGGGGCGTGGGTAGCCACACGCCGTACCATCCGTTCGCGGCGTGGGTGTTGATGCTGTCCGGTTCATGGGAAAAGCCGATCAGCGCCTCGGAGTGCTTGAGGTCCGATTGAACCCGGCCCTTCCGGATGCGACCGATACCTGCGGGGCCCATGAAAACGAGGATGTTACCGTTTTTCTTGAGCGCGTTGATGGCGGCGCGCTCTCCGTCGGTGAGGTCGAAAGCATTGGGGAAGACGTAAACCCCGTAAGCGGGTGCCTTCGGCAGATCACGGAGCAGGTAGGTGTGGTACGGCGCGCCGAGGCGGGGCATGTCGGCCATGAGTTCAGTCATGTGCGCCAGGTAAGGGGTGTCGGGCCGCATACGGTAGTCGCTCTTGTCATCGACAAAGAAGGCAATGTCCACCCTGGGTTCCCAGCGGGGCGTGTCATTGGTCCCAAGGGCCTGCATATCACGCTGTAATTTAAGCAACGTGGGGTCGTCGTACCAGCCGCCGCCCATGTCGAACCACCAGATGGCAGATTTACGGGTGAAGGCGTGGGCGAACTCGCGTTTGAGTACGCCCACGGACTCGAAAAGGTTTTGCGCGGGCGCCACGGCGCTGAAGGGATCGCCCAGGGAAAGGTGGGTTCGGTTATCGGCTTCGTCCCACCACAGCTTTCCGGCGAGCTTCACGGATTCCGTGTAGGACATGAAGGTGCTGGTGCCCCCCGGCCCGCGATTGGAATACATGGCGGGACTGCAAAAGAAGTCAATGTCCGGGCAATCGAGCAGTTGTCCCATGCCGAGATGCTGGCTTTCCTGCGCCTTGCCGCCGTATTGAATCGCATAGCCGTGGAAGAAACCCACCAGCCAATCCCGTCCGCCCCCGCGCTTGGCGGCGGCGGCCAGTTCCTCGATGGCGTGAGCGGTGCCGCGCCAGTAGAAGTCATAGAAGTCGATCACGTCCTGCCACTGGGCCGGGTCGCGCAGCAAACCTGAAGTGGCCGTGCGGCGTGCGTTGGTGGGAATGGGGGCGTCCCGGAGGCGCACCTCCCTCCCCCACACCGTCGCCAGGGACGTGTCATCACCGTACTTGTCGGCCAGGTACTTGTGCCAGGCCCGTTGGGCCGGTTGGCTGAAGTCGCCGCGTTTGTTGGCCCACAGACCCCAGGATTGCCACTCCGCCGTTTCGCCCGAACAGATGTGGATGCCCATGATGTTTTTCGCGTAGGGACCGGTGCGAAGATAACGGGAATAGTCTTCAATCCATTGACAGGCATCTTTCAACCACGCCTCGGAAAACATGGACTGGGGGCCTTCGGTGCCGTCGTCGAAGATCACCCGGTTACCGGGATTCCGTTTATGCCACCAGTCCGGCGGCGTGACACCGACACGCGGGAAGATGAGTGCGTCGGGCGCGTGCGCCAGTATTTCGTCGAAGGCATTGCCCAGGCCGTCCGTGGTGAAGCCATCGGGGCCGTTGCCCAAGGCTGCGGCGGTGGTATAGCAGCGTATACCGGCCTTCGCCATAATCGCGAAGTTCCGGTCGTGATTACCGCCATGAATAAGATAGGCGTAAGGATTAATGGGTTTGCCATCGACCAGCACGGCGGGGTACGTCACCCCCCGGGTGTCTTGGCTGAGCAGGACGGAGCGGAACTCCATGGGCGTATCTCCTCCAACGGCGGTCGCGGAAAACAGGGTGGTCGTCAACGCCATCAGGCACAGGGTGGTTTGACGGTTCATTCCGGTCCTTTCGGTGATGGCACATGGTTTCGGGGCCGTCTCAGAATACTTGGGACACGGGAAGTGTAACGGGTTGGCGGGGGGCAGTTCCACGAGGCGCGGTGAAGGCTCGAAAACCTGGCCCGGCCAATGGGCACTCTCGCCGTTTTGGGGAGCCTTGCAGGCGGGGAAGGGTGACAAAATGGTCCGAAATCCTTGGTATCCCGATCGTTATTCTTCTGAAAGGGGATTCAAAAAATAAGGGCAAAGCCATGCTGTTATATATGGGCCCCCGCCTTCGCGGAAGTTTAATGGAGCAGAATTTAACCCGGATATGGCAAGCCTCCTATTGTGTACGCGTATCTTCGGGCCATCTCGGGGCTTGTTTCACGCGGCGAAGTTGACCGTGTATTTCCACCCTGTCGTCCGTCTCGCTTCGCCGGGCACCTGACTTGCCCCCCATTTGCACATACTTATAGGAAGTTGGTGAAATGTTTGGATTTCACTGCTGTCCAAGACAGAATCGCCGTAACGCTTCGACCCGCATAGAATAGGGTTCTTTCCTTCTGAAAACACCTTTTTTGGGGATCAGGTCTCCCGTTTTCCTGTTGCCCGGTTAAGGGGCCTGTCCAAGACCGG